>DKBD01000122.1 GCA_002451055.1 Nitrospira sp. UBA6909 | reverse complement strand
CGGTTCCCGCGCCGACTATGCGAAACAGGCCATCCGCGACAAACGTGTCGAGCACAAACTGTACATCGCCGAGCATGGCGAAGACATGCCTGAGATCAGCCGATGGCGGTGGACCTCGGGACCCAGGTAGAGCACACGGCGACGCTGGTCATAAGCGAATTATCGAAATCGACCACGTGAATCGGATCGGAACCTAACAGCATCACTTTTCACTGGTATGGGCAGAACAGGACAATTTACGCCCCATCCATTCTGCTAGTGGATGATTCACGTGCCCTGCAAGGCTATGGGCTTCTCATCGGATCGCGGTTCATGTCCTTCAAGTCCTTGAGCATCGGCTCGCCTTCCCCTCTGCGCCCCCACCAGGGATCGGACATACGAGAGTGGCCATGGACACTATCGGGCATATCGAATGACGGTCCGAGAAATGCGTCGTAGGACCGCATACCTTGGCCGGACACGGCTGAATCGCTCCGCCGATCGGGCTCTGACTCGCTTTGTCCCCTGTCTCTCCCGGGACTCAGACCGAAGTGGTCTTCGAAGGTGGGGGACTCTATGCGGTGGATCAACGAATCCCGCTCAAGTAAACCATGGTCGATTGTGTGGCGGTCGGTCCAGTACCGTTGGGAGTATGCCGACCAGTCGGCGAAAACAAAGCCCGGTACGGCGAACCATCACAGGATCCTCAACGAAACGTATATCTGTCTCATCGCAATGCTCCTTTCTGTGTTGAGTCAGTCCCTCCTTCCGAATTTCTAGGCTCTCCCGCGAGCGGACGATGCCGGTCACGCTCTCTCTCGCCATGTCGCTCTTCGAACAAGATCTCCTCCATCTGGCTCATCTCCCGCCAAGGGTTTCACTGTTGAGCGCGGGATCGTTGAAGACGGCGCCGCACTCGAGGCAGCGGATCTTTCCGGTCTTTAGGCCTTGTGGGGTGAGCACGTCGGCGAGCATGCGGCTGTGTGCGCAACAATGTGTCGGCTTTGGCGAAGCCTGGAATTGCGGTTGAGTGTGTAATGTCGAAAACATAGACAGCTCCTTCGTCATGCGAAACCTCATGTCTGGTGTCCTGTGTGTTGTCGAGAGGGAATTGTACGGACTCGCTCATACTGAAAAACTAGGGATGGACCCAGTTACGTAACATAAATGTCTCAGTCACGGTGCCGAGAGAGCGCCCGTCCTACAGGGGAGAGGTTTATTCCGTTCCTGCATCTGTCCGCCGGGGAGCCTAACGCGGTTCTTCTCGAACCATGAGGAACTGTGATGAGGCCTGCGGAGAACCGACTTGGAGTTTATTCGCCGGGTGAGTCTTCGCCGCCACTAGGGCATTCCCCAGTAGTCCGGAACCAGGCGATTCGGTACCATACGTACGCAGACCGCGATGCAGCGTTCAGTGCTCCAAGATGAGCGCGCGTCAGGTAGATGTGGTCGGGAGGGAGTCAGAAATATGAGCTCGATTGCGGAAGAGCCGGGAGGCATGTCCCCGTTGTCACGGATTTATGGTGCCGGTGGACGTCGACGGATTCGAGGGAGTCATGCTCGAATGGTGTGAATTACCTGGCTGGCGCTGCGTCAACTGTGCGAACGGATCGATCCGCTGATTCTGGCTAACCGCCGAAGTGCCGCATCCTGAGTCCGAATCCGGCACCTGTACCATAACCGCGGTGGCCGATCCTCGCGAGCTGAGCCGCTGTCTCTGTGATCGGCCGCATCGTGTAAACCGGGAGAATGAACATGGACCCGTTTGCTGTACTAGGCCTGTTAGCCGTGATCATTGGAATCGTCGGCGTGGTCGTCCTGATGAAAGGCAGAAAAAAAGAACGTTCACTGAGTCCGGGGCCGGATCAGCAAGTCCTGTAGACCATCTGGAGAAACGATATGACAGCACGTAGAACACTCGGAGCATGGAGTGCGCGCTGGACCTTGCTCGGTCTGGTGGCCATAGTCAGTCTATCGCGACTCAACGCCGAACGCGGCATTGCGCTGGATACGATGCCGGCGCACCACATTAAAGCAGTGCCGCAGGAGCGTTGGGCCCAGGTGTCGGTCGTCAAGGCCATGACGTCTGTGTCGCAGCTGCGCATCGTGGCGCCGGATCAGACGCTGCTCGATGTGTTACAGCTCTTGGAAGGCCGAGACATCAGCCAGGTTCCGGTTGCGGCGGGAGATCGGCTTTTGGGATGATCGCGCGTGATCATCTCTTGCGGGTGCTTGCCGCCAAGATGGAGCTCGACATGCCGGGCAAGATGGAAAAGGTACGCCAGAATTGTCCAACCTGAACAGGGCTTCCTCGACGGCATGATGCGAAACCGGCGTGACCTCAAACGAACTCAATTCGGTTCGACTGACGGAGCAACGGAAGGGGGCACTGTCATGAACGGTCGAGATACAGATCCGGTCAATCCAGTGCAGCACCGGACAGTCGATATCGTCGATTACTCACGGCTGAGACAGGCAGCGTGGATGATGGTGTGCCAGATTGACGGAGCGAAGTCATAGCATGGCGTCCCATCATCACCTCCCTGCGCATGAAGTTGTACTCCTTTTGGAGACCGACGCGGCCAAGGGCCTAACCTCGGGTGAAGCGGCGCGGCGACTCGAACGGTTCGGGGCCAACGTCCTGCCGAAGTTCCGGCGCCATGGCCCATTGATCCGTTTCCTGCTCCAGTTTCATCATCCGCTCATCTATGTGCTGCTGGCTGCGACGGCCGTCACGGCCGCGTTAGGCGAGTGGGTGGACGCCGGTGTGATCTTCGGTGTCGTCCTCGTGAACGCCGTCGTGGGGTTCATTCAGGAGTCTCGCGCGGAGGCGGCACTGGACGCCCTCGCCTCCATGATGAAGACGGAGGCCAGAGTGTGGCGAGACGGACGGACGATCCGTGTCCATTCCGAAGATATCGTGCCGGGGGATGTCCTGTTGCTGGAATCGGGCGATAAGGTTCCCGCAGACCTCCGTTTGACGAGGATCCGTGAGCTACGGGTGGATGAGTCGGCGTTGACAGGGGAATCCCTGCCGGTAGAGAAGGCCGATCACGTGCTGCCTCCCGAGACGGTTGTGGGCGATAGGAAGAACATGGCGTTCTCCGGGACGTTCGTCACGTATGGACAGGGGACCGGTGTGGTCGTCTCGACAGGAATTGAAACGGAATTGGGCCGCATCCATCAGTTAATGGGCGAAACGGTCCAGCTCGCGACCCCGCTCACCAACAAGCTGGCGTCGTTCAGCAAGGTTCTCACGGTCGCGATCCTAGGATTGGCGGCGGTGACCTTTGCGCTGGGCTTATGGCGCGGCCAACCGGTCACGGAGATCTTCATGGCAGCCGTCGCGCTGGCGGTCGGCGCAATCCCCGAAGGATTGCCGGCTGCCGTCACGATCACACTCGCGATCGGGGTCGGCCGGATGGCGCAGCGACACGCCATCATCCGCAAGTTGCCGGCGGTGGAGACACTCGGCAGCACCACCGTCATCTGTTCGGATAAGACCGGGACGTTGACGAAGAACGAAATGACAGTGCAGGCGCTGTGGGCCGGACTGCGCTCGTTCGAGGTCGACGGCGCGGGCTACGAGCCGGTGGGGGAGATACGAGAAAGCGGCACTGAACGCTCAGCGCTGCCTCCGGGCCTGCTCGAGCTGCTGACGGCGGGAGCGCTCTGCAACGACGCGCAGCATCTGGAGCGCGACGCCCACTGGACCATCGTGGGCGACCCAACGGAAGGTGCCTTGCTGGTGGCGGCGAAAAAAGCCGGGATCGATCCGGAGCGGCTCAACGAATTGTGGCCGCGATTGGATGCGATTCCTTTTGAATCGGAGCGACAGTTCATGGCGACCCTCCATCGTGCGAAGACGGCACATGCGTCAGTGATCTACCTCAAAGGGGCCGTGGAGAAGACGATCCGGCTCTGCGATCGCATGCTGGATGCGGACGGGAAGGAACGGGTGTTCGATGCGCCGCTGGTGCTGGATCAAGTCGAGCGGTTTGCCGGGCAAGGGCTGCGGGTTCTGGCTTTTGCGTGCAAATGGGTGCCGACGGCCACCGCTTCAGTAGGGGAGCGCGATGTCGAAGGCGGGCTGACGTTTTTGGGGCTCCAGGCCATGATGGACCCGCCAAGACCAGAGGCCGTCGCAGCCGTGCGCGCCTGTCAGCAGGCGGGGATCGCCGTCAAGATGATCACCGGCGACCATGCCGTCACGGCGCGTGCCATTGCGGCGCAGATCGGGTTGGACGGAAGGAAGCACCGCGAGAATGGGGAACTCGTCGCGATGACCGGCCAAGAGTTAGCGGCCACTGCCAAGGAGCGGCTTCCAGAAGCAGCGGATCGCACGGCGGTCTTCGCCCGAGTTTCTCCAGAGCAGAAGTTGCGGTTGGTGGAAGCCTTGCAGGCGCGAGCGCATGTGGTCGCCATGACCGGCGATGGCGTGAACGATGCTCCGGCGCTGAAACAGGCGAACATCGGTGTGGCGATGGGCCGCGGCGGGACCGAAGTGGCGAAAGAAGCCGCCGACATGGTCCTGACGGATGACAATTTTGCCTCGATCGAAGCGGCGGTAGAGGAAGGCCGCTGCGTGTTCGACAACCTGACGAAGTTCATCGTCTGGACCTTGCCGACGAACATGGGCGAAGGGCTTGTACTGCTCACGGCGATTGCGATCGGAGCGACGCTCCCGATTCT
>DKBD01000075.1 GCA_002451055.1 Nitrospira sp. UBA6909 | reverse complement strand
ACGCGACGATCCGCAAGTCAGGAGACCCAGCCGACGGTCGATTCGACTCAACCCTTCGAGCACAAGGGAGGTCTTTCATGCGCTACCGTCCGGCTGTGTTCCGTCTGTGTGTCTTCGTTAGTGGGTTGCTCGCCTCCGTTCCCATTCCTGTTTCAGCCGAGTCGGAAGGTCAAGAACCCCTGGAAGTCCAAGAAGTCGTGGTGAACAGTACGAGACTGCCCGATACGCCTGTCGATGCGAGGATTCTTCCTGCAAAGGTCACGATTATTACCGCTGACGACATCAAGAAGACGGGAGCCAGGACGGTCCAAGAAGCCATCCAGTGGGCGACCGGCATCGTGATGTACGACCAAATCGGCAATGCGTTTCAACAGTCCATCGATCTCAGAGGATACAACGGTCAACCGGTACCGGGGATCAGCGTATTTGTGGATGGAGTGCGAGTCAACGAACCGGATTTTAACACCACCAATTTTGATTTGATCCCATACGACACGATTGAACGGATCGAAATTGTCCCAGGCGCTTCCGCCATCTATGGCAAGAACGCCTTAGGCGGGGTCATCAATATCATTACGAAACGCGGAGGGGGAAAACACCATGTAACCGGTGAGACGCTGTGGGGCAGCTTCGAACGCCAACGCTATACGATCAATGCCAGTGGTCCTGTCGGCAAGTTTGATTACAACGCGAATTTTGGGCGAGAGATGGAGACCGGCTATCGCAACGACTCAGGCGCCTCAATCGTTCGCTTTTCTGGCCGGCTCGGATACAAACCGACTGATCAGACCGATCTGTCGGTTTCATACAATTACATCAAAGACAAGCTCCATCAGGCAGGGCAGTTGCCGTTGATGCGAGGGGAGATCAATCCGAGGGAAAATTTTACTCCCGGAGATCTTGATGAGAAGGAGCTCAACTTTGTGCGCGGCACCGTGCGTCAGGGACTCCCGTTCGGTTTGTCCCTTAACGGCAACGTCTTCTACCGGCACCTCGACCAGGACTTGTTTAATGTCGGGCAGCCGTTTCTTGTGGGAGGAATCTTGTCCCAAGGAACCACAAGGACGAAGACCGAACAGCGGGGAGGGACCGCACAGCTTGCTCACGATGGGGCGTGGCTGGGGCAGAAGAACCACCTTGTTGTTGGCGGCGAAGTCATCCGGAACGACCTCTCGAGCACGTTGTCCTCCTTCTCCGATTTCGGTCCGTATTCCAATCGAGTCGTCGCGGATGAAGACATCCATGCAACCTATGTCCAGGACTCGCTGCATCTCTTGCCGAACTCCAAGCTTCTGGGCATCGTCCTAACCGGGGGAGTTCGCTACGATCATCAGCGGCTCACGGCGGATTCTCAGGATTCGTTCGGGACGACGAACGCCGGCAGCCTGCGTTTTGATCGAACAACGCCCAGGGGCGGGATTTCATTCCTTCTTATGGAGACCCTGACGGCGTATTACAACTATTCCGAAGGATTCCGCGTACCGACCACTCAGGAAATGTTTACGCTCGCCGGTCAACCCAACTTGGACCTACGGCCGGTTCGCGCCAGGAACCATGAAATCGGCTTCAAGGCCCGCATTGGATCGCACGCAGAGGGAAGCATTGCGCTCTATCAAAACACGAGCAACGACATTTTTTTTAGCTGCACCGTCTGCGATCCGACCACGCCGGCTTTCGATGGGCAGAACCGGAACGCTGATGACGTGAGGAGACAAGGTGTCGAGACGACCCTGAAGGCGACATGGAATAAATATCTGGACGCCGTTGTCAATTATAGTTATACCGACGCTGAGTTTCGGTCCTCCTTCAATTTGTCCTCAACTAAGACGGTGAAGGTGGGAGACGAATTTCCGCTCGTGCCTCACCATCGAGTCGGCGTTGTTGTGAATGCTCACCCAACGAGGGAGGTAACCGTCTCTCTCACGGGGCTGTACGTCAGTTCGCAGGTATATTTGAATGACGAGACCAACTCCTTCCCTCGGCTACCGGGCTATTTCGTCCTGAACATGCGGATCGCCTATGAACGAACGGCTCCCGGAGGACGGATTGGTGCGTTTGTCCTCTTGAACAATCTGACCAACAATCAGTACTTCACATTTGGTTCCGTCGCCAGCAATACAAAAACTGGAACTGGGGGGCTTGAACGGTTCGTGGTTCCCGCTTCCAGCATTGCGGTCTATGGGGGCTTGAGCTATCGATTCGAAGGGCTGTGATCCTATTACGGACGGAGGGAAGGACGATGCGTATTACGAAGGTCTATACGAAGACCGGCGACAAAGGGAAAACCAGGCTGGCAGGCGGCCAGCAAGTGTGGAAAGACAACCTATGCGTTGAAGCCTATGGGACGGTCGACGAGCTGAATGCTTCGTTGGGTATGGTCCTCGCTTTGTGGCAAGGACAGTCCCAAAAGGCAAGGCTGGCTAAGGTGGAAGGCGAGCTGCGATGGATCCAGAACAAGCTATTTGATATTGGAGGGCTCTTGGCTACAAAGCCGGGAGAGTCGTTTCCGAACATGCCGTCGATCGGAATGGCAGACGTGACGCGGCTCGAAGGCCTGATCGACGGTTGGCAGAAGGAGCTTCTTCCGTTAAGAGAATTTATCTTGCCGGGCGGTGGGGCGATTGCTGCCTCGCTCCATCAGGCCCGGACGATCTGCCGGAGAGCTGAACGCCGCTGTGTCAGCTTGATGAAGAAAGGGCGGGTGGACCCGGCGATTCTCATCTTTCTCAACCGCCTAAGCGATGCGCTCTTTGTGTGTGCGCGTTGGGTGGCGCATCGGCTTGGCGAGCAGGAGTTGTCGTGGGAACGCACGAAATCCACATGATGGAGATTGTGCTCTACGATCCTGCATAGCTGGGACGTCCATTCTTATCCAACCGACCGCCACTTCACGCGCCCGCGTGTTTCAAATGGCGGGGCCATTGA
The DNA here is from genome assembly GCA_002451055.1 of Nitrospira sp. UBA6909. Taxonomy (GTDB): domain Bacteria; phylum Nitrospirota; class Nitrospiria; order Nitrospirales; family Nitrospiraceae; genus Nitrospira_D. Next base: position 6,006 of record DKBD01000075.1, on the reverse strand, counting down.
TACGACTACTGTCGCCCAGACCTCAGCACAGCGCGTCGCCTGGTGCCTGCCGGGATTTACCGATTTCTTGCAAAGCGACCGTAAGTCGTTACACTTGCCTGAGAACGTGGACCGGCTGATGGTCAAAGACAAGAGGAGACTATGAGGGTGAACGTGTCTCGGCTGATCGTGGGACTCGGTGTGTGTGTCGTATTCGCGGGGCTTCCTGTTCATGCCAAGACGAGCGATAAAGCGGAAACGGCAGAATTGCTCATCGTTCTTCTCAAAGCCGGCCGAGCCGTCGTGTCGGAACATCAGACGCTGATTAACGATGCCTCGACGGGCGGTAAGGGATTCACGGAAGATTTCGTAAGCCAGAAAATTCTTGAGCGATTCAAGGCGGAAACACAGATTGATCTCTCTCGCCCGAACGGGCTTCCTTCTGGCGAAATTCTCCTCGCCATGGTGCAATCCGAGCGCGAGGTGGTGTCGGACGCACAGCCGGTCATCAACAAGCAAGGGATCGGCTTCAAAGGGTTTGCTCCGTCCGTGTTCGCCCGAAAGGTGGGGCAGAAGTTTTTTGCGAAGACGGGCATCAAGGTGAAGGTGACGGCCATGAATTATCGATTCCCGGGCAATCAGCCCGACGACTTTGAAGCTGAAGTTCTCAGAATATTTTCTGATCCAGAACATCCCAAGGGGCAACGATATGCCAAGGTATCAGTCGTCGACGGCCAACAGGCCGTGAGGGTGATGTATCCGGAATATGCCGATGCCACATGCCTCGTGTGCCATGGAGACCCGAAGGGGGAGCGGGACATTATGGGCATGAAAAAAGAAGGATGGAAAGAAGGGGATCTGGCCGGAGCCATCAGCGTGGTTATGCCGGTTCGCTGATGTCGTTCGCAGGAATTCTGGAAGCGAGAGGAAGGGGCTTATGAGCAAGATCATGGTCGTCGATGACTCGTATGCGGAATTACAGTTGATCGAGTCGTATCTTAAGGCCGCCCATCATACAGTCGTATCGTTTTCTAATACTGATCGGTTGGAGGACAAGATTGTTGCGGAGAAGCCGGACCTTATCGTGATGGATGTGGTGATGCCCGGGCGGAATGGATTTCAAGCCTGCCGGGATTTGAAGAACGATGAACGGTTCAAAGGCATTCCCATCGTGCTGTGTACTTCAAAAGGGAATGAGAGCGACAAATTCTGGGGGCAGCAGCAGGGCGCCAATGGGCATGTGGTCAAGCCGTTTAAATCAGAGGAATTGCTGCAGGCCGTCAAGCGCGCATTGAGCTCGTAATGACCGGACGGATTCGGTAGCCGACTATGGAACCGACGGTTGAACCCACGCAACCCGGTGGTGATTCTGGATTTGACGGTATCAGGTCTGTCGGACCGATTCGGTTCTGCCTTCTCTCCGTAGGGCGGGAAAGCCTAGCCGTCGATCTCCGCCACGTGCGCGAGGTGTTCAGGGTGGAAGCGATCACCCCGGTGCCTGGCATGCCTTCGGCGTTGGTGGGAGTCGTCAATCTTCGCGGGACTATAATCCCCTTGTCAGACTTGCGGCCGTTTCTGGGCGTGCCGCGCGCCTCTACGCCGAAATATGCCGCCGTGCTGCGGAAGGAAGGGGCGCAGATCGGCATTCTGATCGACGAAGTGCCGGAAATTCACGCTCTGGAACCGGACGACACACTGGAGCCCGCGCATAACGAGACGCCGGACAACCCCTCTTTTCTCTCAGGGTGCATAAAAATGGAAGGTCGGACAAGCAGTCTGGTGGATCTCTCGAAACTCCTGGCTCTGGTGGAAGGCACGGTTGATTGGCAAGGGCATGAATTCAGGATCGACAGCAAAGGAGCCGATTCGGATGAACGAGCGGTGATTCCTGGAGAACACCGTACGATGTCGGATGAGGAGGACACTGGTCATGGCGAGGCATAGCAAGTCGGAGAATCGGTCGTTCGGATCTTGGTTCCGCAATCTGAAGACGCTGCACAAATTGATCCTCGCGTTCTTATCGGTCGGCGCCATGATGATTATCGTCGTGGTGATCGGCCTGATCGGACTCAATCGGCTGAAAAGCGAGTTGCAGTCTATTTATGATGGGTCGACTTTGGCGCTGTCGAACGTCGGGGTCAGCAGTACCAACCTGGGTCTTTACCACAGCGCGCTCCTGAACACGGGTCGGCATACACGAAAGCCAGACTTTGATGACGCCGTTGCTCCGCTTACCGATCTAAAACGGCACACTCTTGCGCCTCTTGAGGCCTATGAGGTGTCGGCGGCCGGCGGATCCTCGTCCGGAGGCGAAGAAGGAAAACACATGACGGCGCTTCGGCAGTCTCTCAAGGAATATTTTACGGCGGCTGAAGGAGCGGTCGGAGCATTCGGCGATAGTTTCAGTGAGTCCCTGACCGATGAGCAAAGACAGGCGATGAGGGAACTCGGCCATTTCGCGTTGTCCGTGGACATCGCGAATAAATACAGTACAGCGACCATGCAGGTGCGGGAGCTGATGACCAAAGTTCGTGAGTCGGCGGGAGAATTGAACAACAACGGGCAAGCGGAGGCCGACTATCACGCCAATCTCCTGCTGATCGGAGGGCTGTTGGCCCTCATCCTTGGAAGCGCAATCGGATATGTCTTTGCCCGCAATATGGCCCGGAACATCGTGCATGTGGCGGATGTCGCCGGACAGGCCGCCGCCGGCAATCTACAGGCTCGAGCCAGATTGGAGAGTCAGGACGAGATCGGCCACATGGCCAAAGCGTTTAATATCATGTTGGATCGAATTACATCGCTTGTCTCGACCGAAGAAGAGCGGGATACGATGCAAAAGCGTCTGATGCAGTTCCTCGTGCTGGTGTCGGATGTCGGAAAAGGCGACTTGACGAAGCGCGGCGAAGTCACGGCCGACATGTTCGGCAACCTGGCAGATGGATTCAACCTCATGATTCAACGGTTTTCACAGTTGCTGCGGCATGTCCGTGAATCAGCGGAACGCGTCAATAGATCGGCCGGGGCATTGCGTGAGAATGCCGGGCAGATGGCAGGCACCGCCAGACATCAGACGGAAGAATCCATGAAGGCGCTTAATGCGGTCGAACGGCTGGTGATTTCGATGCGCCAGGTATCTGAGATTGCGGGAGCGTCCTCCGATTCGGCCCGCGAAGTGTTGCAGGCTACGGAGCAGGGTCGGGTCGCTGTGCGGGATACACTGCAAGACATGGAGCGTATACGGGCCACCGTACAGCGTATGGCGAAACAGATCAAGGCGCTCGGTGACCGCTCATTGGAAATCTCACAAATCGTGTCTACGATCAGAGAAATCGCCAACCAGACCAATCTCTTGGCGCTGAATGCGGCGATCGAAGCGGCCGGCGCGGGGGAGGCTGGGGCGCGCTTCGCCGTTGTGGCTGACCAGGTGCGAAAATTGGCCGAAAGTTCCACGCAGGCGACGCGGGAGGTTGCGGATCTGGTGAAGGTCGTTCAGGGGGAAACTCAGAATGCCATCGTCGCCATGGAGCATGAGACGCAAGCCGTGGAAGCCGGATCGGCCTCAGCGCTCCGCACGGGCGACGTCTTCCAGCAAATTTCGGCGATTGCGGAACGGTCCGCGGAACTTGCCAAGGCTATTGCGTCATCCGCAGCCGAGCAGGCGTCGTCGACCGACCAGGTCGGCCAGTCCATTAAAGACTTCACCGGGGACGCGATGGCCACGCAACAAGCGACCGACCGCACGCACGCGACCGTGGAAGATATGGTGAAACTGGCAGAAAGTCTGACGGCATCGGTGTCTCAGTTCAAGCTGGCCTGACGGTCTCCGTCGGCCGCTGAACATAGGAAAGACTCCGGTATGGAGAGGCGCCGATGAGTTCGGAGTTCGACCAGGAGAATCTCATCAGTATTTTTGTCACTGAAGCTTCGGACGGNNGCGACGGCTCTTTCCGAAGCCGAATGGCCATGGGCGGTCGGAGTGATGCGGGAGCTGGTGCAAGGCATTGAGGAGCAGGTTCAGGCGATCGGCAACGGTGGATGTGAAGATCAAACGGCAGTCGAGCGATGTTTGGCATCTTCGTCGAGCCTATTGACCGACATGCCGAATCCGGCGGATTCCCTGCTTGCGGAACAGGGGGTTGCACTGGAGTATGTGGTGCCGTCGGTTGATCCCGAAGCGCTGTCGTATTTTGTGCCAGAGGCGAAAGAATATCTCTCCGTGATCGAAGGTGTCATTTCGGAGCTCCGAGCTAATCCTGCTAAAGACGGTGTCATTCACCTCTTCTGTCTCACGGCGCATACACTGAATGCGGCGGCTTCTACAGTTGGGTTTCAGGTCATCGGCGACATTGCAGGCAAGATCGAACAATGCTTGAGTGCAGCGCAGGAGGGGGGCATTCCGTTGGGCGGGGAACTTCTTGATGCATTCGCGCACGCGGCGTCTTTGATCCGCCTTCTTCTTAGGCGTGAGGCAGCCGCCAGTGGGCGATTACAACACGAAGTGCCAGGTCTAATTGGTACTCTTGGGCGGTATTGTGACAAAGCTGCGATTGGTGCGCCATCTTTCTCTGCATCGGAACCCATTTCTCCGCCCGAAGCTACGGGTGCTGAGATTCCCACGAGTCCGATATCTGACCCGAGCGGGCGCGTATTCACGGAGGCGAGCCACGGCGGGGGACTGGCCAAAGAGGACGCTCCGGGCATGCCTGCTTCGGCTGAGGAGTCCTCTGAGGAGTCAGTTCATTCCTCGGACGATAATATGGCCGGTGAGAATTTTACGGAGTTGTGCTCTAGCCGGAGTGAAGAATCAGTGACGGAGACAGGGGGGGGCGAGGCGCTGACCGAAGTAGACGCGATCGATCCCGCCGTTTCGAACGAAGAGACCTCCGAGCCACCGGCTTGCACCGTTTCGGACCCGACGGCGCCGGATGCGGGTCCGGAGTACGTCTCGCTCGTCATCGAAGCGGAAGCATGTGCTCATTTTGCGTCGGAAGCGGAGGAGCTTCTCAGCGAGGTAGAGGGATTGACTCAGATCCTCTGTCTCGATGGAACCGGTGACGCCATCCGGTGTTTCACGCACGCGACACATACTCTTAAGGGTTTAGCCGACGGCGCCGGGTTTCAGGCCGTCGGTGATCTCGTGCAGAAGATGGAAGCGTGTATGAACGCGGTCCTTGATCAGCACATTCCCTTGAGCAGCGAACTCCTTGATGCCGTGTCTCACGCAGTATCTCTGATCAGGCTTCTAATTCAGCGGGACGCGGACGCCATCGAACCCTTACTGCCCCATATCACCGGCCTTATTGGTATCCTCAGTCGGTTGTGTGATCAACCAGTGGTCGATGAGCTTCCCTCCTCAGTGTCGGAGGCGACCGCTTCTGCGGCCGTTTCTTTAGAAGGTGCAGTGGGTGCGATTGTCACGGCGTCACTCTCTAGCCGGAGTGAAGAAGCAGTGACGGAGACGGAGGGGGCCGAGGCACTGACCGAAGTAGACGCGATCGATTCGGCTGTTTCGAACGAAGAAACCTCCGAGCCACCGGCTCGCACGGTTTCGGACCCGGCGACGCCGGATACCGGTTCAGAATATGTTGTGCCGGTTATAGACGACGAAGTGCTCTCGTATTTTGTACCCGAAGCGGAAGAGTACCTTGCCACGATCGAGCGCGTGATTCCGACGCTCCGAGCGGACGTCACCGATGAGGATGCCATCCACCGACTCTTTCGCGCCACGCATACACTCAAGGGGTCGGCCTATACGGTCGAATTTCAGGTCATCGGTGATATCGCGCAGCCGATGGAAGACTGCATGATTGCGGTTCGTGAACGGCGCATTCCCGTGACCAGCGAACTTCTCGATGCGTTCGGGTTGGCGGCATCGTTGGTCCGGCTTCTGCTTCAGCGGGACGTGACCGCCGTCGAACAATTACAGAGCGACGTGCCAGCTCTGATCAGCATCCTTAGCCGGTTGTGTGATGGACAAGCAAATGTGGAGCAGCCAGGTATAGTTTCGGCGTCGGACAGCCGTCT
>DKBD01000078.1 GCA_002451055.1 Nitrospira sp. UBA6909 | reverse complement strand
CTTTCACTCTGGCCTTGGGCAGGATCGTCTTGTGCATCTGAAAGGTCGGAAGTGATTCGACAACTTCTTCCCAACACACATGAAAACCGGCGTTAACAAGATCGCTTCTGAATCGGACGGGCCCCACCACGAATGCATGACCGCCGGATTTCATCCGCGCCGCCAGCATCTGACTATGAGCAGCCAATGCGGCGGGACGCTCAAAATCCTCGTAAGGCAGCCACACATAGGCCAGATCTGAGAGCCACCCGGCTGGCTCTCCAGCCTTGGCTTTCTTGAATCGTGTTAGCTTCAGCCAGTCCCATCGCTGCAATTCCGAACAGATCGCCCAAACCTGTTGAGCCTGTTTGATGGCAAAGGCAGGGGCACGAATATACGCCATCACTTCACGCGGGCGATCAAAAGGGATGCAGGTCGCGATGACCGCGTCGCCGTTATCGATCAGCACGCGCTCGGCCCGTGAGACGATTTGACCGATCTCTCGATCCTGCTCCACCACATCTTGTAGATAGTCCGCCACGAACGGCTGCGCCGCCAGCTCTCCAATCGGAGCGTTGTCCTCTGGATACAACAAGACGGCCCCGAACACCTCACCGGCTTGGACCGGTGGCAGGCCCTCGACAAATACCGATCGCCAATCAGCCGGACTCGGCGCCGGCACTGGCCCAGAGGGCATCGGCTGAAGACGCGTGACACTCATCACCACGGGCTGGCGCGCTTGTCGATCGATCAATTCCAGGCCTTCATCACGCACTGTGATAGAGCGATCCCACGGAATCACACGGCGCCTGGCCGGATTGACATAGGCCAACCCCATGGGATCCTCGGCAAGCGTGGCTTTCTGAATCCGCTCTCCTTGCACCGTGAGGCAAAGCGGCGGGTCTTCATGGAAATACCGGACCGGTGGATCAGGCGCAGGAGTCCAGGTGATCTCATGGGCGTGAGCTTGCTCCATGAACATGGTCAAGGCATCGCCTCCCGACGGCGCGCGAGGTGTAAAACAACTGCTGAACAATCGGAAGGCCGCTTCCGATGGATAGGTGGGAATGCCGCGATAGTGGAGCGGGCGTGGGTCCTGTGCGCCCTCGTTCTGGTCGTCGTACAGGCCGCGGATCAACTCGAACGTTGCGGATCCGGTTCCTGGCAGCAGGGACTTGAAGAGTTCGACGACCGGGAGAAAATCGATGCGATCCCAGTGCATAGATCCCATGCAGGCCATGAAGCGAGCGGACTCGAACGTGCCGTCTTCAAGCGCATAGAATGCGTCTTTCCTGTGCCGGATCGTCGCCTGCCCATGCGCATCAATGACGAGATCTTCGTCGCTATAAAAAAACCGCACCTCCTCGATGGGGACGCGCATCGCCTGAGCCGCCATGTGCCGTAGATCCTCCCCTGTGAGCTGCTGCCAGCCAGGCCTGCTCGCCAGATTCAATCTGGTTTCGTTCAGCAGCCCGCCCGGCTTCAGCCCGACCCACCGTCCCCAATCGAGACGCATCCTTGCCCTCGCCAGGGAGACGGTCCCATCGGGATTCGAGCGCCACTCACACTCATGCAACGGATGGCCCGAGGGATCCGTCGCCAAAAACCTCCGACCGTCCGGCCGGTAAAACACCACATGTCCGGTCGAACGGGTGACGACGCGCCCGCCCGCTCGCTCGAAATCTACAGCGAGCGCGCGTGTGGATGGAAAGCAGAGATGGCCAGGAGTACGAAGAGCGAATGAGGCCAGATCGGAAAGCATTTACTCGCGGAGTTGGCCGCTCCCCAGCACAACAAACTTGAAGCACGTCAATTCCTCGAGCCCCATCGGACCTCGCGCATGAATCCGCGAGGTACTGATACCGATTTCAGCCCCGAGACCGAACTGGTAGCCGTCATTGAGGCGCGTGGAGGCGTTGACGAGAACCGCGCTCGCATCCACCTCTTTGAGAAACCGCATCGATCGGCCGTAGTCCGAGGTGATAATCGCTTCCGTGTGCCGCGACCCGTATTGCGCAATATGCTCCATGGCCTCGTCCATATTCTTGACGATTTTCACGGCCAACACCAGATCGAGGAACTCTTTCCCGTAATCCTGGTCGCTCGCCGGTTTCGCCTCTGGAACCAGTTGGCACGTTTTGGGGCACCCGCGAATCTCGACCTTGGCCGACAGGAGGCCAGCCGCCAACTTGGGCAGCAGCGTTCTGGCGATCGATTGATGAATCAGCAAGGTCTCCATCGCATTGCAGGTCGACGGGCGCTGCGCCTTGGCGTTCACGCAGATCGCCTCGGCCATGGCCTGGTCCGCCGAGACATCCACATAGATATGGCACACCCCCGCGTCGTGTTTCACCACAGGAATGGTCGCATGTTCGGCAATGAGCTTCATCAAGGATTCACCGCCGCGAGGGATGATCAGATCGATACATCGATCCTGTTTCAGCAGGACCGGCACCAGTTCTCGATCCGGCCGGTCGACAAAGGTAATCGCCCCGACCGGCACACCGGCCTCTTCGGCCGCTTCGGAGAGGATGACAGCGATCGCCCGATTGGAGTGAATCGCCTCGCTGCCGCCTCGCAACACGCACACATTCCCGGACTTGAGACAGAGCGCCGCCGAATCCGCCGTCACGTTGGGGCGCGACTCATAGATGATGCCGATCACGCCGATGGGAACCCGCACACGACCGACCTGCATCCCGTTCGGCCTCGTCCACATGGCGGGCATCATTCCCAAGGGGTCTGGCAACTTCGCCACTTCGCGGATGCCGGAAGCCATTTCAGCGATGCGCTTCTCCGTCAGGCGCAGGCGATCCGCCATGGCCTTTTTCTCCGGAGAAGATCCGAACGCATCAAGATCGTGTTGGTTCGCCGCCAGCAGCTCGTCCGTCTTGGCTTCAAGCGCCTGGGCCATGGCAAGCAGCGCCCGATTCTTGACCGCGGTCGACAGCGATGCGAGCTTACCTGAGGCCCGTTTAGCCTTGGCAACCAACTCTCCGATATACTCCGCAACCGGCTTCAGCTCAGGCTCAGCTGGCTGTTCAGACATTTGTCTTGGGGTTTCCACATCATCCCTTTCCAACGACACCCTCTCTCTTCCACAAATGACAGCGCAGGATCACGCGCAGAGCATACCGCGCCCCTCTCCAAGGGGTCAAGGCAACGCACCGTGACGAAGACTGCGCCGTCTCCCGAGAAACCGTCATGTCTCAAACTGAACCGAACGGTGGACAAAATTCTGTGACGGTTCACATGGCTCTACATGGATATTTTCATTGCCATCGTGCCGCAAACCGGTGGCCCATCATAGTAGAGCCCTACTTAAGTTTCTTGATGATTGGCCAGATATATGACACAGTGAGCAAGTTGTTCTCGTAAACACATGTACCACATCATCGGAGATGTTGGGGATTCGGCATGAAAAACACCACTCGTCGGTCAATCGCAATCGTGGGTCTGGGGTACGTCGGTCTTCCGATCGCCGTGGCATTCGGAAAGCAGACATCCGTGATCGGATTCGACATCAACAAAACCAAGGTCGAGGAATTGAGGAGCGGCATCGATCGAACCGGTGAAGTATCGAAGGAGGATCTCCAATCCACGCAGGTGCGATATACCTCCGAGCCGACGGATCTGAAGGCCGCCGATTTCATGATCGTGGCCGTTCCGACTCCCATCGATGGAGCCTTGCAACCCGATCTGAAAGCGTTACGGATGTGTTCCGAAACCATCGGGGCCAACCTGTCGCCCGGTACGATCGTCGTCTATGAATCAACCGTCTATCCGGGCGTGACGGAAGAAATCTGCCTTCCCATCCTGGAGAAGAAATCTGGGCTAAAGGCCGGAATCGATTTCAAGGTCGGCTACTCTCCCGAACGCATCAATCCCGGCGACAAAGAGCACACGTTCGAGAAGATCGTGAAAGTCGTTGCAGCGCAAGATGCCGAGTCCCTGGAGGTCGTCGCCGAAACCTATGGCCAAGTCATCAAAGCCGGAATCCACCGAGCTCCCAGCATCAAGGTTGCGGAAGCGGCGAAAGTCATCGAGAACACGCAGCGCGATCTGAACATCGCGCTCATGAACGAATTGGCGCTGATCTTTCACCGCCTCGGGATTGACACGAAATCAGTTCTTGAAGCGGCCGGCACGAAATGGAATTTTTTGAAGTTTTCTCCCGGCCTGGTCGGCGGTCACTGCATCGGGGTCGATCCGTACTATCTCACGGCAAAAGCGGAATCCGTGGGCTATCATCCCCAAGTCATTCTCTCGGGACGACGCATCAACAATGGGATGGGAAAGTTCGTCGCCGAGCACACCGTCAAGTTGCTCGCCCATCTTGCGCGCCCCGTCAATGAACTGAATGTGGGTGTCTTGGGGCTGACGTTTAAGGAAGACGTGCCGGATCTTCGCAACAGCAAGGTCCCGGACATCGTCAACGAGCTTCGCGAGTACGGAGTCAACGTGTTGGTGCACGACCCCATGGCCGAACACGCAGAAGCCGTTGCAGAGTATGGAATTCAGCTTGCGGACTGGAATCAGATGAAAGATCTTGACGGCATCGTCGTCGCCGTCGCACACAAGCAATACAAGAACATGACCGCAGCGAATCTCTTGACGTTGCTTCGCAGTTCCACGAACGGCGTCGTGGTCGATGTCAAAAGCATCTTGGACCGCGGTAATATCCCCGATTCCATCAAGTATTGGCGTCTCTAACCCACGTCCAGACCGCGCTGATGGTCTCACTGACAGAAGCGCGTACGACTGCCTCAATGCTCAGGATGGGACTTGCAGGCGAATCTCTCCGGCACGATCGACACGCAGATGCTCCGCCGCGCTGCTTTCCCGAAGAAACACCTCCAGATATCCGTCGCTGTTGAACAAGGCATGGGGTTCCTCGTGCGAGCCCTCGCTGTAATTGGCGACCACCCCTTCGATCGTGCAACTGCCTACCTGAATCAGCAGCGCAGACTGTTGTGTGCGGGATTGAAAACCATCCACGTCTTCCCGTCGCAGGTT
>DKBD01000180.1 GCA_002451055.1 Nitrospira sp. UBA6909 | reverse complement strand
CTCCCCAACACGATTAAATACCGGGGCGGCCACGGCGCCCCCCCACACGTCGCCCTGCGGCTCGTCGATGATGACGATCATGGCCAATTTCGGGTTGTTTGCCGGAACATACCCCACAAAGGAACTGACAAACTGGGACGCCGAATAGGTGCCGGTACGAGGGTTGATCTTTTGAGCCGTTCCTGTTTTTCCCGCTACCCGAAATCCGTCAATTGCGGCCTTCTCTCCTGTCCCTTCCGTCACGACTCCTTCAAGAATCGTGGTCACCGCGCGCGCCGTTTCCGGCGAGATGACTCGCCGTTTTACTTTCGGGGGGATCTGCATCTTCACATTTCCATGGACATCACGAATTTCCGAGACGACGTACGGCTTCATCAACACGCCCCCGTTGGCAATGGCTGCTACGGCGGACAGCATCTGCATCGGCGTCACCCCGACTTCTTGGCCCATTGAAATGGAGGCCACGGTTCGCCTGCCCCATTTTTGGGGATTTTTGAGCAATCCCGCAGACTCACCGGGAAGATCGATCTCAGTGCGCTCCCCAAATCCAAAGGATCGGAGGTAACGGTGAAGCCGCTGTATGCCCAACTCCATCCCAGCCTTCGCCGCACCGATGTTGCTGGACTTTTGAATGACCTGCGCAAACGAGACCCATCCGAGTTTTTCATGATCGTGGATCACGGTATTTGCGACGGACATGCGGCCCTGCTCTCCATAGACCAATGTATTCGGCTTCATCACCCGCTCTTCGATTGCGGCGGCTGCAAGAATCGCTTTCATGGTGGAACCGGGCTCGTAGACATCTGTCAACGCACGGTTGCGCCAACGATCAGGTCCCAGCGCGGAGACGGAGTTGGGATCAAATCGGGGGCTGACCGCCAAAGCCAGGAGGGCGCCGCTGTACGGCTCCAACACGATCGCCATTCCTGACTTCGCATGCGCGCGCGCCACGGCCGCTTCCAATTCCTTTTCGACGATATATTGAATGACTTCGTCAATTGTCAGCACGAGCTGATGGCCTGGTGGAGGACTCTGTTCGTCCGCCAATCCCTTGGGGAACACCGTGCGGCCCAACGCATCCCGCTGTATGACGCTTACCCGTCTTTCCCCTCGCAAATAAGATTCATACCGATGTTCAATGCCTTCCAACCCCTCGCCATCCATTCCCGCAAAACCCAAGACATGCGAAAGGAGCGGCCCTTTGGGATAGAACCGCCGCCCCTCCATCACGACGCCGATCCCTTCCATCGGCAGACGCTCAAGTCTTCTCCCCTGCTCAGGATCTATTTTTCGCGCCAACCATACAAACCCTCGATTTTGCTGTAATTTACGCTCTAATTCGTCGGTCCGCACATGGAGAACAGGAGAGAGAGCCCGTGCCGTTCGCGCCGGGCTGTCGAGCGCGGTCGGGACACCAAAAACAGAGGGCACCTCCAGATTCATCGCCAGCATTTTCCCATGACGGTCAACAATCGCGCCGCGCGCCCCTTCAAGTGTTATGGTCTTTTGATGTTGCCGGTCCGCTTTGACCGTCAGTTCGTCGGCCTGCAAGACTTGAAGCGCAACCAGCCTGAACAGCACCACTCCAAACCCGCACAGGAGCAGCAACACCATGACATATCGACGACCACGCCAAAGAGGGGCAGCCACTACTCCCTCCCGCCGAACGACGCATTGCTTGCCACGCGCACTTCGGCCGGCACCGCTCGGAGGTTGGCTGGGACAGCCCTGAAGACTGGAGCGCTTGCTGATCTCGCCTGCACGACAATCACCTGTCCATTCTGCGGTGGAGTCATGCCAAGCTGCTCCGTCGCCACTTTGGCAATGCGATCCGGCGCAGTGAGTGTGGAGAATTTGACGCGAAGCCGATCACGCTCTCGTTCGAGCTTCACCTTCTCCACCTTGAGTCGCTCGATCTGGTACCCCACTCGCACGATATCGACTCGCTCCCACACGAACACAAATACAAGACACAACCCCGCTAAACCAGCCAGGATTTTCATGAAACCATCCTTTCCGGTACACGTTCGGCGACTCGAAGCTTGGCACTCCGCGCTCGTGGATTTGCGTGAAACTCCAACTCGGTGGGAAGAATCGGTTTCTTTGTAAGAAGCGACAGACGCGCATCGGCCCCCTCCGCCAACGATCGAAGCGTATGTTTCACGATGCGATCTTCGAGAGAATGAAATGAAATGGCGCACATCCTCCCTCCCGGAGCCAATAGGTCAGCAGCATCTCGCAGAGAAGGTTCCAGACCTTCAAGCTCACAATTCACAGCGATGCGGAGCGCCTGAAACGTTCTCGTGGCACAATGAATCCGCCCATGCCGATACATTGGCGGAACCGCCTCGGCGATAACAGACGCGAGGGCTCCTGTCGTCTCGATTGGGCTGCGCGTGCGCGCGCGTACGATCGCCCGGGCAATCCGTCGCGAATACCGTTCTTCCCCATATTGGAAAACGATATCTGCGAGTTCATGCTCCTGACAGCTGTTCACCAGCTCTGCCGCCGTCACACCGATCGTTTGATCCATACGCATGTCAAGCGGCCCCTCTTGCCGGAAGCTGAATCCCCGCGCCGGATCTTCAAGTTGAGGAGACGACACGCCCAAGTCGAACAATACACCCCCCACTTTCTGGATCCCCATTTCTGCGAGGTGACTTTTCAAGTCACGATAATTTCCCTTTCTCAATATCACCCGCCCCCCAAATTCCATCAGGCGCTCTCGAGAGAATGCAATCGCCTGGGGGTCTCGATCCAAACCAATTAGCCTCGTAGCGGAATCAGAATTCTTGAGCAGTATTTCAGCATGTCCACCATATCCCACCGTGCAATCTAAAATGACATCCGGCTTTTGCTGCATCAGCCAAAACAAAACCTCTTCCGCAAAAACGGGGACGTGTCTTGGCTCAAAATAAATATTTTCACCCACTATCTTCCACTTCTCCCCACACAGCTACGGGAGTATACTCCGACAGATCCGGTTGTCAATGGGAATTGAAATTGTTCAACAAGGCTTTAGCCTTCTTGACGGCATGCTGTGACAACACCATATTTTTCAGAAAAACCGATGACTTATGCCATCCAAACCCTCATCGATGCCATGCCTGAAACAGGGCTTCCCCGTTCTACCCGCAAGCTTTCAAATCAGCCGTTCCAACTCTTGAGGTTTCGTTGACTAATCATGATATGAGCAGCAGAATGTTGACATGCGTACTCAAAACGGCCCATCACAGCGGAGAGCTCTCATATCCTCTCTCGCTTTTTCCCTCAGCTGTTTCCTCAATCCTCCAGAATCGAAGGCCAAAGACTTCAATCCTGACAATCCCCTGAACACTCCTGCTCCAATTTTTTGGTGCCCCGGAAAAACTCAGGACCAGCAGATTGCCACGAAACAAAGGGCCGGCTGTCAGCCTCTCTACGACCAACAGGCGGACGACAGGTTTCGGGCGAGAGCGCAGAAGGAGGGTTACGATCTTCCCCATCGCAACCCCATCAAGATCGTGGAACTGCAGAATGCAGCTTCGAAGTTTTCAGAGCGATACCGGCACTTCCTGTCCTGCTGCCTGATGTCTGATGAAAGCCCTCGAGAAGTCGTCAACTTGATCGACGAAGCGAACCACATCCTGAAGGCTGTTCAACAAAAAGGGATCTACAATTCGGCCGGATTCGGGATCGGAAGCAGAGCTGACGGCAGCCCTGGCACCGCCCCAGGCGATGGGACCGGCACCGGCGGCTTAGGTGGCGGGCCAGGACAGGCTCCGAAGTTAGGAACCTTTGCGCGGCAATACACATTGAGCGAAATCGTCGGCATGGTGGCGCGTGCGCGGGAAGATCTGTTTGGCCTCAAGCAACGCCTAGAAAAGCTAGGCGAGGCGCAACAAGGTCTCAATGACCTGGACCATGAGGCAAGCGGACGGGCAAGGCTTCAGATACTGGAAGAAGAAGAATCCATCAGGAGGGAATTCACGTCAAAAAAACCGCCGGCCTCCGCGCCCACCGGCATGGACATTCAAGACACCACATTGAGGTCGAGAATTGGGGGCGATATTGAAGACACCAAGCTAAATGCCAACTTCGGCGCGGATATCGGTGCCTCGGTCTCTCCCTACAGCAATGTCATTGAATCGTTGCGCCCGCGACGGGGCGACGATGTGCACGACAGCAGTCTCCCGCATCGGGCTGGAACGGACTTGCATGATACCGTGATGCCCAGCAGCACCGGGTTCGAGATCGACAACGCGCAAAATCGGGAAGGGGCATCTACCATCCAACGGCGCGGAGTCGGTCCCTCCATCGGGGATTCCGACCTGAACAGCCGACGCCGATAGTGTCCTCCCTATTTCTCTACCACCGGAGGCATCAGCTCCCAGGTCTCGCCGGCATCACGACTGCGATACAACCCGCTCCCGTTGGTCCCCGCGTAGAAGAGCTTCTCATCCGTGGCGCTCTGCGCAATCGACCGAACATTTGTCGAGGCAAACCCGTTATTGACCGTCTTCCACGTCATGCCCCCATCCTCGCTGCGATGTACTCCGTCCCGCCCCGCGAGGTACAGCACGCCCTTTCTCGCGCGATCTACCACCATCGCGACAATCATCTGATCTGCAAGCGATTCGCCGATCCGTGTCCATGACTTGGCCGCATCTGTCGTCTTATAGACCCCGCTCAGGGTCGCGGCATACACCGTATCAGACTCGAAGGGGTCAGCAAGGACCGCCGTCACATTGAGCGCGCGGGATGTTTTTACCATCTGCGTCGGCACCAATCCATTGTTGGCCTGCTCCCAATGTCCAGCCTGGTCGACCGACTTATACACTCCGCCGCTCGTCCCCGCATAAAGGATCGAGGGCCGCATTGGATCCATCCCCAACGTCACCACCATCAGGACTTCCTTCATCCCTTCCATTCGCTTGGTCCAACTCTCGCCGCCGTGCTTCGTTTCAAACACTCCCATCGTCGTAGCCACAAAGAGATGTTGACTGTCGGCCGGATCAAACAGGAACTGGTTGACGACCGAGGTAATCGTCGCATCGTCCAATCCCGTCCGCATCGAGGTCCATCGTTGGCCGCCATCGTAGCTCTTGTAGACCGCATCTCCCTTCATTCCTGCATACACCGTCGCCGGATAGGCCGGATCAATCGCCATGGCGATTACCCGCGAATGGCTCATTCCCCTGGACAGATTTGCCCATGTCCGGCCGCCGTCGCGTGTTTTGTAAATGTAGTCGTTGGTGGCGACGTACATGATGTCCGGATTGGTCGGATGGAGCTGAATAACGACGATCGGATCGCTGCGATTGCAGCCGATCAGCGCACTACTCAGCAAGAGAAGAGATGCGAGGAACTGAATAAACTGAGCGGAGCCATCCCGAGCGAGAAGGCGATTGGGTGAGCGCCTCCTGCGCGCGTGCACCGAGCACAGCCCATAATAGAGCACTTCAATCACTTCCTGGTGCGCGGGGCGCGAGCAAAGAGGCTCGCCCATCCGCCTGATCCTATCGATAATTTGTGAACTGCAAATCGATCCCGAAATCTTTCCCCTTCAAGAACCCGATCGCCGCCTGCAACTCGTCTTTACTCTTGCTCAGGACTCGCACCTGCTCACCCTGAATCTGCGCCTGCACTTTCAATTTCGAATCCTTGACCGCCTTGGTAATCTCCTTGGCCTTCTCCGACGCCAACCCGCTCTGAATCTTCGCTGTCTGCCGTACCGTCCCGCTTAACGCCGGCTCTACTGAGCCGTAGTCGAAGGCCTTCAACGACACGCCGCGTTTCACACATTTGGCTTTGATGATGTCCAGCACCGCGTTGAGCTTATAGTCGTCGTCCGACACCACCACCAACTCCTTCTCTTTCTCCTTCAGTGTGATCTCGGTCTTCGTATCCTTGAAGTCGAAGCGCTGCTTAATCTCCTTTGTCGCTTGATCCAGGGCGTTCTTCAGCTCCTGCATATTCACTTCCGACACCACATCGAATGAATACTGATCCGCCACGATGTCCTCCTTCCCTTATTCTCTAATCCTCCAAGAACGTCCTGGTCGGTCTCCTACTGCGTGCAACCTTCTCACCCGCCCTACCCGGGACGCGCCAAGACGCGTCCCTTTCCCAATGAGCACTACCCTT
>DKBD01000009.1 GCA_002451055.1 Nitrospira sp. UBA6909 | reverse complement strand
TCTGTCGCACAGGGCCCAGCCCCTTTTCTTTGAGCTCTAAGTGTTGAGATATCAGTGCTGAGTTCATGATGGCGCGGGAGCAGGACTGGTACCGTTCGACCAGCTTCTTTTTGATGGTCTTAATCAGCTCGCATCACTCAGCACTGCTTTGGCAGATCGGCCATTCAAGATGGCGAGATCTCGCCCACCTTTGTCTTAAGGGCAAAGTTGGCGGAGAGGGTGGGATTCGAACCCACGGTCGAGTTGCCCCGACGCATGCTTTCCAAGCATGTCGATTCGTCCACTCTCGCACCTCTCCGCGACTGTGGCACGCTAAGGAAGGGGCATCTTAGCATGCGTCCTTATGAGCGGCAAGTTGAGCGGCGGCTCATCCGCCGAATTCGACAACAAATCTGATCGGTTCAGCCAACCTTTGAGGAGGGCTGCATCGCACCGGATTACCCCATCGTATGGGTTGACACTAGGACGCATCCGACGGTACAAAGCTATACGACATCGCGTGTTTTTGCGGTTCGAGACACCGCGCAGATGGGTCTGCGCGGCATGCTCACTTGTGCGAGAGTGGCGGAACTGGCAGACGCGCGAGACTTAGGATCTCGTGGGCAACCGTGGGGGTTCAAGTCCCCCCTCTCGCACCATCACCTAGATGCGGTTGCCGTGAAGCTTCTGGCCTTAAGAAGAAAGTTTCTGAATTATGCCGATGAAAATGGAAATGACCGAATTGGGCCCGATGAAGCGTGCGTTGAAGATCGAGGTGCCCGCCGACGAGGTGACGCAACGATTCTCTCAGGCCTACGTGGAACTGAATCGCCAGGTTCGGGTTCCAGGATTTCGGCCTGGTAAAGTTCCTCTGGCCATTTTGGAAAAACGGTACGCCAAAACGGTAGAAGAGAATGTGATCCGGAGCCTCGTCCCGGATTTTTATGATCAAGCGGTCAAGCAGGCTGGAATCAGTCCCGTGGTGGTGGAAATCCCGCCACTCGACCGTGTCAAGATCAAGAAGGATTCGCCGTTTACCTTCACTGCCACTGTTGAAATCAAACCCAACATCGAGCTCCGCGATTATAAGGCTCCCAACCCCATCTCGCTCAAACAGGACACACGGACTGTGTCGGACGAGCAGGTAGACCGTGCGCTGGAAGTGTTGCGCGAACAGCAGGCGCGATTGGATGCGCTGCCGATCGGAACGGCCTTGAAGGAGGGTGACTATGCCGTGGTCTCCCTTGAAGGGTTCTTGGATGGCGGACCGCTCGAAGGCACAAAGAAAGAGGGCCATCTCCACAAAGTCGGCTCTAAGGCCCCGTTGCTCGGCATTGAAATCGACGCTCATCTTCTTGGTAAGTCGGAGGGGGACGTTGTCGAGATCGCTCAGCCCTATCCGGCCGGCCATCCGGACACTCGCGTCGCCGGCAAGACCGTCCAGTTCCGTTTGGGCGTGACCGCGGTCAAGGAGAAGAAGCTCCCTGCCCTTGACGACGAGTTTGCGAAGGATTGCGGGTCATACGCTTCGCTTCAGGAGCTGAAAAACACGTTGCGGGGCCAGATGGAACAGGCTCTCAAGAAGGACGTCGAAGAGATGCACAAAGACGCCATTCTCTCCCGCCTGGCTGACACGTATCAATTTGATCTCCCCGAATCGTTGGTGGAGCGTGAGCTCGACACGATCGTCCGGCAGCGGTTGCAGGAACGGCAACGGGGCCAGGGTGCGGATAGTGCCCATGGCACGGATGCGGAAGAAGTCACACGGATTCGCGAGGATCATAGAGAAATGGCGAATCGCCGAGTGAAGGTGGGATTGATCCTCGAAGCAATCGCGGAAAAAGAAGGCTTGTCTGTCAGCGAGGAAGACTTGAATAACGAAGTGACCCGATTGGCCTCTGAGCTCCGGGTGCCATTGGTCGATCTGGTGAAAATGATCCAGGCGGGCGGCCGAGAGTCCATCGAAAAGCTGCGCATAAAGATCTTGACGGACAAGGCGCTGGATTTCGTGTACCGCGAGGCGGTGATTCAAGGATAACTAAGGTAAGCAGGGGGCCGGCGCTCCAGATCACAATGCGCAGGATGGCTGTTGCGGAAAGGATGTGACGATGTTGGTTCCGATCGTAGTCGAACAAACAAATCGAGGCGAGCGCGCCTATGACATTTACTCACGGCTCTTGAAAGACCGTATTATTTTCCTCGGGGCCCCGATCGACGACGTGTTTGCCAATCTGGTCATCGCCCAGCTTCTTTTTCTGGAGGCGGAAGACCCAGAAAAAGACATCAATCTCTACGTCAATTCTCCAGGAGGCAGCGTGACGGCTGGGTTGGGCATCTACGACACGATGCAATACGTGAAACCGCCGATCAACACGATTTGCCTCGGCCAAGCCGCCAGTATGGGCGCCTTGTTGTTGACCGCTGGCACGAGGGGCAAGCGGTTTGCGTTGCCTAATGCGCGCGTGATGATTCACCAACCGCTGGGTGGCTTTCAAGGGCAGGCGACGGAAATCGACATCCACGCCAAGGAAATTCTGAAGATTCGCGAGCGTCTCAACGAGATCATGGCCAAACATACCGGACAGGCCATCGAAAAAATCGCCCATGATACCGAGCGGGACTATTTCATGTCCGGGGAGGAAGCCAAGCGATACGGGCTTATCGACGAGGTCATCACCAGGCCGCCAAAATCGGTCAAGGCGGCTGAGTCCGGCGGCGGCAAGGACGAGGTCAAAGGTAAGTAACACAGGAGGGTACATGGCAAAGCAGGAGAAGATCGACCGACACTTGCGGTGTTCCTTCTGTGGAAAGAGTCGTGACGAAGTACGCAAGTTGATCGCCGGGCCGACGGTCTACATCTGCGACGAATGTGTCAACCTATGCAACGACATCATCGCTGAGGATTGGGAAGAGGCAAAGGAGGAAATCTCCTCCAAGCTCAAAAAACCCGCCGAAATCAAATATCATCTGGATCAGTATGTCGTCGGTCAGGACCGTGCGAAACGGATTTTGTCCGTCGCCGTGCACAACCATTACAAGCGTATTTCGTCCAAGGAGAAAGAGGTCGACGATATCGAGCTGCAGAAGGGCAATATTCTCATGGTAGGCCCGACCGGCACCGGGAAGACCCTCCTGGCTCAAACCCTCGCCAAGTATTTGGACGTGCCGTTCACGCTGGCTGATGCAACCACGCTTACAGAGGCCGGCTACGTGGGCGAAGATGTCGAAAACATCATTCTGAAACTCCTCCAAGCAGCCGACTATGATGTGGAGCGGGCCGAGCGCGGGATCGTATACATTGATGAGATCGACAAGATCAGCAGAAAGAGCGACAGCCCGTCAATCACGAGAGATGTGTCCGGCGAAGGAGTCCAGCAAGCGCTGCTGAAGCTTATCGAGGGAACAGTCGCGAATGTTCCTCCACAAGGAGGCAGGAAGCATCCCCATCAAGAATTCATCCAGGTTAACACGAGCAATATCCTGTTCATTTGCGGAGGAGCGTTCGTCGGATTGGAACAGATCATCGAGCAGCGGCTCAATCGGAAAGCCATGGGATTTGGGGCGGAAATTCGCGGACGGAATGATGTGCGGTTGGGCGATCTTCTTGCGAGAGTACAGCCTGAGGATTTTCTGAAGTATGGACTCATCCCCGAATTTGTCGGGCGATTACCGGTCGTGGCTACTCTAGAGGAATTGGATGAGCGGGCGTTGATCCGAATCCTCAGCGAACCGCGAAATGCCCTGACGAAGCAATACGAAAAGCTGATGTCTTTCGAAAAGGTCAAGCTGAGATTTACCGAGGGAGCGTTGGTCGCCGTCGCACGGAAAGTCTACGCGCAAAAGACCGGTGCCCGCGGGCTTCGGGCTATTTTGGAAGAGGTGATGTTGGACGTGATGTATGACGCCCCGTCCCAAAAGCAGATCAAAGAAGTTGTCATTACAGAAGATGCGATTGTGGGGAAAAATCCACCGATCCGCATCTTCGAGCAGGATATCGACGCCAAGAGCGCATAATTTGCTCGAAAGGCGCGGGTGACTCAGCAGAGGGCACCCGCGCTGCACGCACGTGCTTCTCAATTCCGCTTGTTGTCCGCCCGGTCTCTCCTGTGTGATACCCCGCTTCTCCAGTATGTAGACTTCGCTGCATTTCCTCGACAAGTGGAAGCGCTGCGCTATACTTGCCACATACGAAGCCATCGAGCGAAGGGAGAAGGATCTGTGAAATACCCTGTGTCATTCAGTCCTCGCCATCGAGGTAAAGCGATTGAGCTTGATGCGGCACGCGAAGTGATCGCTTTATTGGGGATCAATGGGGAACCGATCGGGAGCCTTTCGTGGGATTTGGTGATCGACCAAATCATGGCGTATCGTACGGTGCCGGTTCAAAATGAAGTGCGAACGGAACCGCGCATCTCGCTCGCGTTTCGGGTTCGGTATCACACGCCGGAAGGGGAATACTTCGACAGTCGAGCCGGCGGTATCGGCGGAGGCGGGATGTTTATTGAAAGCGTGGCCCCGCTGCCGGTGGGAACGAGATTGGCCATGGAGTTCTCACTGCCGGAACATCCGGAAGAATGGCTTCCAACCAGGGGAATAGTGGCCTGGATCTGTCCGAAAGCCGATCACTATACATTCAGCCCAGGGATGGGAGTGCAGTTTACAGACGTCGATCCAGAGGTCAGGCAACGGATTTTGGACCTGGTCAAATCACTGCAGGGAAAGGCCCAGACTTCCTAGGTTTTGACGGAAAGGCAGTGTTTTGGGGAGAGCGCCTCACGGATATGAAATTTCCGGTCACATCAACCATAGGCCATGAAGGCAAGTCCATCGTCATCGACCCCGATCAAGAGACCATTATCGTGCAGGATGCGTCGGGGGGTGTGTTGGGCGATATGCCGTGGGGTATAGTCATTGAACGGGTGTTGGCGGATGGCGAGGGCAAGTTTGACCACTGCCGAGCCTACCCGAGAGCCGCTCTCGCGGTCAAAGTACATTGCATGACCTCCGATGGGCGTGAATTCGAAAGTCTCACCGGCGGCATCGGCGGCGGCGGTCTGTTCATCGAGAGTAGCTCTCCTCTGGAGTTGGGGTCAGAACTGTTTCTGGATTTCGCACTGCCTGATCGGCCGCTGGAAAAACTGAGAGCGAAGGCGAAGGTGGTCTGGGTCCGCAATAAACCTGAACGATATCTCTTGTTTCCTGGAATGGGAGTTCAGTTCGTCGAGATCGACAAAACCGCACAAGATCAGCTTGTAGATTTGGTCGATGCGTTGAATCGGAACCGAATTCGCAATCCTTCCTGATTCCTTGCGCCCTCCCACAGCGCCACTTGACTTCGGGGCTATTTTCTCGAGTTAGAATCGGTTACAGCTCCTCGGTAATTGATCTACTGTCCAAATCCCGCCACAAATAAGCAAGCGGCTTTCCATCGCACGGCGTCACAGAATCGTGCTGAGACACAATGAGAAAAGAAACGCGTAGCTCACGAGTGAAACACGATCACGGCAACGTGATTGACTTGAAGGTCACGCGGGTTTTGAGGGATCTTCTTGAGTAGCAGGATTTTCGGTTGGGGTTTCAAGTGAGCGGTGGAGTTCGTCTTGCGCCGCATCCAGTTCTGCCTGAATGGTGCGCATCTGGGGATCGACGCTGTTGCGGACGTCGGCCACGGCTTGACGGAATGTTCGCAGTACATCGCCCACACCTTCTCCCACGCTCTGCATAGCATCTGGAGAAATATCCGCCGGAGCTGGCGCAGCCTTGGCCTTCAGGGCGGCTTGTTGGGCCTGCACACGGGCCAGAGCTTCCTTATTCACGATGGCCGAAGGGCGCTTTGCAGCCGGTTTCGCTTGTGATCCGGCTGGCAGGGACGGATACTGTCCACGAGGTTTCGGTGCCGGGGCGGCAGCGCGCTCCTCCATCGAGACCACATGCTGGGCCGGCCCAGCAACTCCCTGTGATTCTGGACGGGGCACGGTACGTGTCGGTTGAGGGGGAGGCGGCCCCGCATTGTAGAGCGAAGAAGCCGTAGTGCCGGGTGTCATTTCCGGACCAGGGCCAGAGGCCCTGTTGGGTGTGACCATTGCGGATGCCGCATTCTCGTTTGGGGACTGAATGGTCGAGGCCGCTGACAGTGGATCCTGATCCCGTTGTGGCTGTGGAGAATCCGGTTGAGCGTGATCGGCAGGCGGCTGGGGAACGTCACTGACTTCCTTCTTGAAACCCTTCAGGGCCTTCCCGACACCTTC
>DKBD01000045.1 GCA_002451055.1 Nitrospira sp. UBA6909 | reverse complement strand
GGGGCGTTGGATTTGAATGGATTAAAAGAACTCATTGCGCGGGCGGGACAGGGGAGATGACGGATCGTTGGAAATGCCTGGGGACAGTACAGGCTGCCGATATTTACAGACCGCTCGACACGCCGATCTGCATAAGAATCCGTGCTCAATAGTCGGCAGGCCGTCGTTCATTGAAATGACAATGGATCTGGCGTAGCATCAATTGCATCGCGTCCTCCAAGGCAACGCGGTGTAGCTATGAGGTGCTGTGATGAAATGCGATGATGGTACTTGCCTGGCCGTTCTTCTTGCTGTCTTCCTATCTGGGATAACCGGGGTGCAGGTTACTTATGGGGACCCCGGCTCACAGATTCAGGCAACTGACGAGGCTCAGGCGCCCCTCTATCAAGACCTAGGTGNNCGGCTGTACTACGCGTTCAACCACCAGGAAGCCATTCGATCCTTTCAAGAAGGCGCGCGGCTCGATCCGAAGTGCGCCATGTGCTACTGGGGCATCGCGCTCGCCTATGGCCCCAACATCAATGCGCCGATGGATGCCCAGAGCGGCCGCCTCGCCTATGCCGCCATTCAGCAGGCCGGTCGTCATATGAAAACCGTGAGTGCGCGTGAACAAGCTCTCATCCGAGCTCTCGCGACGAGATACGCAGCTGAGCCGCCGGACGATCGTGCTGAATTGGATGCGGCCTATTCGCGCGCGATGGCCGATGTAGCAGATCGTTTCGCCGATGACCAGGAAGCCAAGACGCTGTATGCAGAGTCGCTGATGGATTTGAGCCCGTGGGACTACTGGACCGCCGACGGCAAACCGAAGCCGAATACGATCAAGGTCTTGTCACAGCTTGAGCAGGTTTTGGCCGTTGAGCCTGGTCATCCTGGTGCCAACCACTTTTACATACATGCAGTCGAGGCGGTCGAACCAGAACGGGCAATCGACGCTGCCGAGCGCCTTGCTGGTTTGATGCCTGGTGCGGGCCACTTGGTTCACATGCCAGGCCATATCTACATCCGGGTCGGCCGGTACGAGGATGCCATCAAGGCCAACGAGCATGCCGTACACGCCGATGAGACCTATATTCGTGATCAAGGTCCTGCGGCCGGTATCTATGTGCTTGGATACTACCCTCACAATTACGACTTCCTCGCATTTGCCGCGAGCATGATCGGCCGTGAACAACAGGCCATCACCACCACAGACAAGATGGCGGCCATGGTGCCGGAGGACCTCTTGCATGTGCCCGAGATGGCCTTTCTCCAGCATCACCTGACGCGTCCTCTGCAGATGCGCGTTCGATTCGGCCGATGGGATGAACTGCTGAGCGCGGAGGCTCCCGACGAGAAGCTGCCGTTTGCCCGTGCGATATGGCTGTACGCGCACGGTCGAGCGTTGGCGGCACGTGGCCACCTCAAGGCGGCCGATGCCACGTTGGTGCAATTGCACGCCATCGCTCAGACGCCCCAGGTGATGTCACTGCGACTTGAATTCAACAGCGCAGGCGCTGTGCTGGGAATTGCCACTGAGGTGCTTGCTGGCCACACCGCCGCGGCGAAGGGCGATCTGCCCGGTGCGATCGAACATCTGCGGGAGGCCGCGCGGCGCGAAGATGCGCTCGTGTATGGTGAGCCGCCCGAGTGGACGGTACCGGTCAGGCAGGAACTCGGCCTGTTGTTGATCAAGGCGGGGCACCCAGACGAGGCCGAGCAGGTGTTTCGTGACGATTTGAAGCGCTTCCCCAAGAACCTTTGGTCCCAGCAAGGTCTTGCTGAAGCCACACAATCGGCTGAAAATGGGTCGCAAGTCGATGGTCTATAGCTTACGATGAGTTCATTGACGCATTAGTAAAGCACCTGTAACTAGAACGGAAAATATGAAAATCACTGTGGTTGGAGCTTCTGCTGGGATCGGACTTGAGATTACGCGCCTTGCGCTGGAGCGTGGGCATGAGGTTGCGACCTTGTCGCGCCGGGCCGTTCCACTGCCGGATCATCCCAAATTGAGACGAGTGCAGGGCAGTGCGACCAATCCACCTGCCGTCAAAGCCGCAGTGGAAGGGGCCGATGCCATCCTCGTCACGCTCGGCGTGAAAAGCCCCTTTGCCACCACCTTGTTCTCTGGTTCCGCACGCATTCTGCTGCAAGTCCTTCAAGAAACGAATGCCTCCCCAACGCTCATCGTGCTCACCGGTTTCGGCACAGGCGAGAGTTGGGGCTACAACTCGCTCCCTATGAGAATCTTCTTCTCACTGCTTCTCAAGGCGGTCTATGCTGATAAGAGTGAACAGGAACGCGTAATTGCCGGGAGGTATCCACGCTGGGAGATCGTCCGCCCAGGCCGGTTAACCAGCGGGACAATGACCGGTCGCTATCGGGTATTGGACGAGCTTGTGGAAGGCATGAAGGTGGGGGCGATTTCCCGTTCCGATGTGGCGCACTTCATGGTGGCACAGGCAGAAAGCCCGACTTACCTCGGCAAGTACGTGGCGCTCACCGACTGATATTCACCACCGGTGCCGGACGGTATCTCTTGATGAGGTGGGGCCCTCTAACCCTCACTTGCTTTCCAACAGTTCAGTTTGGAGCCTCTTGAGATCAAGATCCGGGGCAACTACTTACGCCGTTCGGCGTATGGACAATGTTCGTCGACTCTCCTAGACTCCTGCTCGAATCCAGCACGAATGACCTCGCTGTGTACCGTGATGTGGTGAAACATGCTGAGGCTCCTCAAAATCAAAAATTGGAGACGGGAGACGACGGATCCCCCTCCTGCCATATTCGTTCTTTTCTGTATCCGTGCGAGATCTCTATAACAGATAGACTGATCTCGCTGTTCTAGACACGACCCAGTCGAAAAATCACGAATCCGCAGCACACGAGTACACTGTCGTCTTGATGATGCCTGTGTATAGCGTAACAGAGAACGTCGTGGGCTGTGGGGTTCAAATTTCACACAGGGAGGCCCGCCATGCTGACCGCAATGTTGAGCAACCTCTTCGCGCAAATGTCCGGGCGCAATGGTAAGGCAAATCCGCCCGTCAGACGGCGAAAGAAAACACGCGCGCCCCGGCACTCGAAGCCAGCCAGCCGGATGTACTTCGAGGGGCTGGAAGCGCGTGTGCTTCTGTCCGTGGACGTCGTCGGCGTCGTGGACTGGATCGAGCAAGGCGCGCAGCCAATTACGCAAGCGAGCAGCGTGGCAGCACCTCTTAATCCCGCCTCGGGCGCTGTCGAAGACTTGGCTATCGACCCGAACGATCCGTCGCACATGTTCGCGGCAACGGTCAATGGCGGCATCTGGCGCACGCACGACGGTGACCGGCCGTTCAATGGGCTTGATGACAATGGTGTTCTTGGCGTAGACGATGCGTTCGAACAGCCATCCTGGACCCCGTTGACCGATCAGTTCTCGTCGCTGGCTATCAACGGCATCGCCTTTGATCCCCTCGATCCCACGGGCAACACTGTCTTTGCCGGGACCGGCTCGGCAAGCAGCCTGAGCAACGCCGGTGGTCTGCCGATCGGTATCATGAAAACCACCGATGACGGCGCCACCTGGTCTGTCTCCCTCCTCAATCCTGGCGGGTCGGAGCCCCAAGTCCGTGCCATCTTGCCCACCACCTACGATGTGAATGACAACCCGGCTGTCACACAGGTCGTGCTGGTGGGAACGGTGGGCAACGGCCTCTATCGGAGTACCGATGCCGGTGAGACGTACACGCAGATTTCAAGCAGCGGAGCTGGACTCCCTGGCGGCTCCGTGACGGACATCGTGGTCGACCCCAACAACGATGATGTTTACTATGCAGGTGTCGTCGGTAACGGCGTCTATCGGAGCGCCGACGGCGGGGCAACATGGAGCAGCGTGAACAATGCCGCCCTCTCGACTGCCTCGCTCGGTGCTTCCACAGCCGTCATGCTCACCGCGCATGAGGGTGACACCGTCAATGCTCAGGTATATGCCATGATTTCTTATGACGACGATGGCGCGGGGGCAGCGGAGGTGCCGCAGGTCTTCACCTCGACCGACGGCGGC
>DKBD01000007.1 GCA_002451055.1 Nitrospira sp. UBA6909 | reverse complement strand
ACCTGGTTTACGCTGAAGCTGTAGCGGCAAGTACCGGGCAGGGGAAGATGCTGCGCTCATTCGTGGGGAGCGATGGCATCGTACAAAGCGAAGAGAGGCTCCGGATCGGCGTCATGAATAATGACGAGAGATCCGGGGCCTCTTTTTTCATGCAGAAGACTCCTATGGCCAAAAAGCCAAACTCTATCGGCGAAGATGCGGGCCGTAGGGTTGCAATTCAATCGAGTCGGAAGGTATAAACCCAAGAGGCGCAACTCGAAACTTGCTGATATTTCAATGTAATTGGAGCTGCTTGCCGTATGAAAGTCTCACTGCTGTTCCCTCCGACGTGGCATCCGTCCCAGCCGTATTTAAGTCTCCCTTCCCTGACGGGATTTCTCCGTCAAGGCGGGGTTTCCAATGTCTCGCAACGAGACCTTGGGATTGAATTGTTGGACCGCATACTCACCAAGGAGTATGGAATCCAGGTCTATCAGCAGTTGATCGAAAAACAGCGCGAACTCGAGCGGGCCTCATCGGGCGAGACAGGGCACGGGAGCCGGGAACATTATGCGAAAGTGGCCGATTCGCTCGATCGGTTTGCCTATCTCTCCGACCGGATCGAGCTAGCGAAAGAGACCCTGCGCGGGGAGGATTTTTACGATCTCGACGCGTATCGCGCGAGCCTCTTCATGATCGACAAGTGGCTGGAGCTGGTCTCGTCGGTCTACTTTCCGACTAGGTTGACCGTCGTGGACAATCAGTTCGGCGATTACTCGATCTATTCCTCAAAGGATCTGATGAAGGTCGTGGCGGACGAGGCCCGGAATCCATACCGCAATCTCCTGCGCGAGATGTTCATTCCCTCGATTGTGAACGAATGTCCGGACTTGATCGGAGTCTCGATTACCGCTACGTCGCAGATCATCCCCGGTCTGACACTCTGCAAGCTGATCAAAGAGGCTGCGCCGGATCTCCACGTGACGATCGGTGGAAGCATCTTCACGCGGCTGGTCGATAACATCCGGCGCTGTCCGAGCCTCTTCGATCTGGCTGACGACATCGTCGTGTTTGAGGGCGAAACGGCGCTGCTGGAGTTGGTGAACCAGTTGGCCGGGCAGAAAGACTACAGCAAGGTCCCCAATCTCATTTATCGGAAGAACGGAAAGATCACGGTCAATCAGCCGTTCTATTCTGAGAACGTGAACCAGTTGCCCGCGCCGAACTACGACGGATTCCCGCTCGATCTGTACCTATCGCCCGAGCCGGTGCTGCCGATTCAGTTCTCCCGCGGTTGCTATTACAAAGATTGCGCGTTCTGCGCGCTGACGCTCGATCATCAAAATTTCCGGCAGAAGGACCCGGGACGGACGATCCAAGAACTGGAGTGGCTGAAACAGCGGTACGGCGCCCGGCATTTTTTCTTTACCGACGAATGCTTCGCCTTGGCGCCGACGAAACGGCTTTGCCAACAGATGATCGAGAAGCGGCTCGACGTGAAATGGACCTGCGAAATGCGGTTCGAGAAAAACCTCACCCGCGACCTGCTCGCTTCAATGCGGGACGCCGGCTGCTTGAAGATTGTGTTCGGACTGGAATCCTTCAACCAGCGTGTCATGGATCTGATGAAGAAAGGCATCAAGCAGGAATGGGTCCGGCGCATCGCCGGCGATTGCGTGGATCTCGGGATTGCGGTGCATTGTTACGTCATCGTGGGATTCCCCACGGAAACGGAGGCGGAAGCTCTCGACACGATGAACTTCATCGTGGAGAACAGAGCACTCCATGAGTCATTCGGCTTCTCCTGCCAGCCCTGTTTGTTTGACCTTGAGAAAGAGGCTCCGATCATGAGCGATCCGGCCGAGTACGGCATCCGGCGCATCATGCGCCCGTCGTCGGAGGATCTCAGTCTCGGGTTTTTCTATGAAGTCCAGGGCGGCATGACGCCTGATCAAGCAGAAAGAGTCTATCAATACGTCTATGAGCGGATTAGCGAAGTGGTGTGCGAGCTGCCGTTCAACTACTCAATGGCCGATGGTCTGCTCTATATCGGGAAAGCCAAAGAGGCGGGGATAGAGACGCCTCAACCGATCGGCTCATAGCGGTGATGGTTTGGACGTGGACAGACACCACGCGCGGACGTGAGGGAGGGTGTCAGTCCCCTGGTCCCGGCGTTGACCAGGTTTTTTTTCGATGGATATAATGCCAGCTGACGGAGGGGTTGTTCGTGATCAAGGCCGCGACGATGGGCGACCGGCTGACCGGAAGGATCGGGGACTTCGGGCCTCTGTTCGAATACACGGTCAAGCTCGTTCTGCTGGCATCCTTTTTTGAGCTGGTTCTGTATCGGTTGCTGTCCCGTCTCGGAATGCATCTGAGTAAGATGGCGGCGACGCACCCGTGGATCACGCCCACATTCACCACGCTGACGGCGGTGGGGACGTGGTTACTGAACATCGTGGCGGTTCTGCTGTTTCTCAGCCTCATCATCACGATGGTGAATCGGGGTTTCGGATCAGAGGCCGGCCGGTTGATCAGATCAGCAATGGCCTCCACCTTGCTGCTGCTGTTGCTGACCGTCGCGTTCCTGTTCGTGGAGCCGGGAATGGTGGGGGCCGTTGCTTACAATGGCGTGGCGCTCGCGACGCTCACGTTGCTCGCGACGGAATATCTCGTCACGCATCGGGATCGGGCGCAGCGCCTGCTGGTTGCGACCTATTACTTCGGGATTGCCGGGTGGCTGTATTATCAGATTGTATCCACAGTCTACAGCTTGTCCGGAACGCTGGCTGCGCCGCCTCTGGTGTACGAATTTCATCGGGCCGGCGAGGCATTGATGGTGTTGGCCAGCATGCTCGTCTTTGTCGCCTATGGACAGGGGCTCTCTCTGCGGACGAAAAACCGCCGCCAGCGGAACCGGGCGATCCTGTTTTGGACGACGGCCGGCACGATCTTTACGACGCTGATCTTTACCGATTATTGGCTGGAGTTGTACGATCCGGCGCTCGCGTCGGCGGTCAGGCAAGCCTCGCAAGGGATCGGTTGGATTTTCCAGTTTGGAATGGGCTATACGTTCTACCTTCCCTTTGCGCTGTACATCGTCGGCTTGCTCTGTTGGTCGTATACTGTCATCAAGCTGTTGAGGATGGGGCGTCTGGCAGGCTACGGTATCGGCCTCATGTTCATCGCCGGCTACGCATTGATGTTTTCCAACCTGACGCTGATGGTCATCCTCGGCATGATGTTGCTGGGGCTCGACCGGGCCAAGGCGAGCGCCGCAGAGCTGCAGCCGGCGGCGGACGGGACATTGCTGGGATCGCCGGAGCAGTTGATCACAAAAGGGGCATAACGGACCGAGCGAGAGGGACCAACTTCGTATGAACACACCGACTCCAATGTCAGAACCCACACAACCGGGTGCCGCGGCGGTCGATCCGAACGATCAGCCGCTGCCGCCGGAAGAAGAAATAGCCGGAATCGAAAAGCTGCTTGCAGAGGAACCGGACGACTTTCAAGCGCGTTGCCGTCTGGGAGAATTGTATTTCAGCCAGGGGCGGCTCGATGATGCTCTGGTGGAAGTGAAGAAGTCGATCGAGATGGCCGAAAGCCTGCGTGTGGAGATGAACCGCTCGTTGGCCATGTATTACTCGAACCTCGGAACCATCTATGCGACGAAGAACATGACGGACGAGGCCGAGACCGAGTTTCAACGCGCCTTGGAGGTGTTCCCCCATGATGTGCTGGCGCTGTTCAATTTGGGGCGGCTTTACGCGGACAAGAAAAAATATATGGAGGCGAAGGGGTACTATGAACGCCTCATCGAAATCACCCCGGAGGATCCGATTGCATGGTACAACTTGGCCGGGGTGTACATCGAATTGGATAACCCGCAAGTCTCGGATTACAACACCATCGATATGGGGATCCAGTGCTATCTCCGAACGCTGGAGTTGGATCCGAAACACTTGGAGTCCAGTTTCAAGTTGATGGAAGTCGCCCTCAACCACAAGAAATCCGATTTGGCGGTCACCGTGATGGAAAACGCCGTCGAGCACAACCCGGATGAGCCGTTGGCCTACTACAATCTCATCAGCGTCTACGATAAGTGCAAGATGTTCGAGAAGGCCGAAGACGCCCGTAAGCGTTTGCGAGAGCGGTTCGCGAAAAAAGCCAAAGACGGTTCCGGAGCGTGATCCACCCTTTACGAAGGAGCGTGCCATGTTTGGGAGTCTTGGATTTACGGAGCTGATCCTGATTCTGGTGATCGTGCTGATTATTTTCGGCGCGGGGAAGTTGCCGCAATTGGGAGAAGGGTTGGGTAAGGCGATTAAAGGATTCAAGAAGTCCGTGCACGAGGCGGAGGCGATCGAAGCCGAAGCGCAAGCTGGGGCGCAACAGTCTGTGTCTGCGCCTCCCCAAGCCGCAGCCGGAGCGCCGACACAGACTGCGGTGATCAATCAGGCGCCGGCTGCAGCGCAACCGACTCCGCGCGCCTAAGCCGGTTATTCAGGGATCTCAACCGTGGAGGCGGAGGCAACGTCAATGGATACAGTAGTGCGGACGACGGGCGGTTTCATCGAAACATTTGCCGGAAACGGGAAGGCTCGCAGCACCGGCGACGGGAAACTGGCGGTGAAGGCCGGGATTCCACTTCCTCATCATGCCACGCTGGACAACGACGAACAGTGGCTCTACTTCGCGGAGTCCGGCTCTGATCGCGTCCGCCGAATCAATTTTCAAACAGGCACCCTCCACAATTTCTCCGGGATCGGCGAAACCTGCTATTGCGGAGACGACGGCCCCTGCGGGGAGGCCGGTCTGTATTTGCCGCTGGACGTGGCGTTTGATTCCCAGAACAACTTGTACATTTGCGATTCGGGCAGCAACCGAATCCGCAAAGTCGATCGCGATACCGGTATCATCACGACCGTCGTTGGCACAGGGCAGCATGGCTTCAACGGAGACGGCCCGGCGTTGGAGGTGAATCTGACATGGCCTGCCGCAATTGCGTTTGATCAGGACGACGCGCTGTATATCGCTGATACTCAAGCTCACAAGGTGAGGCGATATGACCCCAAGACCGGGATGGTCACGACCATTGCCGGAACGTGGACGGAAGAGGATGAGGCCCGTGAGCAACCGCTGGTTGCCAGGAATCTTGTGGTGCTGTCCGGTGATGCCATCGGCATCGATTTCAGTGACGAGCAGGGATGGCTCATGCCGGTTTGCTCTGATGGGTTGGATATGTCACTCTACCTTGACGATGGGCGGCCCGCCATGGAGGCGCGTCTCTATGACATCGTCGGTTTGGCCGTGGATCAGCAGGGGCATGTGCATTTCGTCGATAAAGGCAGCAACCGAGTGCGAAAGATCAACCGGCAGACTGGGCTGATCTCCACCGTCGCGGGCGTCTGCCGGTACGGCTATGATGGAGACGGAAAACCGGCTGTCAAAGCCATGTTGCATGCGCCGGAAGCTGTGGTGTTCGACCGCGAGAACAATCTCTACATCTCCGATACGATGAATCACCGAGTGCGGAAAGTGGAGGCTGTCACCGGCATCATCACGACGGTGGCGGGCAATGGCGACAGTGGCTATGATGACCATAATATGGGCGGTTGCGGTGCGGCGCGCTTCGTAGCGAAGGAGTCGGCCGGTTTGCTCAAGCACGGGGATGGTCTTCTGGGGGTCGAGGCGGTGGTGAACGCCCCGGTTGGCCTGGCGCTGGACTCACAAGGCCGCCTCTATATCTGCGAACGGGGAGAAAATAAGATACGCCGACTCAATCTCCACCAGCCTGCGTGACTCCCGAGTCTGATTGCAGGCTCGGCCAAGCATGGCTGCATCATGTGTTCTCCGGTTCTTCCAAGCCCTGCGTGGTGCGAATGATAAACTTCTTTCGGTCCCGTTCCTTCCTGTTCGTATGTCTGTCCTGTCTTGTTCTGGCAGCCAGTGTCCTTGGCGGATTGGGAATTCCTCTCGTCAGTTCCGAAGGAATGACCATCCGGTCCCATCTAGTCGAAGGCGATCTTCCTCAAGCGCCGAATGACCCCGCATGGAGCAACATTTCGCCCATGACGATTCCGTTGAGCGGCCAGGTCATTACGCGCCCGGTTTGGCCTGAACCGACCGCGCGGGCTTTGGCGGTGCGTTCTCTTCATAACGGGACCGAGATCGCGTTTCTTCTCGAGTGGCAGGACAATACCAAGAACGACCGGCTGACGCCGGGGACGTTCCGGGACGGGGTGGCGATCGGCCTCCCACTCGGCGAAGCGCCCGCCTTTTTCTGCATGGGGCAATTGGACCACTACATCAATATCTGGCATTGGAAGGCGGATTGGCAAAGCGACATCGATCGGCGGGCCGCGCGGGCGGCAGAGAAGAAAGAAGGCGGGGTGCGAACGTTCGAGGTCATCCCGCGCCGGATCTCGTCGGTGGAAGACTTGATCGGCGGCGGATTCAGTACCTTGACGACGAAGGACAAACAGGGGCGTGTGCAGGGCAAAGCGTTGTGGAAGGACGGCGTGTGGCACGTGGTCATGCGCCGACCTCTCGCGAGTGAAGAGCAAGAGAATGAGGCGAAGCTCATCCCGGGTCGTGTACAGACCGTGTCCTTCGCCGTTTGGAACGGGGAAAATAAAGAGCGCAACGGCCAGAAGGCCGTGGCTCCCTGGTTTCAGTTGGATATCGATCCGGTATTCAGATGAATGACGAATGAAGAAGACGGCTTTCGGATGGACGTTGTTTCTGTTGAGTGGCCTGCTGGCCGCTGAGACCGTCTGTGCGCAGGCTTCGCCACAGCCTAATGCTATGACGGAGGAGGAAGCGGCTCGGCTGGGGGAGGAATTCGGGATCGTCGTCGGTGCCGTGGACGAAGAAATTCAACAGGAACTGAAACTCCAACGGCCTCAGGGCGTGGCGGTCTTTGAAGTGATCGGCAATTCACGGGCGGATACTGCGGGCATCAAGGTCCGTTCGGTGATTAAGGAAATCGACAAGCAGGAAATCCGGAACATGACGGAATTCGGGCTGGCCCTTAAGAAGGCCATGAGCGGATGCAATTTCACCGTCGGTACCTATGAGCCGGCCGAACCGGGCGAATTGGTCTCCTGGGGCGTTAACTTTCATTTCGTCGGGTGCAAGAGGGACTAGTAAAAGCTGGTGAGGCGTGAGGGGTAAGGGGTGAAGAGTGAGGAGTGGAGAGCTAGAAGTGAAGAGTGATGAGTAAGGGAGAAGGAGTACGGAGCGTGTTGAGACTCGCACAATATGTGGTCGCTCTTCTCTTGCTCACCGGCATTCAGGGCCTGTTTGATGATGAGGTGATGGCGCAGAAGCCTGACGATCAGGCGGCGCCCGATTGGGTGGCCGAAATTGAAAAAGTCTTCATCCGATCTGAAGACTGCAAACAATGTCATGAGCGGCACTATGAGGAATGGAAAGGGGCCAGGGAACAAACCCCCGATTTGAAAACGTTCGGACGAGTCGATGCGGCCCTGTTGCACGGCACTTCGCTGGAGTCGCCGGTCTTTCGGACGGTCTTAGGTCTCTGGAGGCAGACAAACCCGACCGTGGAAGAGCAAGGCCGGTGTCTCTCGTGCCATGCCCCCTCCACGACCGTATTTCCGCAGCATGTCGAGAAGATCATGGAACAGATCTTGGCCGGCAAACCTCAGATCGAAGGGATCGGCTGTGCCTCCTGTCACGTGATTCATGCCGTGGAGCAGAGGGCCAGTTCACCGCCGACCTTTCAGCTGAAACCGGAGGCGACGTTCTATGGCCCGTTCGCCGATCCTGAAGAAAATCTCGTGCATCAGGCTGTGCAGTCCACGTTGTATCGCGAAGCCGCGTTTTGCGCCTCCTGCCATTTTGACAAGGTGAAGGATGTGACACGGAAGGATCTGCCGGGAGAAATTCTGGCGGGCACGGTTTGTCAGGATTGCCACATGGAGCCCTCGACCGGCAGTTCGACATCGAGGCGGGGAGTCATGACAAGGTCCATCGGACGCCATTGGTTTCGTGGAGTTGTTGGAGCCGGCACGTTGCTGAGAAATCGCAATCTCCAAGCCGAATGGACGCCGCGCCTCGATATCGACGTCAAAAAAACGGCCGGCACTCTTGAGGGAGTCGTGCTGGTGAAGATCGGGAGCCTGCCGCACAGTTTCCCTGACGGCGACCCGGTGCTGAAGCAGTTCTTCCTGACCCTGACGGCGAAAGACGCGCAGGGGCGGCTGCTTGCGGAAGAGACAAAGCAGTTTGGATTGCCGTACGATAAGGTTCTCCGTGGGCCGATCCCAGATCCCTTTATCAAAGGAGGGAACACGAGGAAGGTTCCGTTTGCCTTGGCGCTGCCGGACGGAACGACGGCTGCAACGATGGAAGCGGTGCTCACGTATGCGCTCATTCCGGTCCCCGATTCGACGTTGGCGGACAAGTATCTGGCCACGTTGGGGAGCGACAAGGAGCGGGATGAGGCGAAGCAGATCATTCACGAATACACGAGACCGCGCATGCTGACGTACCGCGCGAAATCCTTGTAAGGCCAAGAGTGGAACTTCGATTGCGATCCAACTGCACGGTGATGGGATTCCTGGCAGCATTTACGGGCTGGGCTTGTCTCTTTGCCGGTTGGATGCCCGACGCCTTTGCCCAGGACACCAAGACGCAAGCGCTGATTGAAAAGGCCTTTCCCCACTCCAACAAGTGCAAGCGCTGCCACGAGCGAGTGTTCGAGGAATGGGAAACATCGCCGTTGTCCAAGTCCATCCATTCTGCGGCTTTCCGCGCGTCGCTCGATGCCTTTCTCAAATCACCGGGCGGTAAAGACCAAGCGGTCTGTTTCCGATGCCATGCGCCTCAAGTACGTGAGTTCCCAGAGCATGTGCAACTGTTTGTCGAGCAAGCTAGGTCCGGCGATCCATCGCTGGACGGTGTCGCCTGTTCGCAATGTCATTTGATCAAACAGGTGGATCGGGCGAAACACCCGCCGGAACCGAAATATGAGATCGGCACCAAGATCCTCTATGGCCCCTACAAGGATGCCGTCCAAAACCTGGCTCACCAATCGATGGAGTCGGATCTCTTTCACAAGTCCGATCTCTGCCTGAACTGTCACCAATCGGTACCGTCCGCGGCGAATCTTGGCAAGGCCAACGATTTGCTGGGCAACTGGGACCGGAGCCAGGCCGTGAAGTCCGGCAAAGAATGCCAACAGTGCCACATGCCCGAACAGGTCGGGGAGTCGGCCAACGGAGAGAAGAAGCGCAAGGTCGCCAACCACACGTTTCCTGGTCGCATCGGCACGCTACGCCAGGAAGCGGCAAAGTTGGATGTGCAGACGAAGGTCGAGGGAGACAAGACCACCGTCACCGTAAAGGTCCAAAGCCTAGTGCCGCACAATCTGCCCGCCACCCATCCGGCCTGGGCCACGGTCGTCTTGAACCTCGAAGTGAAAGGCAAGAATCTCAAGACGGTCTTTGCTGACAGCCGGATTTATGGCCGCACCTATGCTGACGCCAAAGGCCAGAAAACGGTCTTTGATTTTGAAGCGGTGAAAGTAGTGGATGATACCGTGCTGAAGCCTGAAGAAACGCGAGTCGAAACCTTCTCCTTTCCGACACCGAAGGACACTAAAACCTTCGATGTCGAAGCCGTCCTCAACTACGGTTCCATCACCGGTCCAGCTTCATTCCTCGAACGGGTCGAAGCCGAGTCATCCAAGGGTTCGCAAGACCCTGCCTTCCAGCCAATCGAAATCGTCCGGCGGACGGAGAATGTGCTGGTCAATAAATAGTGTGAGCGTCTGGCACGGGAAAGAGTAACCAGCTCAAGGTCTCTTCATCCTAAGCCATAGGCTTTTCGCTATCGGCTCTTTATCCCGTTCGTGCCATAGGCTCCCAGCCTCATCATGTCCCGGGAATTCGGGATAAGGGTTTATCCAGCCCCCAAGCTCATGTTTGTAGAATGGGGAACGTAATGGTATCGTTCATGCCATGAAATCAGCCATAGATTCTGCCGGTCGTTTGGTGATTCCCAAGGAACTACAGCGTGAAGCAGGGTTACGGCCGGGTACCGAGCTGGAGATTCGATGGCGGCAGGGACTGATTGAAATCGAGCCGGCACCGCTTCCCGTCAAACTTAAGAAACGCGGTCGGTTCTTTGTCGCGATACCAGATCACCCGATCGAGGAACTCACGAGCGAGACGGTTGAGCGGACGCGCCGACAGCTTCGCCGAAACAGACCAGCCACCTAGCACCATATGGGTAGTTTTCTCCCCGACACCAGCGTCATGGTTGCCACGGTGTGCAGCTGGCATGAGTACCATGAACGGGCCGTTAGGGAGATGGAGCGCCGGCTTGCGGTGCGGGAACCTCTGGTCATCGCCGCGCCAACCCTGATAGAAGCGTACGCCGTGCTCACCAGACTCCCGCCGCCCCATCGATTATCACCGCAGGATGCGATTGCTCTGATCGAGACCAGCTTTCTCACCGAAGGAATACTCGTGGGCCTGGACAATAAGACTATCCGACCACTGCTTCGAGAAGCTGCTACTGAGCCGACCACCAAATAGTG
>DKBD01000035.1 GCA_002451055.1 Nitrospira sp. UBA6909 | reverse complement strand
CGTGTCGCTTGTAATGGGCTCCCTGTTGACGGTCTTCCTGTTATCCTCCTGGACCATGAAGGCCTTCACGCCTAAGGCGGTAGTTGTCCCGGCACGTATCGGGTGTTCCCGCCGCAAGAAGGCACGATAAGCCACCCTGAGTCAGGCTGAGCCGGTGTCAGCCCTCACCGGCTCGGCCGTGGGGGGTTCTTTGCTTACACCCCAGCAGTTCCTTGCATACGCATCTCGGATGCCCAGGAAGGATCTGAGGAAAAGCAGATACCCCCGTCCCCTCTTGCATCGGCAGAATCTTCTTGGCTACTCTCACCAGAATCCAGAGAATTACAACCGAAAGATCAGAACCGGGAGGCATCGATGCGCATTCTCGTCGTGGGAGGAACCGGCACTATCGGGTCGGCTGTCGTCGCAGCTTTATCATCTCGTCACGAGGTAATTGCCCTCGGCCTCAACAAAGGGGTGTACCAGCTGGACCTGGCGTCGCCGGACTCCATTGCCGCCTTCTTTCAGACCGTCGGACGATTTGATGCACTCATCAGTGCAGCGGGTCGAGCAGCCTTTGCCGCCTTGGACAAGCTGACAGATGCCGACTTCCAGCTCAGCCTGTCGAACAAGCTTATGGGGCAGGTGAATCTCCTGCGCCTGGGCTTACCCTTCGCCAATGACGGCGCCTCGTTCACCCTGACCAGCGGCGTGCTGAGCCGGGAACCGATGAAAGGCAGCGCTGCCATCAGCCTGGTCAATGCGGGCTTGGAAGGGTTTATCCGCGCTGCGGCATTGGAACTCCCCCGTGGGATGCGCATCAATGTGGTGAGCCCGCCTTGGGTGACGGAGACCTTGCTGGCACGGAAGATGGACCCATCGATTGGCCTGCCGGCCGCGACTGTCGCTCAAGCCTACGTGGCCAGCGTAGAAGGATCAGTCACGGGACAGATGATCGATCCACGCACGCTCCCTCATTGAGTCACGAAATCCGCTCAATAGTTGAGCCAAACCAGCCATTCCATCGACAGCCCGGCCCAAGAACAGACCGCCCGGATCGGACCGTCTGCAGGATGGTCAAAAGAGCGGGTGATGCGGCGCGGACGAAAACGGGGCGACTGCCGGAGCCTCCCCGGCGTTGCCTACGAATCTCCAAATGCCGTCCTCCTTCACCAGGTAGTGCACTTCTTGAAACCAGCTATCCAGCGTGATTGGTTTGCCTGTGCGCTCCTCGACCCCGTAGAGTCCGCCGGTGCAGGTCACTTCCGCGCGAACCTGAGACCCCGTCCGTACGATGGTGATGGTCGACAACAGGTGCGTTGAGTTCACCCCCTTGTAGTGTGTGAACACCTCTTCCCACACCCGCCACACATCGGTCTGTTTCAACCCATGATAATTGTACGAAGGGGAATAAAACTTCATGAGCGACTGAAGATCTTCTTTCTGTACGGCCGCCTCTGCCCGCTCAAACGCCGAGAGCACCTCCCTCACCGCCGGATGAGCCATCGCGAGCTTGCCTCCTTTAATCGCGCTCCCCTCGACCGTCACCACCGCATCCGGCAGCACCTGTATCGAGGCGAACACCGTCCCTGCCCCCAAGACACTGCACAAAACCAAACTCAGGCCGACAGGCACACATATCTTCCCATACGTTTTCATCGACATCTCCATGCAGGGTAGAGGATTTTCAACCGGACGATTTGCTTCAGCACCCTACGCGGGAACCAGGAGTTGGTCAAGATTCAGGCGAGAACTATGTGGGCAAAGCCGATCGAGGAGGACCGAGTTGGGTGTCGGAATAGGAACCTGATCCTTTTCTACATGCCGAGTTTTTGTATGACCAAGTACGTGACTCCGGCTGCGATCACCACCAACAAGCCGATCATCCAACGGATAAATTTCTGTTGTGCCTCGGCGAGCACCTTGTCCATCTTTTTCTTGAGGGCCGGATGAGAGGCAATATACTCCTCGACATGCGCCTTCGCTTCTTTCAGGCCGATATCACGCTCCCGACTCACAATCCTGATCGCCTCGATCAAATTGCCATGCCGTAGAGCCTCAACCGCCGCTTTGGGAAGATCCGAAAACCGGCTTTGCCTCGAACTCATGGCGAGCACTATACCCCATTACGAGTGGACACGCACACAATCGCGCCGCCATGAATACAAGTAGCGAATCAAGTGTAGCCCACGCTTTGCCGAGATACCGTGGAGTACGATGTCCTTACTCCATTGACGGGGTGATCATGCTGGCAAAAACGACTTCAAAGAATCAGGTGACATTGCCGAAGCAAATGCTGCAGGAGATTCCAGAGACGGATTATTTCGACGTCACAACCAAGGACGGGGTGCTAATCCTCAGACCCGTTACCATGACAGAGCCGGGATCTCGACTGGCATCCATCAGGCGGAAAATCTAAGATCTTGGCATGGAGCCGAAAGACGAGGATCGCGCCATTGCCTGGGCGTGAGGCCGCCGAGGGTGATCCGCGCCGTTCTGGATACCAACGTCGTCATCTCGACGACGTTATGGCTCTAACACTTCAAGTCCAAACTGTAGAAAGCTTGACATACAGACACGAGGGCGCCTTTACACATGAAGGCTCACGTCGCTAGGCTGAAGCATCATGCAAGTGCTGGAGCCCGGCATCATCTACTTTCTGTNNGGAGATGCCGCTGATGCTGCTCGCGACGGTGCTCGCGGCACGGAGGATCACCCGGCGTTTCCCTGAGCCTCCCAATAGCCTGGCGAGATTGGCCATCGGTGGCATTGGGCTGGGCTTAATGTTGGCGGGAGAGCTGGCCGTCGGCATCGGACTCCGGGGTATGACCGCCGCAGAAGTCATGCTGAACCGAGACCCGGTGTCTGGGACGGCCTACTACGTGAGTCTCCTC
>DKBD01000243.1 GCA_002451055.1 Nitrospira sp. UBA6909 | reverse complement strand
CGCTCAAACTTCGCCTTCGCCATACATTTCTCCTCGTGCAGGAAGTGTCTTCGTCAATGATCCGGCCGCAGAAACTCGTCACCTATACGACATGAACATGACCAATGACGGCTTTTCTCTACTCACCCCGATACTTGGCGACAATCGTGTCCGCAATNNCCCTGCACCTTACCGCGCCGCCCATTTAAGTTCCCGATCACATCGCCCATAAATTCCTGTGGCACCAAAACTTCCACTTTCATAATCGGTTCAAGGAGCACGGCGTCGGCCTTCTTGCACGCATCGGAAAATCCCATTGACCCAGCAATTTTGAAAGCCATTTCNNCCGGCAATAACACCGTTCTCCATTCGCTCCTTGACACCCTTTTCGATCGCAGGGATAAACTCCTTCGGAATCGCACCACCAACAATCTTATTGATAAACTCCAATCCCTTGCCGGGCTCGGACGGCTCGACCGTGAGAACAACATGCCCATACTGCCCTCGTCCGCCAGTCTGCTTGATATACTTCGACTCGGCCTCAGCCTTGCGCCGAATCGTTTCTCTGTATGCCACTTCCGGCTGACCAACGTTGGCGTCAACCTTGAACTCTCGAAGGAGACGATCGACAATAATTTCAAGATGCAACTCACCCATGCCCGCAATGATGGTTTGCGCCGTTTCCTCATCGGTACGCACGCGGAACGAAGGATCTTCCTGCGCNNACCTCAAGCAAGACCGGCCTCTTCTCATCCGCCAAGGTGTCACCGGTCGTGGCCCCCTTAAGACCGACGGCGGCCACGATGTCGCCCGCATAGGCTACATCAATCTCTTCACGCTTATTGGCGTGCATCTTCAAAAGACGGCCGATTCGATCCTTGGTCCCCTTCGTCACGTTCATCACGGGCGTGCCGGTCTTTAGCGCCCCCGAATACACCCGGAAATACGTCAATTGCCCGGCAAACGGATCGGACATGATTTTAAAGGCCAGCGCAGCAAAAGGCTCTTCATCCGAAACCTTCCGCTCAACCTCTTTGCTCGTGTTCGGATCGATGCCTCGAACAGGAGGAATATCGAGAGGAGACGGAAGAAACTCGACGACAGCGTCAAGCAATTGCTGTACACCCTTATTCTTAAAGGCCGACCCGCAGAGCACCGGCGTTATTTTCATAGCGACCGTACCAGCCCTGATCGCTCGACGAACCTCATCCTCCGTCAACGGTTGACCGTTGAGGTACTTCTCCATAACCTGGTCGTCGAATTCCGCGACAGCGTCAATCATTTTCTCTCGGTACTCTTTCGCCTTTTCCGCTAAGTCCGCCGGAATCTCCTCAACCACATACTTCGCCCCAAGCGTCTCATCATCGTATACATAGGCTTTCATCGTTACGAGATCGATGGAGCCACGGAATTCCGCCTCGCGACCAACCGGTATTTGAATGGGAATCGGATTCGCCCCCAAACGGTCAATAATGGTCTGAACACAGAAATAGAAATCAGCGCCGATCCGATCCATCTTGTTCATGAATGCAATACGCGGGACACGGTACTTGTCTGCCTGTCTCCACACAGTTTCAGATTGAGGCTCCACACCCTGCACCGAATCGAATACCGCAACCGCACCGTCTAGAACGCGCAAAGACCGCTCAACCTCAATCGTAAAGTCAACATGGCCCGGAGTGTCGATAATGTTGATCCGCCGGTTCTTCCAGAAGCAGGTCGTGGCAGCAGCGGTAATGGTGATGCCACGCTCACGCTCTTGCTCCATCCAGTCCATCGTCGCAGCGCCCTCGTGAACCTCACCCAGCTTGTGCGTCATCCCGGTGTAAAAAAGAACGCGCTCAGTTGTCGTCGTCTTACCGGCATCAATGTGAGCCATGATACCGATGTTTCTCGTATAGTCTAATGAGGTTTGACGAGCCACTTGAATCCCCTACTAAAAACACCTGCGCTGCAAGCCGAGCCAGATCTTGTCGCTGCGATAAACACGCACCCCGCGTCTGCGGATCGCAGCACGGCTCAACTGCAGCGCAGAACTACCCTACCAACGATAATGCGCGAATGCCTTGTTCGCCTCCGCCATCCGATGCACATCTTCTCGCTTTTTCACTGCGGCCCCTGTATTATTGGCTGCGTCCAACAATTCAGCAGCAAGCTTCTCTCGCATACTCTTCCCACCACGCGTCCTTGCATACTGCGACAACCATCGAAGCGCCAGAGATACACGACGCGACGGCCGTATCTCAACCGGAACTTGATAGGACGCCCCTCCCACTCGCCGAGACTTCACCTCCACGATGGGCTTGACGTTGTCGATCGCCGCCTTAAATACCTTCAGCGGATCGCCACCGGTTTTCTCCTGAATAAGATCGAACGCCCCGTAACAAATCCGCTCCGTGGTACTCTTCTTCCCACCGGTCATGAGCGCATTAACAAACTTCCCGACGAGCTTGTCACGGTACCGAACATCCGGNNACAAGCACGATTGAGTGCTCTTGCAAGTTGTGCCCGACACCAGGAATATAGGTCGTCACTTCCATTCCATTTGTCAACCGGACACGAGCCACTTTCCTCAAGGCGGAGTTCGGCTTTTTTGGAGTGGTGGTATACACACGGAGACAGACACCCCGTCTCTGCGGGCATGACTTCAAGGCTGGACTCTTCGTCTTTGACTTGACAAGGTTCCGACCTTTCCGCACCAGCTGATTGATTGTCGGCATGCTACTTAAACCTTCCCAACATTCTGATGAAGTGCATCTCTGTGCATCTGCGCAAAGACGCGGGATTATAATGGGGTTACCTGCCGCTGTCAAGAGAGCAGAGCATTCTTTCTGCGTCTTATGATGATGTATTATCCCCCGCAGCACTCACAGCGGTACCGGAAGAGGTAACCACGGCAGGCTGGCTCATTCCCACGACGGGCGTTTCCGGCTTTTCACTAATAACGAACGTATCTCGATACTCGTCAAAGCCCGTCCCTGCAGGGATCAAACGTCCCACAATCACGTTCTCTTTGAGTCCCAACAAATTATCTTCACGCCCATTAATCGCGGCTTCCGTCAAGACTCGCGTGGTTTCCTGGAAGGATGCGGCGGAGATAAAGCTGTCCGTCGTCAAGGCCGCTTTCGTAATTCCGAGGAGAACCGGTTTTCCCAAAGCTGGCTGACCGCCTTTTTCAAGCACCCGTTCGTTTTCAGACTCGAATGCGTTCTTACTGACCTGACTGCCAGGCAAGAACTGCGTATCACCGGGGTCTTCAATGCGCACCTTGCGGAGCATTTGCCGCACGATGATCTCGATATGCTTGTCATTGATCGAGACACCCTGCAGGCGATACACATCTTGCACTTCATCCACGAGGTATTTTTGCAGCTCATTAGGCCCGAGCACATCGAGGATGTCGTGCGGATTTGCAGATCCGTCCATCAGTGGTTCGCCCGCCCTCACCCAATCTCCCTCATGGACATTGACGTGCTTGCCCTTTGGAATAAAGTATTCCTTCACATCTCCC
Organism: Nitrospira sp. UBA6909; assembly: GCA_002451055.1. Lineage (GTDB taxonomy): Bacteria > Nitrospirota > Nitrospiria > Nitrospirales > Nitrospiraceae > Nitrospira_D. The sequence goes on along the minus strand of DKBD01000243.1, from coordinate 5,114 downwards.
AGTTTATTGTCAACTATCACCTTGCGCTGACCTTTGACAAACCCTCCGTAAGAGACTTCGCCATCGATTTCGGTGATAACGGCCTGCTCCTTAGGTTTCCGCGCTTCNNGATCCACTGGGAACCTTCGCCGTCTTACCAGTTTCGTCTTTAATCGAGATGCGAGGGCGAAGGGTCGCACCCGTATGTTCGATAATGACCTTGCGCGACAAACCCGTCACCTCGTCGAACTCTTCCTTCATGGTGACGCCTTCCACGATGTCGCCGAACGCCACTTTGCCACCCACCTCCGTTAAAATGGTGAGCGAGTATGGATCCCACTCGACTAACTTTTGACCCACCGTGACAGGGTCCCCGTCCTTGATCTTGATTTTCGCCCCATAGACAACAGGGTATTTCTCTCGCTCTCGGCCACTCTCGTCAATGATCGCGATCTTCGTATTGCGATTCATCACGACCCATTCGCCTTCTTTATTACGCACCGCGATGCCGGCATTGTGCACATCTGCGTTCTTCTTGGCATCGAAACTCATGAATTTGATCCGCCCGGCATGTTTGGCTTCAAGAACCGTCTGCTCGACGACCTTGCTCGCCGTTCCGCCGATATGGAACGTCCGCATTGTCAGCTGCGTTCCTGGCTCACCGATCGATTGTGCGGCAATGACTCCGACCGGCTCGCCCTTCTCGACCAAGCGGCCGCGCGCGAGGTCCCGGCCATAACAGGCGCGACAAACGCCGCGAAGGGATTGGCACGTCAGGACGGACCGGATCTTGACACGATCAACCCCGGCCTCAACGATCGACTTCGTGAGCTCTTCGTGGATCTCCTCGTTCCGCGATACGATGATTTCTCCGGTCACAGGGTCGCGGATGTCTTCCGCCGCCAGACGACCCAACACGCGCTCTTCCAAAGGCTGAATGATCTCACCACCCTCGACCAATGCGCTGACGATGATGCCATCGTGCGTGCCGCAGTCGATCTCACTGATGATCACATCCTGCGCGATATCCACGAGCCGGCGGGTTAAATAGCCGGAGTTCGCGGTTTTCAACGCGGTATCGGCGAGACCCTTTCGCGCACCGTGGGTCGAAATGAAATACTGCAAGACCGTGAGGCCTTCACGGAAATTCGCGGTAATCGGCGTTTCAATGATTTCGCCTGATGGCTTGGCCATTAACCCGCGCATGCCGCCCAATTGCCGAATTTGTTGTGAGCTGCCTCGCGCGCCGGAATCCGCCATCATAAAAATTGGGTTGAAGGATTCGGCTTTCCCCGGGTCTCCTCCGGCGCCCAATTCCTTCATCATCTCGTTGGCGACTTGCTCGGTCACATGCGCCCAAATGTCGATCACCTTGTTGTACCGCTCTCCGTTCGTGATCAGACCTTCTGAGTATTGCTTCTCAATTTCGTTCACTTCGCGCTGCGCTTTCCCGACGAAGTCCTCTTTCTTGCTCGGGATATGCATGTTGTCGATGCAGATCGATACCCCGGCTCTGGTGGCATACGTGAAGCCGATGTCCTTGATCTTGTCGAGGAATTCGACGGTGTCCCGATGGCCCGTCTGCCGATAGACCGAATCGATCAGCTTGGTCATTTCTTTCTTGGTCATGAGCTTGTTCGCAAGGGCGAACGGCAGACCTGCTGGCAGGATTTCCGACAGCACCACCCGGCCAACGGTGGTTTGGACCACCCCTCCCGCCATGCGCACCTTGATGCGTGCATGCTCTTCGACTTCGCGCGCGTCATACGCGATACGTACTTCTTCTGGGGATCCAAACACTTTCCCTTCGCCCTTGGCGCCAAGCCGCTCTTTTGTCAGCCAATAGCAGCCAAGTACCATGTCTTGCGACGGTACGGCAATTGGCTTACCGTTGGCCGGCGAGAGAATATTATTGATGGCCATCATCAGCACCCGCGCCTCAACCTGCGCCTCAACGGACAACGGCACGTGCACCGCCATCTGGTCTCCATCGAAGTCGGCATTGAAGGCTGCGCACACCAGTGGATGTAAGCGGATTGCCTTACCTTCCACCAGAACCGGATCGAACGCCTGAATACCCAGCCGGTGGAGCGTCGGGGCTCGGTTCAGCAACACGGGATGTTCGCGAATCACTTCGTCGAGCACGTCCCAGACCTCTGGTCGCTCTTTTTCCACCAGTCGCTTGGCACTCTTGATCGTCGTGGCCGCCCCACGCGCTTCAAGCTTGTGAAAGATGAACGGCTTGAACAATTCCAGCGCCATTTTCTTGGGTAGTCCACACTGATGGAGGCGCAATTCCGGGCCCACGACGATGACCGTACGGCCCGAGTAATCCACACGTTTGCCGAGCAAATTTTGACGGAAGCGCCCCTGCTTCCCCTTGAGCATATCGCTCAAAGACTTAAGCGGGCGCTTGTTGGGGCCTCGAATCGCACGACCGCGACGGCCATTGTCAAAAAGGGCGTCGACCGCCTCTTGCAACATGCGCATCTCGTTCCGAATGATGACCCCTGGAGCCTTCAGTTCCATCAACCGTTTGAGCCGGTTGTTCCGATTAATGACGCGTCGATACAGGTCATTCAGGTCGGACGTAGCGAACCGGCCCCCATCGAGAGGAACGAGCGGGCGCAACTCCGGCGGGAGCACCGGGATGACGTCCAAAATCATCCATTCCGGCTTGTTCCCCGACTTACGGAACGCCTCTAAGACCTTGAGGCGCTTGGCGTATTTTTTCTTCATGGCCGCCGAGGTCGACTCTTTTGCCTTGACCTGCAGCTCGTCCCACAAAGTGTTGATATCGATTTTCCGCAGTAACTCCCGAATCGCCTCCGCGCCGATCCCCGCCTTGAAACCGCTGGAGCCGAATTCGGAGACCAGAGTACGCAGTTTGTCTTCCGTGATGAGTTCCTTTTCAGACAGATCAGTCGAGCCGGGATCCACGCAGACATAGCTCTCGAAATAGAGGATTTTCTCCAGCTGTTTCAAGCTCATATCCAGCAGCGTGCCGATACGGCTGGGGACGCCTTTCAAAAACCAAATGTGAGCAACCGGTGCAGCCAGTTCGATGTGCCCCATACGCTCGCGGCGCACCTTCGATTGAATCACTTCGACGCCGCACTTGTCGCAGACGATGCCCCGGTGTTTCATCCGCTTGTACTTACCGCAATTGCACTCCCAGTCTTTGGTGGGACCGAATATTTTGGCGCAAAAGAGCCCATCCTTTTCCGGCTTGAACGATCGGTAGTTGATGGTCTCCGGCTTCTTCACCTCTCCGTACGACCAAGACCGGATTTTTTCCGGTGAAGCGATGCGGATACGCATGGAATCGAACGACACTGAGTCCCGCTGCTTCTCAAATAATGTATATACGCCTTCCAAGTTAGCAACCTCCTCCGATGCCGGGCGAAGCCCGGCACACAAGGGTTAGTCTTGCGTTTTGACGAGTTCGACGTCGAGTCCTAGGCTTTGTAATTCCTTGACCAGCACGTTGAACGATTCGGGCAGTCCCGGCTCCAAGAACGGCTCCCCCTTCACCACCGCTTCATACATACGCGACCGGCCAGGCACATCGTCTGATTTCACGGTAAGGAACTCTTGCAACGTCGAGGCCGCCCCATAGGCCTGCAGCGCCCACACTTCCATTTCGCCCAACCGTTGGCCACCAAATTGGGCCTTGCCGCCCAGCGGCTGCTGCGTGACGAGTGAGTAGGGACCGATGGACCGTGCATGGATCTTGTCGTCCACCAAATGGTGCAGTTTCAGGACGTACATGTAACCCACGGTGACCGGACTACTGAAGGGCTCGCCTGTCTTGCCATCGACCAATTGGCTCTGACCACCTGATGGTAGTTTCGCCTTCTTGAGCAATTCTTTGATTTCTTTTTCCGAGGCCCCGTCAAACACCGGGCTAGCCATCTTGATCCCAAGGGCCTTCGCGGCCCAGCCAAGATGGGTCTCGAGGATTTGCCCCACGTTCATACGAGACGGTACACCCAGCGGATTCAGCACGATTTCAACCGGTGTGCCGTCCGGTAAATATGGCATGTCCTCCTCTGGCAGCACACGCGACACGACTCCTTTGTTGCCGTGACGGCCAGCCATCTTGTCGCCGACTTGAATCTTGCGCTTCATGGCGATATAGACCTTGACCAGCTTGATCACCCCAGGCGGCAATTCATCGCCCCGTTTCAGGCGGCCGACCTTCTCATCGTAGAGCGTTTGGAGAATCTCAATCTGTTCTTTTGCCCGCCGCTCCACATCCTCCAATTCTTTCTGCTCGTCTGGGTCGCTGAGGATGATGTGGCGGACCATATCATCGGGGAGCCGCTTGAGAATCTCCGCAGTCAGCTTCCCTTTCTTTTTCAAAATGACATCGCCGGTGTCCGCATCCATCAGATCGCGGCCCACCACCTTGCCGAGCAACAACTTCCGAATCTTTTTCGTTTTTTCTTCATCGATGATCCGCAGCTCTTCATGATGATCCCGCTGCAGCTTCATTTGGTCATCGGTCTCAATGCTCTTCGACCGTTCATCCTTGTCGAGTCCCTTGCGCGAGAAGATCTTGACGTCCACCACGATGCCCTCCACTCCTGGAGGCACCGTCAAAGAAGTATCCTTAACATCGCCAGCTTTCTCACCGAAGATCGCCCGAAGGAGCTTCTCCTCCGGCGTTAACTGAGTTTCTCCCTTTGGCGTGACTTTCCCGACCAGAATGTCTCCCGGCTTCACTTCGGCCCCGATGCGGATAATCCCACTTTCGTCAAGATTTCTCAGTGCTTCCTCTCCAACGTTGGGGATGTCACGGGTGACGTCTTCCTTGCCCAACTTCGTGTCCCGGGCCTCGACTTCGAATTCTTCGATATGAATNNCGGACCGTCGCCGAGCACTTGCCCCTTCTTGACAGGCTGACCGATGCGAACAACCGGCGTCTGAGTGATACAGGTATTTTGGTTCGACCGCTGGAACTTGATCAGATCATAGACATCTAGCCCTGAATCTTTTCCCTTCTTCCCATCCTTGGAATCGGCCCGCACCACAATGCGCGTCGCATCCACGCTTTCGACGACCCCGGCTCGACGGGCTTGTATGACGTACCCGGAATCGCGCGCCACTACCGATTCCATTCCGGTGCCGAC
>DKBD01000088.1 GCA_002451055.1 Nitrospira sp. UBA6909 | reverse complement strand
CTAAGTGGACTGATACATGACCAGTAAAATTTTGCTCGCTCTGAAACGGTTGGCGTGGTCGCCATGTGTAAAGGGTAGCATGGTGCCTATTGATGATTAAACAGTTTTGCCTCAAGAGACCCCCTAATGATTGGCCATGCACATACGAATGAGCCAGAAATAGGGTCGGGAGTCTTTGTTGAGCGATTCGCCTCCCACTTTACCTGAAACGGTTTCGGTGGTTCCGTAATCTTCTCAGAAGCTCAGCTCAATTCTGAGAGAACTGTTCGCGTCATTTAGGTGTCCGCGACCGCAATTCCAATAGACGCGCTGGTTAGACCGCTGTGAGGCGGACCTTCCCGACCTTGCCGAGTGTCACATGCTGCTTGGCTTGCCAGAGATCGTAGTTGTACTGCATGGCAAGCCAACTCTCCGGAGAACGGCCAAGTGCCGTGGAAAGGCGTAGCGCCATTTCAGGGCTGATACGGCTGGTGCCAGTCAGGATTCGATTCAGCGTTGACGCCGCCACACCGAGCTTCCCGGCTAGTTCGCGGCCGCTCAGGTTGTTGGGATCCAGATAGACCTGAATAATGAACTCGCCGGGATGGGAAGGATTGTGCATAGCCATTAGTGGTAGTCCTCATAATCCAAGACATAGGCCTGTCCGTCTTGGAACGTGAACGTTTACGAGGCGCGGGCTTTAACAAGAGCTGGCGAGTGGGCTTCGATCTTTCTCATGGCCTCACGATCATAGACCTTCTCGCCACAAGCTGGACACTCGTGAAACTCCAGTCTTGGTACTGAGTAGGTCTGCCCATGAAATTGGCCGCTCCAATTCCGCCGGACCTTCTTAATCTTGTTACTTCCGCAAGTAGGACATTTGGTAATGGTGAGCATGATAGTGGCCTCTCAGACGGCCTTCTTGGATGAAATGAGGAAGTAGTAGGTTTCTGATTCAGCCTCGACCACCAGTTTACCCTTCGTATAAATTAGAAGTCCACTGAGGTTCGTGCTTTGAATCACATAGAGGCGTTCTCCTGCCCGCTTTCGCTGGACGCTTGTAGAGCGAAGTATTTTCGAGACGGCTACGGCGCTCAAGATCGATTCGGCGACATCGAGCTCCGTTAAGCCATCCGCTTCCATCTCAATCCGGGCCTTCTCGCTGAATGCATAGCTGCCAGCCAACACTGCTCGCTTGATGCGGACAAGAATATCGCTCATGGATGTGCTACCCGCCAGTTTTTGCCGACGCCCAGGTCCACTTTGAGCGGCACGGATAGGCCGAGCTGTTGCCCCACTGCTTCCATTTCCTGTTTCACCAGCTGCTTCGCTTCTTCCAGATCGTGATCCGGCACTTCGAAGATCAACTCATCGTGGACTTGCAGGATCATCTTCACATGCGGCAACTCATGATGTAACACGCGGTGAACGTTGATCATGGCCACTTTGATCAGGTCGGCCGCTGAACCTTGGATGGGGCTGTTTACCGCCATGCGCTCGCCGAACCCGCGCTGGGCCGGATCGCTGCTCTGAAGTTCTGGAATCGGCCGGCGGCGGCCGAGGATGGTTGTCGTATAGCCCTTCTCCCGCCCTTCGGCGATGTTCCGATCCATGAGTGCGCGCACCGCGGCGAACTTTTCGAAAAAGGTGTCGATGTATGTCTTGGCCTCGGCCTGCGAGACGCCGATGTTCTGTGAGAGGCCGAAGGGACTGATGCCGTAGACGATGCCGAACACGACGGTCTTGGCGGCGCGTCGCATGTCACGGGTAATCTGATTAGCCGGACGTTCGAAAATCTCCATGGCCGTTGCCATGTGGATGTCATCGCCCTTGGCAAAGACCGCGAGCAACCGGGGATCTTGCGACAGATGGGCCAGGATGCGCGGCTCGATCTGGCTGTAGTCGGCGCAGAGCAGTTCGTGGCCTTTCGGTGCGATGAAGGCTTCGCGGATACGCAAGCCGTAGTCGCCTTTGACCGGGATGTTTTGGAGGTTGGGGTCGGTGGAGGAGAGCCGTCCGGTGGCGGCCACGGTCTGGTTCAACGAGGTGTGTAGCCGCCTCGTCTCGGGATGCACCATTTCGGGCAAGGCATCCACGTAGGTGGATTTGAGCTTGCTCAAACTCCGATAGTTCAAGATGTGCGCAGGCAGCTCATGGTGCGTGGCGAGTTGTGTGAGCGTGTCTTCGTCCGTTGAGTATCCGGTTTTGGTCTTGCGGATCGGCTTGAGCCCCAGTTTCTCAAACAGAACCACCGCCAACTGCTTAGGCGAATTGATGTTGAACTCCCCGTGGGCCAATCCCGCGATGGTTTCCATCATCCGGTCTAACTCGCGCTCCAATTCCTTGCTCAATTGTTGCAGACTTTCAACATCCAATAAAAAGCCGTTCCGTTCGATCTCGGCCAGCACCGGCACGAGCGGCATTTCGACATCTTGAAACAGCCCCAGGCTTCCCTGGGTCTTGAGCTGATCCTGCATGAGCGGCGCGATGCGGGCGATGACCCTGGCGGACTCCGCCGCTTGCTCGCTCGAACCGGTTGCCTCGTCGAAGAGGGAGGTCGGCGCCGCCGCTTGTTCATGCCCGCCCATTCGATGACCGATGAGTTCCAAGGCGAGGGTGTCGAGTTGATGGTCGCGCCGATTGGGATGCAGTAAATAGTCGGCCACCATCGTGTCGAAATAGGGGGTGGCGAGGGTGATCCCAATACGGTGGAAGGCCAGCAGAGTGGTCTTTAGGTCGTGCGTGGCCTTGGTTCTGGTTGTCTCATGGAGAAGTGCCGTGATGGATCTCATGTATTCGTGTATGTCTAGCGAGATGTACGCAGTGTCGTCTCCGGTGGAGAGCGCGATCCCTTGGACTTTCGCCGGCATGCCGGAGCGGCTGGAAAGCAGGCACTGCACGGCCAAAGTCGCGTCCTTCGCCAATGACTCCACAAACGTGTGCGCGTCCTTCTCGCTCTTGATGATGGTGGTTGCGGCCTGTTCCGTCTGCGGCGCCTCGTTTGAGGCCTGGAACGATTTGAGCAGCGAGGTAAATTCCAATTCGCGGAGGAGCCCGCTGAGCTCGTCCGCATGAGGCTGCTTGATCTGGAGTGCCGCCTGGTCGAATTCCACGGGGCTCTCGGTCTCGATCGTGGCCAGTCTCCGGCTCATGCGCGCGCTGTCCGCCTGCTCGGTCAAGAGGGTTTTGATCCGCGCCGGCGTCACTTCCTCGACCCGGTTCAGTAGTTCCTCGATCGTGCCGAATTGCGAGATCAACTTCATGGCAGTCTTTTCGCCGATGCCCTTGACGCCCGGGATATTGTCCGTCGCATCGCCCATCAGCCCCATGATTTCGACGACACGTCCGGGCTCGACGCTGAACCGTTCGCGGCACTCCGCTTCGCCGAACCATTTGTCCTTGACGGGATCGTAGATGCGGACGTGCGGGGTGAGGAGTTGGAACATGTCCTTGTCGCCGGTCACGATGACGACGTCGTAACCGGCTCGTTCGGCCTTGCGCGCGAGCGTGCCGATCAGGTCGTCGGCTTCGAAGCCGGCCCGCCGCAAGGCGGGAATGGCNNTCCTTGAACTCCTCATGCCGAAGCGTCGGCCCCTTTTCGTCGAAGGCCACGGCCAAACCGTCCGGCTGCCGTTCGCGGATGATCTTCAACAGCATCGTCGTGAAGCCGTACACTGCGTTGGTTTGCAGACCCTTGGAATTGTTGAGCGGAGGAAGCGCAAAGAAGGCCCGGTAGATGTAGGCGCTGCCGTCGATCAAATAGAGGGTGGGGCGTTTGTTGGTTGATGAGGTCATGGGTGTTAGCATCGAGTGCTGAGAACTGAGTGACGGATTTATTTCCTGAGCGGTCTCAGCACTCAGCACTTTTGTCTCAACACTATCTTATGGGTCCGGTGCGATGATCAACGGCGGCTTGCCGAACTTCGCGCGCATGCCGTTGATCGTGTTCAGGACAGTCGGTCGTCCGATGAGCATGGCTTCGAGTTTACGCTTGCTGGGAAAATCCAGCATGGAAATGCCGATCAGCATGGTCAGAATCCCTTGTCCCGGAAGGAACAGCATGAGAAAGCCGACGAAGAGAAAAACGGCGCCGATGGCATTCTTGACGAGGTGGCCGAGCAGCCGGAGCACCGGGTGGTGATCCTCCATCCAGGGACGCGGGACACGGATGTCGAAAAAATCGGCCGGCAGGCGCACCAGAATAAATGGAATGGCGATCAGTGACCCAACAAAGAAGATGATGGAGAGGGCCGTCAACATCATCAACGTTTGAGCCGATACATACTGATCGACCGTTGTAAGCAGGTTGTCAATCACGCGGGCATCCTAGCATGGGCTTCGGCACCCCTCAAGATGAAGCAAGGTCCCGTNNTCCCTGCTTCCGGTGAAGAACTTCAGATCGAGGTCACCAAGAAAGGGCTCGGCAAACAGGTGGTCATCTCCCGAGGGACGAAGGAATGGTTCATGCTGATCGACGTGACGCCGGACAATTCCGTTGTCGTCCGGCAGGAGAAGGAGGGAGAGCGGTATTTGGTGGATGAAACCGAGACGCATGACCGCCCGATGGCGCAGGACGAGGTGGAAGCCGCGATCACCGACTATGTAGACAGCGTGAAGGCACGCGCAAAATAACGGTCATCTCATGTCCAACACTCCTAAGTTCGTCATCTTTGCGCATAATGCCACGTACGACAAGTTGCATCAGGTGGCGACGATCGGCATGACCGCCGCGGCCATGGGCAAGGACGTGATCGTGGTCCTCCTATTCTGGACCATCAAGAAACTGGCGGAGGGCAAGATTGATCAGGTTGATTTCCCGCCGGAGTACGCCGGATCCGCAGACGAAGTCGCCCGCCTCTTGAAGGAAAAGCAGGTCCCCAAGATTTCCGAAATGTTTCAGGACGCAAAGCACGTCGGGAAGTTTCGATTGATCGCCTGCAGCGCCGGCTTGGAATACATGGGCGTGGATAGTCAGGCGGTTGAGCAGCGCGTCGATGAGGTCTTGGGACTTCCGGCTATTCTGAAGTTGACCGAAGAGGCGGAAACGAAACTCTTCATCTAGACGGTAAGGGGTCAAGGGTTAGGGGTAAGGAGGCTTCCGGAAAAATCGCCTCACCCCTAACGTGATTTCGTGACTCCCACCCGGTCGCAATAGGCGGTCAGTTTGCATTGACTGCAGAAAGGCGAGACCGGTTGGCATAGGTTTTGGCCATAGGGAACGAGCAGATCGTTGTAGATAATCCAATAGCGCTGGGGCAACGTATTCCGTAGTGCCTGCTCGCTCTCTTCCGGCGTCTTGGTCTTGATGTAGCCCCACCGGTTGCTGATCCGATGAACATGGATATCGACACAGATTCCGGGTTTGCCGTAGCCGACCGTCACCACAAGGTTTGCTGTTTTTCGTCCGACTCCTGGCAGGGTGACGAGTTCGTCGATGGAGTCCGGCACCGTTCCTTGATATACGTCGAGTATCCGGCGGCAGATTCCATGAATCGACGCGGCCTTGGTGCGGTAGAAGCCGACGGGGTAGATGGCCTGTTCGATGGTCTTGAGCGGCAGCTTCAGCATGGTTGCCGGTGTGCGGGCCAAGGCGAAGAGCCGATTGCCGGCTTCGTCGGTGGTTTTATCTTTGGTCCGCAGGCTCAGGAGGCAGGAGATGAGGATTAGAAACGGATCGCGATTGGATTCGCGAGCCACGACACCGACAACCGGCTCCTGCCATCGGCGGATCTCCCGCTTGACAATCCGGATGGCGGCATGGATCTCGTCCTGACGCATCTGACTATGCTGATGCGGGGTGAAACAACGGTAGGACTTAGAACGAGAACGCGGCAGTGCGCCCCCTTAGTCAGGTCTCCGCTTGGACAGCCACTTCTGGCGGCGTCGTTGAGCTTCGCGCTGCTTCGCCTTCTTCCTGACGCTCGGTTTCTCGTAGAACCGGCGGCGTTTCAGCTCGCGGAATAAACCTTCCCCAGCCAGCTTCTTCTTGGCGACTTTCAGAGCCTTTTCGACGTTGTTATTGAAGACTTTAATTTCCATCCGTTCCGACTTTTCACTTTCTCAGGCTGTGCCTGTCTATACCCATGGCCCTACAAATTAGACTGGCGAGTGTAACACAGCGCCTTGAGATCCTCAAGGCTCCGCTCACAATCCTTGATTCGAGAAAGAACGCGATCGGTAAGTTGCGGATTTGATTGGTATTGTATGTTTGTCTTTGCTGTGAAAAGCCCTGCGGAGGCGGCTGCGATGGCCATATGTAAACCTACGGTCAGGTCCGAACGAATGAGCGGTTTGGCCGACTCGCAGATTGTGTGAAGCAACCGGCCTGCTTCGCAGGCTGCTTCGGCAATGTTCAGGGGGATTTCGGTAGCTCGATGAAGCGCAAGGGTGATGGATGTTTGCCGATCCGGGTCAAGTTTGGGAATCTTGTACGCATCCGACAATGTAGCATAGGCATCGGCGTCTGCCTGAATGAGTTGGCGAAGCCGATCTTTCAATTGAGCCAGGTCTTGTTCCTCGTCGGTACGACGATCGAGACGCGCTCCTTTCAAGCACAAAGAGGCGGCTAATGCGCCGACGAGCGCCGCGACGCTCCCTCCGCCCGGGGTCGGTTTCGCGGCAGCCACCGCATCCAGAAAATCCGAAAGAGTCGGGTCCGTCTCCTTTGGGGGCGACATCGCCTTGGCGATACTCGTTTCAAGGATTTGGGTGCGGTCGAATCGTTCGAGGTGCAGCGATGCCACGGCTGTTTGGTCGAGCGCCGCTTGCGGGACCAAGCCGATGAGTTCGCTTCCAGCGACCTCGACGCCTCGTTTCGAGGCTTCGGTCATCGCGGCTTGAAAGGCCCTGTGCATCGACGTTACCCGATAGTCCGTCAAGTTCATGGCCACTTGCACCATCCCACGGCTGGCCAATCCGACGCCGATCGCCTTCAGGCAAGGCAGTCCTCCATTCGATTGTCGGATGGATCGCGCGATGTCCTTGGCGATTGACAGGTCGTTCGTGTTGAGATTGGCATTGAAGGCGATGAGGGGCTGACGCGCGCCGATCACTATCGCTCCCGCAGTTTCGTGCAGGTGAGACGGGCCGAAATCGGGAAACCAGGCCCGATCATGCTCCATCCTGGAGGCCAACCCCTTGAGCCCTCCCTCCCGGATCGCTTCCAGCCGCCGATGCACAGGATTGGATGCCGCCTCTTCATAGAGGAAAACCGGAATACCAAGGCGGGTTCCAACCTCTTGCCCGATTGTACGAGCCAGGCGAACGCATTCGTCCATGTCGATGTCCTGAATTGGAACAAACGGCACGACGTCCGTAGCGCCGATACGGGGGTGGACGCCCTTGTGCTTGCGAAGGTCGATCAATTCCGTGGCCTTCTTAATCGCGCGGAACGCGGCTTCGCCGACGGCATCGGGGGATCCGGCGAAGGTCAAGACCGACCGATGGTGGTCTTGGTCCATCGTATCGTTCAGAAGCCAGACGTCAGGCACGGAGGTCACTGCCGCCATGAGGGCTTGTACGATCGCGGGATTCCGGCCGTCGCTGAAGTTGGGGATACATTCGATAATCGGCGGCATTGTTGCGCTCTTGATGAAATGATAAAGCCGGAGGGAATGTCATTCCCTCCGGCTTCATTCTCAAAGGATGTTGAAAAAGTCCACCAGCGTCGTCTCGCGTCGCTTAGAGGCTCAACGTACGGCTCTCAAGTACGCTTCGCCTCTTCGCTCGCTGCGGCCTTGCTGGACGGCATTTTTGACCATCCTGCTGGATCGTTGGACTGCTCTCATCATGCCTACTTGATCAGCTACTTGGTCTTCTTCACGAACGCTTTGTAAATTCGGCCTGACGTCGCCTGTTCTTCCTCCATCCCGACCATCTGGTGGCCCGTGGTCTCACACCAAGCCGGCATGTCTTTCTTGATGCCTTCATCGTCGGAGACGACTTCAAGCACTTGTCCCAACGTCAGTTCTTTGATCTTTTTCGATGTGAGGATGATCGGCATGGGACAAAAATATCCAAGGGTATCGAGTTTGACATCGGCTTGCATCATCACCAACTCCTAAATAGCAGGACTGAGGCGCAGTCCTCAGCACTCACACCTCAGGCCTATGTCTATATGAACAAATTTACGCTGCCTTGCTTGGCTTCCGCCAGATAGGTCGTCACTCCGGCGAATTGATCGACCCCGTCGATCAGCGTGTCTTTGGTGATTCCCATGAGCCCCATGGTGGTGGTGCAGGCAATGAACCGCACGCCGAGATCCAGCGCGGTGTGCATCAACTCGGGGACGCCTGGCATGCGATTCTGTTTCATCACCACCTGCATCATTTTGGTGCCCAAGCCGCCGAAATGGAATCGCGACAGCGGGAGCGTTTCGGCGCCGCCCTTGTTGAGCGCCCCAAACATCCGGCGTAGCCAATCTTTCGCCCTGCTGGTCGCGCCTTTCCGCCGGATGGCGTTCAATCCCCAAAATGTAAAGAAGATGGTAACCTGCATTCCCATCGCGGCTGCGCCGGTCGCGATGATGAAAGCCGCCATTGCCCGGTCAAGGTCACCGCTGAGCAAGACAATCGTCACTTTCTCAGGCTTGGTCTCTTCGAGCTGAGCTAACATCGTCGTCGGCTCTATTTGCGTGGCATTCACCGGGTCACCTCATTTCTCTTGTCGTAGTACAGTGTCGTCCGGGCATAGAAACAGAATAGTATGGGGTCCTTCAGGGTGTCAAGGAATGGGGTTGGGCGTGGCATGGCGGTACATAAAACGTGGTTGCTTGACCTTCCTTGATTCGGTGGTTATAGTCACAACTCATCGGATGCCGGCCTCTTTCACCGCGTTCTTTTCTTGTTGATGAGTATACAGCTGTTACCCGAAGTCGTGTCCGCCAGGAGCGCTCCGCTTTTGGGGTTTTGGTACCCAGCCGTTCCGAGCGACACCCTGTCTGCTGGCTCGATGAAAGCGATTCAGATGGCGGGGCTTCCGATTGTCCTCTGCCGCGATCGTGAAGGCCGCTTGGCCGCTATGCGGGATATTTGTCCCCATCGCGGGATGCCCTTCTCGTACGGACGGTTCGACGGCGAGCGGGTGGAGTGCCCGTTTCACGGATGGCAGTTCGACATGAAGGGCCGCTGTCGCCGCATCCCCGCGCTGCCGGAAGGATCGCCTCTGCAAATCGACAAAGTCGGGGTGACGACGTATCCGGTTGAAGAGGCTGACGGCATGATTTGGTTGTACCTCCCCGATGAACGCGGAACTGCGATTCCGCTTCCGCCTGTTCCTCGGATGCCGTTCCCATCCGAGCCCAAACAGTCGTTTCATATTTCGCTGACCTATGCCTGCACGCCGGACGACGGCATCATCGGCCTCATCGATCCGATGCACGGACCATATGTCCATTCCTGGTGGCGTAGTGATGCGCGCATGCGGGAAAAGACGAAGGTCTACGAGCCGATTCCCAATGGATTCCGGATGACGTCCCATCGGCCGGCCAAGAACAGCGGCCCGTTTCATTGGCTTGAACGGGTGTATGGGGGACCGCTGACTACGACTATCGATTTCGTGTTGCCGAATCAGCGGGTGGAGCTCATGCAATGCGGAAAAGCCTGGTTGGCCAACCGGTTGATGGCGACGCCTGTGTCCGATACGGAGTGCCGCACCGACTTTTCAGCGTATTGGTACGGCCTGCACTGGATTCCGTTCAGCAACTGGATCTTCCGCACATTGACGAAACAGTTTCTCGGCCAGGATGAACGCGCCATGAAGCATCTCGCCGTGGGCCTTCGCCACAAACCGTCGTCGATGTTTCTCGGTGATGCCGACATGCCCGCCAGATGGTACTACAAGCTGAAAGCCGCTCATCTGACGTCGGTTCAGACCGGGCAACCGATGGAACACCCGCTCAAGGAGCGAGTGACATTGCGGTGGAGAAGCTGACAGGCCGCCCCGCTCCGTCTTCAAATCTGCTACGTTTCTGCCTTGCGGGAAAGAATGAACGCCATGGCTCGTCTGATCTGCTCGCGCGTCCCCAATAAGACCACGATGTCGCCGGCAAGGAGTTTGGTTTTGGCCGGGGGATTGGATTCCGTGACGCCGCCTCTCGTCCACGCAATGATTGAGGTGCCCGTTTGCTCCCGCAGCGCCAGCTGTTCGATGGTTTTCCCGGCAGCCGGTGAATCCTCTTCGATCCTGCAGGTCTCCACTTCCACGTCTTTGAGCGTGCCGCCACGGAGATGGTGGGCCAATTCAGGAAGTTCGCTGCGGCGCAAGAGAGCGTAGCCTTCCCGCCGAACCTGTTCGGCTTTCCGCATCACAAGGTCGTGCGGCATGTTATAGGTCCGCAGGACCAGCGCAAAGATCTCGATCGACGTTTCAAACTCTTCGGGCACGACATCGTCCGCGCCCAGCTGATGGAGCTCCTCCAGTTCACGCAGGTAACGTGTCCGAACCACGATGTGAATCTTCGGGTTCAGGCCTCGCGCGATCTGCACGGCTCGGCGGGCCGTGAAGGGATCAGGAATCGCCACGACCAGAACCCGTGCATCCTCGATTTTGACGTGTCGCAGGATATTCGGATTTGTCGCATCGCCGTAGTAGAGCGGTAAGCCGTGCTGCCCCTCGCGGCGCACCGTATCGCCGTCCAAATCCAGTACAACGTACGGCACCTCGGTTTCGCCGAGCACGCGGGCCAGATTTCTGCCGTTCAATCCGTAGCCCACAATAATCACATGATCTTTGATTCGCAGATGTCGACCTTCCGTTTCGAGGACATGGGCGGTTGTATGGCCTGGCAGCCAACGGCGGACCCTCTGTATGGCTTCGACATGTCTGGCCAGGTGGGGGGACACCTGCATGAGGAGCGGGGTGATGATCATAGAACACACTGAAACTGCCAGAAAGATCTGATAAGGCGATCCAGACAACAGACCGTTTTCCTGCCCGACTTGGGCCAGGATAAAGCTGAATTCTCCCACCTGCGCTAGGGCGATGCCGGCCATGACCGCCGATCGTGGGGGGAGGGACACGGCCAGCACGGCACCGGCACCGGCGACGAATTTTATGAGCAGCACCAGAAGCAACAAGCCGGTCACGGCTCCGGGGTATTGGAGCAGGATACGCCAATCCATCAGAATGCCGATGGAGACGAAGAACAAGCTGTTGAAGCTGTCTCGAAACGGGAGCACCTCCGCCGTTGCCTGATGACTGTATTCCGATTCGGAGATCACGAGTCCGGCGATGAAGGCGCCCAACGCAAGTGACAGTCCGCCCAGCGATGTCAGCCAGGCGATGCCCAGGCACATNNGGCACGGCGTACCAGGCCGCCGCGACGACGAGGCCGACGATGATGACGGATTCGCTCAACGCCAACAGGATCGACGTGAGTGCCTCTCCGCTCGGACTGGCCAGAATCGGCGCCAACATAATCATGGGCACCACGGCCAGGTCTTGGAACACCAGAATGCCGATTGTGGCGCGACCATGGATGGAATCGCTCTCCCCGCTTGCCGCCAGGGCGTTGAGGACGATGGCGGTGCTGCTGAGAGACAGCAGAAAGCCCCAGAATACCGCCTCTTGTCCGGGCACCCCCAAGAGGACACCGACGAGCCATGCGAATCCGATGACTCCGGCGACCTGAATCGGCGCGGCGACCAACAATAGTCGCTTGAGGGAGGCCAGCTGGACCAACGAGAACTCAATGCCGATGGTGAACAGCAGCAGGACCACCCCGATTTCCGCCAGGATCTTGACGGTCTCGATATCAGAAATGAGGTTGAGTCCGTGAGGGCCGATCAAGGCGCCGGCGACGAGAAAGCCGGCGATGGACGGCAACCGAAACTGGTGAAACAGAAACACCACCGCGATGGATGCGGTGAAAATGATGAGCAAGTTGCTGAGCACGCCGTAGTCAGTCATATGAGGCGACGGTAAGGAGTAAAGCGTGAGGGGTAAGGAGAGAAACGGAAGGCCTTTTTGTGGTTGCCACTCACACGTCACCCCTCACTGCTCACCGCTTGGTGGGCGCAGAATACCTCACCGCTGCGCATCGAACAAGGCAAAGCTTCTTGTCTGGAGCCTGTGGAGGATACCGTATCAGACGTCAGTATGAGCAGATCCTCTCGGCCCTACCAGGCGGAATTGAGTGGTTCTTCGAGGAGTGGGCCGCTCAAATCGGCTCCAGGATTGGATTTCCCCCTCCAAAGCGGCATAGATTCTTACGGACTCCGTTGCGTAAGTTGAGCATGCGATTTGATGATTGCTCAATGGCAGGACGGCCTGTGAGTTTCGCATCGCCACATTATTTTTAACGGAGGTGTCCCATGGGTCTCCCACAAGTCGTATTACTGTCGTCGGCGCTGGTTGTGGCGTTCGCGATTCCGGTGTCGGCCGATACGTCACCCCCGGAGCCGGGACCGGCTGATACCTGGGAATGTCCGCTGGCGGCCGGCGGCTCGGTTTATACCAATAAGGAACGGGCCGGTTGTCGGGAGCTGTTGCTGAAACCATTATCGGTCGTGCCTTCANNGTTCCGGATTGGGCCCGAGATTGGCATGCGAGCGTCGGTCCGGGAGGATCAGTACAAGAAGAGGTCTGTTCCCTCTATTCGGAATGGCTCCACCTGGTCCAAAAAACCCGTGGGGGTGTGTTCTATGGATCCGATCCGTCTTACGGCGGCGATCTCTCCGGGCGGAATCAACGGGGAAGCAGTTACTCCTTTTACGACAACGCACGCTACATCGCACTGTCACGGATTTTCGGGACGGGATTTGTGCCGGTGGGTTGTTGGTAGGGTGGTCAAAAAGAGGCCGGCGGCGGCATCACATTTTGTAAAACTCCCGATACCACGTCACGAATCGCGGGATGCCTTCCTCGATCGTCGTGGCCGGTGAGAATCCGGCATCTCTCGCAAGATCGTCGACGTCGGCATAGGTGGCGGGTACGTCACCGGGCTGCAAGGGCATCAGTTTCTTCTCCGCCTTCTTGCCGAGCGCCTGCTCCAGGACCTCGATAAAACGCAGGAGTTCAACCGGCCTATGGTTGCCGATGTTGTAGACACGGGCCGGGGCCGAACTGGTGCCAGGATCAGGCCGGTCGCTGGACCATGACGGATCCGGTGCTGCCGGTCGGTCGAGAACGCGGATGATCCCTTCTGCAATGTCGTCGATATAGGTAAAATCGCGCTGCATCTTGCCGTGATTGAACACCTCGATCGGGGTGCCCTCCAGAATCGCCTTGGTAAAAATGAACAGCGCCATGTCGGGACGCCCC
>DKBD01000053.1:4278-10096 GCA_002451055.1 Nitrospira sp. UBA6909 | reverse complement strand
AACCTCACCGCCTACGAAGGGATCGTGCGTGGCGCCAACAAGAACCCCGTCTACAACGCCATGCGCCTCTTCACGGCCAAGCCGACCCGCCTGTTCGATGATGCCCAATCGGTCGCGGCCTGGCGCNNCAGTGCCCGACCGACTCGCAGTTCGACGCGTTTGCCGCCAAGTACCCTCTCTGGGGCATGCCCTACGGCCTGCCGGGCGTGACCGACGACGAACACCGGACCCTCATGCGGTGGATCGAACAGGGCGCTCCCTACCGGGAACCGGACTCGCTCCCCTCGGTGTTCCGTGCGCAGGTGGAGGCATGGGAAGCCTTCCTGAACCGTGATTCCCCCAAGCACCGGTTGATGAGCCGCTACCTCTACGAGCACCTGCATCTGGTCCACCTGTATTTCGACGACATGCCCGACCGCCAGTGGTTTCGCCTCGTGCGGTCCCGTTCGGCGCCGGGCCAGCCGATCGACCTGATCGCCACGCGCCGGCCCTACGACGACCCGGGCGTGCCCCGCGTGTACTATCGCCTCGAGCCGGTGCGCGGCAGCCTCCTCGCCAAGACGCACATTCCCTACGCCCTCAGCCCCGCGCGCCTCCAACGCTATACCAATCTCTTCATCGACGCGCCGTACGACGTCCNNCGAGGAGTTCCTGACGCAGAACAGCCGGCACCTTTATCTGCCCACGGCCGAAGGAGTGACCCCGCTCGGCCTGCTCTCCTGGCTAAAGTATTCCCGCATGCAGCGTGACTTTCTCATGGCCAAGCAGGCCTACCTCGAAGACCTGCAGATCCAGCACGAAGGGGCCACCCTGTCCTTCATCTGGAACGGGCCGGGCCAGAACCGCAACGCCGCCCTGACCGTATTCCGCCATGCTGATAGTGCGTCCGTCGTCCAGGGGTTGGTGGGAGAGGAGCCCAAGACTGCCTGGCTCGTCTCCTACGATCTGTTCGAACGCATCTACTATCTGCTCGTCGCTGGTTTCGACGTCTATGGCTTCCAGGGACACCAGTTCGACACGCGGCTCTATATGGACTTCTTGCGGATGGAGGCGGAATCGAACTTTCTGCTGATGCTGCCGGCCAAGGAGCGGGAGCGCGAGCGGGACTTCTGGTATCGGNNCCTTGCGATGGATGCCCGAAATGGCGGTGCTCACCGTCACGGACGGGACGGACGGCGCGGTGCAGGCGGATCGCGTCTACACGCTGCTGCACGACAACGGATTCAGTAACATCGCCTCGCTCTTCAACGAGGAGTCCCGCCGCCTCCCCGACGAAGATGCCCTCACCGTCGCCCGTGGCGTGATCGGCTCCTATCCCAACGCCTTCTATCGCGTGTCGCGGCAGGCCCTGCCCGAGTTCATCGCGGCCGTGGCCGGCCTCACCGGCGAGGCCGACTATCGCCAGCTCACCGAGCGCTTCGCCGTGCGCCGCACCAGCCCGAGCTTCTGGACGCACAGCGACACCCTCCACGAGGCTTTCTGGCGGATCCATCCACTCGAAGCGGGACGGCTAGACTACAATCGATTGGAGAATCGGTAACGATCGCCGTCCGCGGAGTGATCGGCCCGGCAGGATCGTGTGCCAGACCGGCCCGATCGATCGGGCTGCATTATTCACGGACGGGTGACAGGATGTTGAGGAGTTGGCCCTCTCGCTTAAGTGGCCTCGCCCTTCCGAGTTTATCAAGGGGTCCGACTTTCATGACACGACCTTAAGCGCCAAGTGCTGGAATTGTGATGCAATCTGGCGACTGAGAACCACTCGTTGTGTTAAGAGAGCTCTCCACTGTCACTGTTGATACCAGGAGGATCAGCCATTCGATGTGACCGGAGAATTTACAAGTTAATCATCGTCGCGTATTATCCGATCCGCCACCCACGAGACACCCATCGATCCAAACTTGGGTGACTCAGGACACTGTGAATCCGAACCAAACGACTATAGTGAGAGAAAGATGATGCCGATTCGATCGCTTCCAGACAGCCCCTCCAGTCCTCTCACCGCCACAAGACTCCGGAAAGGCTTGCTCGTTGTGTGCCTTCTGACTTGGCTGATCAGCCCTCCTCCGACGCCGGCCGTGTCCACTCTGAACATTCCAAAGCCGAGCGATGTGCTCCGGCCTCCGCCACCTCCGCCGACACTCGCCCCCTCCGTCGTCAACCTGACGATCGGCAGAACCCTCTGGGAAATGAGAACGGCCGTGGACTCGTCGATTCCGGTCCATCATCGGCATGAAGAGGAATGGATTCCAGGCAGACGGCAACTCAACGGGATGCCCTTCGACTATCAATACTATCTATGGAGGGGACCGGTTCAGTTCCGGATTGAGAACGACCGGCTCATCACCGAATTCCCCGATGTGCGCTATCGCGTGCGCGTCCGCCTGAAGGAGTCCAACGAAGTCGTGCAGATTGCCGAATGTGGCTATGGACCCGATGCCCACATGCGCCTGAAGCTCGAGGCATCGTCGGAAGTGCGTTGGGGTACTGACTGGGTCATCCAGACCGAAACACGGTTCGGCCGCCCGCAATTCGGCGAACCCTGCCGCTTGAGTCCAATCGACCTCGACGTGACCGAACTCCTCAACGATTGGCTCAACGAGCGGTTACCGTCTCTTGCCACCGCCATCGACCGGGCATTCCATCAGCAGGTCGACGCGAAGAAACGGGCTCAGATGATCTGGGAGTCACTTCAGGAACCGATGGAGCTCCATGCCGGAACCTGGCTGCTGTTTCGTCCCCAAGACCCGCGGGCCGGCTCGTTGAGTTTCGACCGCAACGAGTCGGTTCGCACCGTCGTCAGTATGGCGTTCGAGCCGCTGATCGTCGTCGGGGCAAGACCTCAGGTTGATCTACGCCCACTGCCGCCACTCCAAACAGGACCGACGGGACAGGAAGGGTTTCACCTGGCCGTGCCGTTGCTCGTTCCCTACGAGGCATTGAACCATCGGTTGACGACGGAGGTCGTCGGAGAAGAAATTATTTCTCCGGTGGGATCCAACATTCAGATCACCGGCATTCGTGCATATGGCAGCGGGGACGCACTCATCTGTGAAGTCACCATGAAGGGAGGTGTGCACGGGCAGCTGTATCTTCAGGGAAAACCTGCCCTCGCGCCCGATGGGCGGACATTGGAGTTGCGCAATTTCAAGTTCACGATGGAGACGTCCAATCTCCTCGTGCGATTGGCCAATCGGACGATGTACGACACCATCCGCGATACGATCCTTCCCTACACGAGGATCGACCTCGCAAACCGGACTGAGTCGCTCCGTCGGCGGGTGGAACGGCAAATGAATCGGGCACTGGACGAAGATATATGGATCGAAGGCTCGGTCACCACACTCGCTCCCGACAACATTTATCCCGTCAAGGGAGGAATTGAACTGCAACTTCTCATCGACGGCACGCTGGGCATAAGCCTCGAGTGATGCTCGTATGGATGAACGGCTTCAACCCGTTCGGACGGAGAGCGTGGAAGAGTTCTGAATCGAAGGGCCACGGTTATCGCGAGCTGTTGGCTCGGTAGATGGTCTTCCCTTCCTTAATAGTTTCGATCACGTTGATGTCCTTGATAGCCATCTTGTGGACCGTGAGCGGATTCTTGTCGAGAATCACGAGATCCGCGAGCTTACCGACTTCCAGCGAACCCTTCGACGCCTGTTCGCCATACTGATAGGCGACGTTGATGGTCATGGCCTTGAGTCCCTCCAGCGGAGTAACCCGTTGGTCGGCTCCAATCTCGGCTCCCGCGCGCGAGACGCGGTTGACAGCCGACCAGAGCATGAACATTTGATCGAGCGGAGCCACCACGAAGTCAGTGTGGTTAGTCGGCCTCAGGCCTTTGTCGATGGCATCACGCATCGGGCTGATGTACGTCGCCTGCTCCTTGCCACGGTTGGCCATATGTGCCTCGGCAAAGTAGTATGTATGCAAGGTGTAAAACGACGGTGTGATCTTGTACTGGATGTACTTCTCAAGTTGGTCTGTGCGCGTAAACTGGGCATGGATCATCGTCACGCGCCGATCCTTGGTTAGATCACCGGCTGCAGCGGCTTCGTGCGCCGTCATAAACGCATCGATCGCCCCATCGCCGTTCGCGTGGAGATTCAGCGGCACACCGAGGTCGTACACACGTTTGACCATCTGGTTGATGGTGTCCTGCGGAAACGTCAACTCGCCGCGCCAGTTCGTTTCACCCCCCGGCCCCCCCGTCAGATACGGAGTCGTAAAATAGGCCGTCCGGCCCTGGGGCGATCCATCGATCGTCACTTTGACTCCACCGATCTTCAGTCGGTTGTGATATCGCCCCCACTCTTTTACGGGATTGCTCTTCAGCACGAGGTCTAAATCAGTAATGAAGGGGTACGCAATCACATCGATGAGATGGCTGCCGGCCGTGGCAACCCGCTTCATGATCTCAAGTTCATTGGCATGTGTCGCCCCTTCATGTGCCGTGGTGATGCCGGCCTTGGCGTACAGCAGCTGACCCGCCCGAGACCAGGCGATCTCCTCTTTGCTGGTCGGCTTCGGCAGCGAGGCGAAAATCGGGAGATAGGCCATCTCCATGATGAGTCCGTAAGGCTCGTTCGTCTCTGGTTTTCGGACAATAATCCCGCCCGGTGGAGTCGGCGTCTCAGCTGTGATGTTCCACTTTTTCAGCGCGGCAGAATTGAGCACGGCCCCGTGCATCGAGACGTGTCCCACAATCACAGGGTGGTCTGGAAACGCCCGATCCAAATCATCACGATTCAGCAGATGACCGCCCGGCATAACCGTGTCGTCGTACCCATATGCCTGAATCACGACACCCTTCGGGATCTTGTGCGATTCGCGAAATTTCACGAGTTCTGCCACGATGCTGTCGATGTCTTTGCCGGGTCCGGCAGGCGGGGCATACACGTTGACCTGATTGGCGACGGTGAGAGAGCTGATGTAATGGCTGTGCGCGTCGAGAAATCCCGGCAGGAGCGTCTTGCCGGCGAGATCGACGAGCTTAGTCTTCGCGCCCTTGTGTGCCTTTTGAATCGTTGCCCTGTCGCCCACAGCGAGGATTTTCCCATCCTTGACGGCCAGCGCCTCTGCCGATGGTTGGACGTCATTGATGGTGACGATGTCACCGCCGGTGTAGATCACGTCCGCGGCGGCAGGTTTCTTCGCCAGGACCTGTGCCGGGACAACCAGAAGTATGGCAACAAGCACAGTGAGGCCAACCGATGCACTGACGCTACGTAATATGTAAATGGCGCAGAATCCTATTCTCTTTTTCATTTTTCGCTCCATTTTCCTCCCCCAGAACTCCCCAGCTCACTCTCCCTGGTCGTGCGTCATCAAAGCCGCGAGTTTCTCTACTACGGCCTGCGTCACCTCTGTGTCGTCTACTGCAGACCTCATAGTCGCCCCATCCTCCGGTGGGGCGCGAGTTTTCCAAGGATCGCCATAGCCCCCTGCTCGTAGAAATGCCTCTTGGCAAGGCTCAACTGCTCCTGCGCGGACGTGCTAAATCCTTTGATCAGAGCCTCATCGATGCCCGTGAGTCTGAGCGCCGCGTCGTTCAAGAAGAACTCGTGGGCCGACCGGTGCCAGACGAGGATCGGGCGGGTCGTGCTGACCGCGTCGAGGCCGGCCTTCTTTAACTCGCCGTGGAAGTACTGGTGGTAGCCCCAGGTGAGGAGCACCGCGTTCGGGTCCTTCAACGCCACGTTCGCCGCGGCCAGGCGCGCGAGGTACTCCCTGCGGTTCTTGGCCGCCTTCGACGTACCCTGCGGGAGCACCCAGTCCTCGATCGCGATGATCTCACTCGTCATCGTGAGTGCGG
>DKBD01000053.1:0-4266 GCA_002451055.1 Nitrospira sp. UBA6909 | reverse complement strand
ATCGGGTCGTCGTACGAGGCGCCGGCTATCAAAAATAGACCGCCTCAAGCAGACCGACGGTCCTGCCGGATTCGTCCCACAATTCAAGCGTGGGGCCCTTGATACGCCATTGCCTCGCCTTGGCAAGCATGTCGCGGAGGTGCCCTTCCAGTTCGTCCAGCGGAGCGGGACAAGCCATCTTGGTAGAGGCCTGCTCGGTAAAGATCAGCGACTCGCCGCCAAGCGTATAGCTCGCCGTCATGTGATTGCAACCCACCGTCGCAACGGCCGTTGGACGGCCTTCCCCTTTTCGTAAGACCAGATGCGGCTCCCGCCGGCCTTCAACCGCCTGGATCGATTCCTCGCCGAGTTTCACAATCCGCCAGTACGTGTTCGTCAATGACGGATCCGCCCTGGCCCGTTCGCAAGTCTCATGCGGCCAGACGTTGATGAACCGCCGCACGACAACGGCTCGCTCAGTCCCTGTCCCCTCCATTTTCTGGCGGGCCATGATCGAGCCTTCGAACGTGACATACAACGTCTCTCCCGGCTTGCTCCTCGCCCCCTGATAGGCCCTCTGCAGTTTCAGGAACTCGCCGCCTTCCTGGGCGATGGGATAATTTCGACCCGTGAGGCATTCCGTGAACCGCGCGGCATCCGCCATGTAGGTCAGTTCCCCAGCCAGCATCGGATTCAAGTCCGCCGGCGTGAGCGTACCGTCGCTGATCAGCTCATAGGGAAGCTTCGATGTGATCGGTTTTCCCTGGAGATCCAGTAGTCGAAGCCGATCCGGACCCTTGATTTCAAATTGCAACGGCATCTCGCCTCCGCCGGACAGGATCAGTGCCTGACGGGACGGATCGACGCGCCATCGGCCGACCTCATCACGTACCAGGTTTCTCCCCACCCACTCGCGATGCAGGTGGAAAACCTGGTCGGGCCAGAGATCCAGATGATGCCGCATCGCCTCGCAGTCGGCGCAGGGCAGGTCCCCGCGAAAGGTCGCGGGCATCCGCAGGCCGTGAGCGGGCAGAGCCGCCATGGAACCCGTTCCGTCTTCTTGCTCCGGGACTCGCGCAAGCGGACCGCCGGTTTTCTTGAGCAACAATTCTGATGTGGAGCCGGCTCCTCGGGTCAGGACGGGATAGATGCGATCGGTCACGAACATCAACTGCCCGTCCACGATGATGCGCGTTTGCACCGAATAGGTGTGACTCGGCTCGATGCGGGCGGCATCATAGGCGATCTCGAACCGGATGGGCGGATTGCCCGGCGAATCCACACGCACCTGCCCAAGCACGTCGGCGGGAGCATCCGCCCGCGACACGTCCTCACGCGAGGCCTCAAAGACGGCTGCCGGCGGCACCGCGATGCGCTCACGAAATGTCGCCGTCCCGGTGATTACTTCACCGCAGAATGCATCCGGAGCAAGCAGAAGCAGGAGCGCGATGCCGTGCCATCTCATTTCAGCAGTACGTCTCCCTCATGACCCGCCGACGGGGTATTTATGACCGGGACACAGGTGAGCCGAGATCGACGCCCACGTCGAATGTTTCGCTAGCCGTGAATGCCGCCGGGCACTGCCGACATTTCCATCCTACGGTGTCGGCAACGCCGGTTTCTCCGTCGGTAGGCCCCCGTCGACGTTGTACCCTTGATCCAGGATCGTTTGCCCCTGGAATCCGAGAAAGTCCACTTGCGCTTTCATCCTCTCACTCATTTTCTGCTGCTTCGCATAGCCGGTCAGCCGTGCTTCGAGGTCGTTCACGACCATTGGATGTTGATCGGCTACGTTCGTCGTTTCGCCTGGATCCTTCGCGAGGTCGAACAACTGCGTCTTGCCGGGTAGTAAGGCGATTTTGAGCAGCTTCCAATTTCCTTTTCGAATCGCGCCGCGGAACAGTTCGACGCCAAGGAGGAGATCCTCGTGCGGACTCGGTTGACCCTCGGCGATCGTGGCCCAGGCATTCATCCCGTCAAATGGATGATCCAAGCTGCCTTTCGCCCCGGCAAGAGCCAGCAATGTCGGCATTATATCCACATGGTGCAAGGGCTCATCGATCACCGCAGACTTGATCTTATCTGGCCAATTGAAGATTGCCGGCAGCCGAACCCCTCCTTCCTTCAGCGTGCCCTTCCCCCCTGCAAACCGACCGTTGGAGGCCGGCAGTGTCGAGCCCAACTCCACGCCGCCGCTCTCTTCCCGTTCCTCCGGGGATCGGGCTCCGGTGGCAAACAGGGCGCTCGTCGCGCCGCCGTTGTCGGTCGTAAACACGATCAGCGTATTCTCCCGCATGCCCTTCGCTTCTAGTGCCGCAATGATACGGCCGATCTGCCGGTCGAGATTGGTGACCATCCCGGCATAGGTTCGGTGAATGGGATCGGAGAACAGGTCCTGGTACATATCAATGTCGGCTTGTGGGGCTTGGTAGGGCGCGTGCGGGGCCAGCGAGGAAAAGTAGAGAAACATCGGCTTCGCGTTGTCGTGTTTCTCGATCAGTCGGACCGCCTCGTCGCCGATCAGATCCGTGTAATACCCTTCCTCCCTGAGAAACGTGCCGTTTCGCTGCCAGTCGATGACGCCGCCCCGATCCTTCGTGAAACAATCGATCTCTCCGACGACATTGCCGTAAAAATGATCAAAGCCCAGGTTTTGCGGCCAGTATTTCCGGTCTGCATGACCAAGGTGCCATTTGCCCACCATGTAGGTGCTGTATCCGACATCCTTCAGGGCTTGGGGCAACGTCCGTTCATCAGTCGGCAGCCCGTACGTGTGGCTCGGAAAGATCACGAGGGTCTGTAACCCGTGCCGGATCGGATAGCGGCCCGTCATGAGCGCCGCACGGGCTGGAGTGCAGAGGGGAAGTCCGTAGTACGACTCAAGGCGAGCGCCGCCATTGGCAAGGGCGTCAATGTTCGGCGTCTTGATCTTGCTGCCACGATAGCCCAGGTCGGCATTGCCTAGATCGTCCGCCAGGATGATGACGATGTTCGGCGGCTCAGCGGCCCAGACCGGCACCGTCGTCCAACTGGCGATCAAAACAAACAGCGCCCCGAGACATGCGGTCCTCACTCGTCTCATGTCCAACCTCCCCTATTCCTCGCACAGCCAACTCATGACGTTCGAACCGTTCATCGAATGCTCGATCAAGCTGATCGACACGATTCCGATGCACCGCCGCCAGCTCACCGGCTGCCGACGGTGCACGCGATCGGACGACGAGCTGCTTCATCTTCTCAACGGTGGTTGATGTATAAACTGANNATATTCAGATCGACCTCGCCCGAATCTTCAAAGGGAATCGTGAACGAACCGGGAGCATCGGCAAAGGCTTTACCCTTGAGTCGATATTGCACCTTGGTCCCTCCCGAGCCGAATCCCTGGACCTGCTTGAGAATGCTGCCGAGACTCGTGACGACCTCCCCCGTCATCACCTCGGAACCGAACCGAGGAATACGGATAGTCTGTCCCGACATGCCGCTGCCGAACGCTTTCCCGTTCAACTCAATGTCGAATCGCGCTCCGGTGATCCCCAGCTCGACGTTATTGGCATTCTGAATCCTGAGCTGCACCTCGAAGCGCTGCTCCATGAGCGTCATGTCCTTCGGCATGATGTTGATGATCGAGACCTTCGGCGGTTCAAAGTCACGAGGCATCGTGGCACAGGACGCACACGCGAGGACGAGACTCAATACGCAGCTCGAAACGGCTATTCTTGAACAGGATAGACCATGCATGGGATAGACCTCCTTCACCGAGGTTGTAAGAAGATCGCGTGCGATTCACGACCGATCGCGTTATTGTCACACAATACGTTATCGAATTTTAGCCGGTTCTCTTTCGCTGACGGTCTTTTTATAGGGAAACACCTGCTTCCAATCGTGCTTCATGCTCACCACCACCCAGCCTCGTCTCTCTGCCTCGTCGAGCCCACGATCCAGCCTGCCGATTGACGACTTCCGGTCATAGGCATATTCCCGGTCCGCATCGTCGTGATGAACATACAGTCTGAATCGAGCGCCTGGGCCTGAGGTCGTCCACTCCAGCATCTGAAAATCGCCGTCCGAATTGCCGAACGCCGCGAGCGGACGACGACCGATGTGCTGCTGGATCCCGACCGGCTTGCCGGCCTTGTCGTCGATGAAATTGAGTGCCGGCAATCGCAGCAGTGCCGGCTTCCCGTCACGAACCTCATATTTCGTTCTGATGCTGCTGCCGATCACCTGCTCCGGGGGAATACCATACACCTGCTCGCTGAACACACGCATGAACTCGATGCCGCCGCC
>DKBD01000198.1 GCA_002451055.1 Nitrospira sp. UBA6909 | reverse complement strand
CCGTGCCGGACGGCATGGCCGACAAGCACCTGCGCCACATCCCCCACGAATACCGGTGTTCCTCCGGTTTCTTTGACGACGATGTGCTCGATGTCCTGGAGGGTGCGGATCAGGCCGCGTCCCCGCACGATGTACTTCTCCGCGTGTTTCTCCAGAATGTTGCCGCCGGCGTTGGCGTTGTTGCTGGCCACCGCTGTGTATACATCATGCAAGGTCAGGTCGTACTTCCGCAGCATGGCCGGCTCGACCAAGACTTGGTATTGCTTGACGTACCCTCCCATCGAGTTGACGTCGATCACCTCGGGCGTACCCTTCAGCAGCGGCCGAATCACCCAATCCTGTATGGTACGCTGGTCGATCAACCGCCGGTGATCCTCCGCCTCATCGGCCACGGGGCCGTTCGGCGCCTCCAAGTAATACTGGAACACCTCGCCTAGTCCTGTGCTGTTCGGGACCAGCATCGGCTCGGCGCCGGGAGGGAGGAGTTCTTTGACTTCCAGAAGCCGTTCGAGCACCAATTGGCGCGCAAGATTGATGTCCATCGAATCGTCGAACACGATCGTGACGAGCGAGAGACCGACCTTGGTGAGGGAACGCATTTCAGTCAATGAAGGAACGCCTGTCAACTGCAGCTCGATAGGATAGGTCACCAGACGTTCCACTTCGGCCGGCGAGAGGCCTGGCGCCTTNNAGCAGCTCGGACTTCAAGATGAAGGCACCGTGGGTGACGACCGGCTCTCCCTCATCAAGACCGGTGAGAATCGAGATGAGCGTCCCGTTGGATTCTCCCACTTTAACATCACGGACTTCATATTCGCTCGCATTGCGCTGCACAAAGACAAAGGTCCGGCCTTGGTCCCGCTGCAGCGCGGCCTCCGGCACGGCCAACCGGTCAGGCTGAGATTCGGAATACAGGCGGACCGAGGCGAACATCTCCGATTTGAGTCGGCCGTCTTTATTCGGCAGTTCAAGGCGCAGCTGCATCGTGCGGGTCGAAGGATCCAACACATCGCCCACATACGTAATCCTACCTTTGAAGATCTCTCCCGGATAGGCGTTCACACGCACGTCAGCATGCATACCGCCGGACGCATGGATGGCATGCACGAAGGGAATGTCCTTCTCCGGAATGTTGGCCAAGACCCAGACCTCCGAGAGATCCGCAATGACGAACAAATTATCGGTGGTCTCGACGACTTCGCCTCTGGTCAGCTTGCGGCCGATCACGCGCCCCGCGAAGGGTGCCACGATCGGCACGACGGATCGGATTTCTCGGCTCCGTTCAAGACGGCGGAATTCGTCATCATTCATGCCGAGCAGTTTCAAGCGATCATGCGCTTCGTTGGCTTCAGCCTGGATACTCAACAGCTCCGCCTGCCTCCGTTGCGCCTCCGCTTCGCCGATCACTTTCTCTTGCAACAAGAACTTGGCCCTGGAGTAGGACTGTTCCGCGAGGTTGAGCTTGGCCTTGGCCTTGAGATACGCGGATTGAGCCAGACCGAGTTCACTGCTGTACAAGATGGCCAAGGGAGCGTTCGTTTTGACCTCTTGGCCAAGATCCGCATAGACATCAACCACCCGACCACGAACAAGAGTTGTAATTTCAACCATGTTCCGTTGGTTCGGCTGCACGAGGCCGGGGAAATCACGGTGGGTTCGAAAGTCACTTCGTGTCACCGGTTCAACAACCAACCCGACACGGGACGACTCGTCAGCCGGCAGTGTAACCAGTCCGGAAGGTGTGTCTACGGCGGCCGACTTACTCGCGGCCACATCCTTGGGAGTTTCGTCGCAACCTAACTCCATCGCCGCCAATCCAAACAATACGGCGGAAATCACACCATAGATGGATACAGACGATCGCCTCACGGAAACGCGCTCCTGCGTGGCGGGAGGGAGTTGGTTATGGNNGACGCTCCCTGCTGGAAACTGAACTGGGCCAGCCGCAACGCTTCCTGGGCTTGCTTTAACAGACCCTTATCGAAGACCTCGATCAGCTCAGCCGTGGTCCTGGCATCCTGGTAATGTTGATGGACCGCTCGGGCCAACTCATTGCGGACCCGCTGCAACTCCGCCTCCTCCCGCCGCTTCACGCCCAAGGATGAGGCAATTTCACCTTGACGGCGATACCAGAGCGGCAGCGGAACCGACAGCCCTCCTTGAAAGGCCTCCCGCCCGAGCTCGCGCCANNCGTTGAATGGCCGGATGCCGGTCCATCATGCGGACCATCAATCCTTCGATGTGCAACTCGTTGGGAATGGCCGTAAAATCGCCTTCGATTGTATAGCTGGTCCCCAATGACCCGCCGGTCAGGGTATCCATCGCTACACGGGCGATCCGAACAGCATTATCCGAGCGCGCAAGCTGCTGCTTGGCTTTCAGGACTTCGACATCGGCCTTGATCAATTCGAATTGCGGCGCTTCACCCGATTTCACCCTCGCCTTGACGATTCGTTCGACATCCGCGACGATGGCCAGATTCTGCCGGGCGAGTGCGGCGTCTTGCTGCGCCAACAACAAATTGTAAAACGCCACCTTGACCTGCGACCTCAGATTCAGTTGTGTCTCCAACAGACCGACGTTCGCAACCGCCAGTCCGAGATCAGCCTCGCGCTGCCGAGCCGCGCGCATCGCCGGCCACTCAACCGGCTGTCCGACCATCATATTGTATTCCGCAAGTGATTGACTGGTCCCCATCCCTCCTATCCCACCACTTCCCACGTCTCGAAGCTCTCCCCGACCGGCTAGCCCGGCGACGGTCGGGTTCGGATAGGCGCCGGCCGCAGTTTGCTGCCCTCGCTGCTGCTCGATCTGCCCTTCTGCAAAAAACACCAGAGGGTTTTTCGCCAGAGCCAGATCAATAATGCTACCCAGCGTGTATACCTCGCCTCCAGATTCCGCAAAAGCGGCGGGCAGTCCCCCCAGCACTCCAAACTGCGCCACACTCATCATGCATGGAAGGAGAAGGAACCATCGCATACTCATTGTATCCATGTATCATTCTGCACGAATCAGCCGCCGGAAACGGTCGTCACCGGCAGGTTGTCACCCTCGATTCGGCACGTCTATCTGACGGTTAGACTATAGGACAGCCCTCATGGTATTTCAACGGTATATGCAATCGAGTCCAGATTACTCATGGCGGTTCACCCTCAACGTACCTTGGCGTCGTTTCGGAACAACGATGATCGCCGCCCAACAAGAAGCTCAGCGAGGCGCTACGTGTGAGTCGGGAGTTCACTGAGATAGAATACCGAGATCGCCGCCGTCGCGGCGACGTTCAACGACTCGACTTCTCTGAACAAGGGAATGCCAAACTTGACGTCAGAGAGCGCGACGATGTCTTCAGCCAATCCCTCTCCCTCATTGCCGACCGCGATCACAACACGGCGGGGAATTTCTCGAATATTCCTGAGCGGGATGGTGCCCGGCGAAGGTACCAGAGCGGAATAGATCGAACATCCGTGTTTTGCAAAGACCCGAGCGTCCGCCCCTCGGAAAATCGGAAGGGTCAACACAGTGCCGGCCGCCGCGCGAACGACTTTGGGGCCAAAGGGATCCGCCGAGTCTGAACTTAACCACACGCCCGTGAGATTCAGCGCCGCAGCCGTTCGGACGATCACACCTACGTTCGCCGGATCCCGAAGCCTGTCCCCAAAGACTCCCAACACTCTCGCTTCCCCAAGCACGCTGGTCTCATCCCACTTCGGCTGCCGGACGACAGCCAGCACTCCCTGTGGCGCCTCGACATCGGACAATTTATCAAAGACGGCGTCTGAGCAGGACAATTGGTGGGCCGCCAGTGTCGATCTGGCGGTTCGCTCCGCGTCATCTTCAGTGCGGAGATAACGGGGCGACACAATCAGGCTGAGAATGGATTGAGGATGCCGGCGAATCAGATCGCGGCAAGATTTGGCGCCCTCCAGAACGAAGGCGCCTTCTTGTGCCCTGATCTTCTTGTCGTGAAGGAGCAGCCGAACCAGCGTGATCTGCCGACGCGTCAAAGGGTGAAGAGGCGACGCTATACCCACCGATAATCCGGCATTGCTTGTAGAATGTTCCGCGACATACGGTGCAGTCGGCTCACCGCCGCCTGCGCTCAGCCTCCGCTTCTGCCGCGCGGATACGCTGGGCCCGGGCTTTCGCCCGCTTCAGCGCAGTCAGCTTCCCCTTCGTTCGGTTCTGCTCAAACCGCAATTGCTCCAACTGGGACTTCAGGTGGGCCTTTTCCTGTTTGTGCAGATCTGCACACTCCGCCTTCGAAAGCATCGTCCAGTCACCGCTGCTCCTGGCTCGCTTGATCCGCTGATCCAATGACTCCCGCAGCTTCTTGGCCCGCATGGTCATCAGTGACTTGAGAGCCTGTTGCCGACGCTGAACTTCCTCTTCTTCAGCCATAATTCCACGAATATCGGTTCCCAACATGGTCCCACCACCTCCTTAAACTATACCTGCTTCTGAAACGAGTTGACCGGTATTCTAACCGATTTTCCCTTCACCTTCCAGCGTGGAAATATGCTCCTAACGCACTGGCATTACAGGAGTATTTTGGGTGCAAGGTGGCGAGACGTTGAACCTGCCAACCCAGATCGGTATCATCACGCCATGTCGATCGGACCACTGATCCAAGCCTGGAGGCTTTCAAGAAACGAATCCCTTGAGTCGCTGTCGGACCTTTCAGGCATTTCCTCCACTCTACTGGAACAGATTGAAGCGGATCACACTGATCCTTCCGTAACCACGATACAAACTCTGGCCGGAGCCCTCCGTATCCCTCCGGCTTGGCTGTTCGAGAGCCCTCAATCATTCGAGTGTCTGTTTTCAGACCTCGACGACGGAGAAGAACCAGACACATCCAAGCCCGATCCGGTTACCGAGCGCATCTTGGCCGGGTCACGAATGGATCGATCCCTCTACGTGCTCCTCACGGCGCTCATGCATGCCGGCGACCAGAAACTCCTCCGCGCCGCCGAGATGAGCCTGCGGAGCCTGTTGAAACAATCCCGGCAGACCATGGTCCCCTGGCAACAGCGCCCGTCAGGCCACTTCGAACCGCCAAGCGATTAACCCACATTATTCATGAACGGCAATCAATGACGCCCCATCGAACGGGGGATTCCCCCTCAACCGGTCATCACTGTAGGATTCGGGTCATCGATCGTTCCATCCGGCCTCCCGACAAGGAGCACGACGATGCGCTGGACTATCTTTCCATTCTCCTTCATCAATCGATGGAGGAATTCCGCATCGATCTCCGAACCTGAAGCCCCATACTCTCCGACGGAAGAATACATCAGCCGACTTGTGAATATGCCGCTCGGCCAAGTTGCAAAGATCTACCGAGCCGGACGGCCTTGGCCGGTAGGGCTGGATGATTTCGATCGGCTGGCCCGACAAGAGGCCGACGCATTGAATTGCTCTTTGGATGAGGCGAGGCAGATTATGCTGAAACGCCTTCAGTGGCAGAAGGCCAACGCCGAATCAGGCGGCACACCGATGGACGGCTCGGCCTTTCTCACCTGGCAGCAGCATCGCAACCAAGTGGCCCGCCGGCTCAAGGAAGAAGCCGTCAACGTCGGCAAGGTATATTCTGGGGTCCTCAAGTATCGCTGGCATGAAGGAAAGCAACCAGATTGACGGCCTCCCGTTTGCCCCTCGAACGAAGGGTTGCAGAAGACGCGGGCCTCTCGGAGAATAGCGGCATGTCGAACGAAAATCTACCGATGGCAGCCCCGGTCTGTGACTTTTGCAATACGCGCCCGGTCACCAGCTTGTATCCGACCCAACCTTTTTGCCTCACGACAGACCGAGAAATTTTCCCCGATGCGCCCATCTCGATCGACGACGGTCTCCCCTGCGTCAACCCCAACGAGCTGCATCCGGTGCGCGGAACCGCTGAATACTTTGATGCAGGATGGACCGCCTGTGAAGCGTGCGCAACCCTCATCGACACACAGGACCATGAGGGACTTGTTCAACGATGCTACAATCTGAACTATGCCGCGTCATCAACTGACCCGGAAGTGTTGGCATTGCATCAGTTGCTCTTCCTGGCTTTTTTTAAACATCGGCAAGGCCCACGCCTGCCTCATCCTGCCTTATCCTAAGCCATATTGTTCATGCCACAATAACGTGNNCCTTTGCCGAACATGCTTCACCCGGCAATCCGACGACTCACAACTCTTCACCAAAAATAAGAAGGCCCGCACAGGCGGGCCCTCCCACATCGGAATGTACGGCTTGAGGTGACTCAGCCCACTTTTACTTCGATCGCTTTTGGCTTCACCTTTTCAGCTTTGGGGAGATGCAAACTCAACACGCCGTCCTTATACTCGGCCTTGACTCCGCTTTCATCGACCGATTCCGGCAAGGCAAAACTCCTCACAAAGCTTCCGTACGACCGTTCGACTCGATGATACTTCTTGCCCTTCTCTTCCTTCTCCTGACGACG
This sequence comes from Nitrospira sp. UBA6909, assembly GCA_002451055.1. Taxonomy (GTDB): domain Bacteria; phylum Nitrospirota; class Nitrospiria; order Nitrospirales; family Nitrospiraceae; genus Nitrospira_D. The sequence goes on along the minus strand of DKBD01000198.1, from coordinate 20,863 downwards.
CTCCCCCTGCAGCGTAAGGACGCCGTCTTCCACCGTGACCTTCACGTCCTCTTTCTTGACCTCGGGCAATTCAGCCTTAATAAGATACTCTTGTTCGCTTTCGCTGATATCAACGGTCGGCGTCCAGTCAGCCACCGTCAAATGTTCCTTGCCTCCAGTCGTGCGCAACCCCGGACGTGTGAACACGCGATTCAATCGTTCGGACATATCCTCCAATTCACGGAACGGATCCCAACGTACCAGTGTCATCGCGTACCTCCCTTTCTCGTCTTCATTCGGGCTTGTCTCGATCGCGCGGCGCCGCGTCAACTGCTAGAAGGCAGATAAACCCGCCCCTCGGCGAGTCAAGGGGGAGAATAGCATCTTGCTAGGAATTCTACCGCTGGGCGATCGGCACATAAGACCGATTGTGCTCACCCGAATAGATTTGGTCAGGTCGGAAGAGCTTGTTTTCCCGCAGCTGCTCAAGCCAATGGGCCAACCAACCCGAAACACGCGCCATCGCAAAGAGCGGAGTAAAGAGATCGGTGTCGATGCCCATCTTGTCGTAGATGATGCCCGAATAGAAATCGACGTTGGGATAAATACCTTTGCTGCTGAGCGTGTCTCCCGCCACCCGCTCGATCTCCAGCGCAATCTCATAGAAGGGAGAACTCCCACACTCCATGAAGAGGCGTCGGCACAGCGCCTGCAGCACTGTCGCACGGGGATCCTTGACCTTGTAGACACGGTGGCCGAACCCCATCAGTTTCTGCTTGGCCCGCAGCTTCTCTTCCACATAGCCTTTAGCCCGATCTGCTGAACCGATCTCCTTCAGCATCTGGATGACTTCTTCGTTGGCGCCTCCATGCAACGGCCCCTTCAACGCCCCAATCGATGAGGCAACGACGGTGTACGGGTCAGCGAGCGTGGAAGCCGTGACCAGGCCGGCAAATGTGGAGGCGTTCATCGTATGTTCGGCGTGCAAAATCAAACAATCGTCGAACACCTTGTTCCAGAGAGGCAACGGCACTGCCTCCGTCAGCATGTACAGAAAGTTCTCGGAAAACCCGAGGTCGTCGCGCGGCGGAATATAGTCGTCGCCATGGCGAATGCGCGCCCAGGCCGCCACGATTGTCGGCAGCTTGGCCACCAGGCGGACGGCCGACCAGTAATTGTTGCCGACATCCTTGACGTTGCGCCCCGGATAGAACATGCCCAACGCGGCAACCGCCGCTTGCAACGCATCCATGGGATGCCCTTGCTCCGGCAGACATTTCAGGAGATCGACGATACGGAATTTGACCCGCCGATGATGCATCACATCGGAAGTCCATTGCCGAAACTCCGCCTCTGTCGGAAGATGCCCGAAAAGCAACAGATATGCGGTTTCCAAATATGAAGACTTCGAGCAGAGTTCTTCAACCTTGATCCCTCGATACTCGAGTACTCCGCGTTGACCATCGACATCGCTGATCGAAGAGGTCGCGGCGGGAACACCGGCGAGTCCGGGCATAAAGTCATGCGGCATGATCACACCTCACGAGCGATTGATGATCCGACCGTTCTTACTGTGACTACACTACCATGAATCATGGAAACATGGTTGCCGGAATCCTTGAAATGGACCGTCGCGCTTGGCATACTGCCTCTGCGACGATCATGCGCCAATTGTATGCTCCGATACGCGTCTCTCACTTCCAGCGGCGCCCGATGCGAGCAATCATCGCCATATGCTGTCTTTGGGCCTTGATGAATAGTGTGCTGAATGAGGCGGATCCTGCTTTTGCAGAGGAGGATCTTTTGGCGTTTGCCGTCGTCAGCGAACCGCCGAATGACAAGGCGCGCATAGCGGCAAGGGTGGCGATTGAAGGAGTCCTGGCGGATCTGAAGCTGTTGGCATCCGATCAGATTCTCTCCAATCCGATCTGGAAGACGCTGGAAATCTGTCACGCGATGAAGCTGGAGGGACAGAAAGTTCAGGAGGGGTTCCGTGTCGTCTCGGTGCGGGTGATCGACAGCGCCATGTTGCCGATGGTCTTACAAGGCTTTGCCGGAGATTGCCTGCTGAAAAAAGCCTTGGAAGTAGCCCCGTTTATGGATTAAGTTCGGCATTCCTGGCACAGCGTCGGCTCTAAATCCGAGTCGGCTTCTTCTTGAGTCAGTGGAAACAGAATCTCACAGGCACGGCAGGAGCGGATCTCAAAATAGGCTACGCCCTTGTCGTCGATCTCAGTGGGGAGCAAGAGTTCGATCGGATCATAGCCGGCTGTCCCGCCGTCGCTGAAGTTGACGAGGGCGATCCGGTCATTGAAGGCTTCAAACGAAGCCTCCTGTTCTTTGCGATTGAGCAGGTGGCCGAGGACAAAAACCGGCTGGCCTTTGCGCTTGATGCGGAGATCTTTCAGCGTGTGCTGAGATGAGGTCGCGCAGGAATAACTACCGGACGAACTCGTTCCTGCCCAAGGCATAGACCACATCCCAACGCTGCGCATGACGTCGAATGCATAGCATCTAGCATAGCCTCAAAAAATTCGTCAAGGTGTGCGTATCACCAAGGAGTCAACATGGCCGACATTACGATCTACCAGAAACCCACCTGCAGCACCTGCCGCGAGGCGATTCGGCTGTTGAAGGACAGCGGCAAACCCTTCACGTCCATCAACTATTATGAACAACCGTTCACCAAAGAACAGCTGAAGGGCCTCTTAGAAAAAGCCGGTCTGTCACCGAAAGACGTGTTGAGGACAAAGGAAGATATCTATAAGGAGCTGGGACTGGCGAAGAAAGCCCTTTCGGACGATGAACTGCTCGACTTGATGGTGAAGCACCCGGATTTGATTCAACGGCCGATCGTAGAAAAAGGCGCACAGGCGCTCTTAGCCAGACCGGCGGAGTCCATCCAGAAACTGTTGTGACGGCACGGTCAGTTCTCGAAGTCGCTGTACGCGACAATCTGTCCGGTGGTCGCTCGAGTGGACTTAGGGACATCGGCTGAAACGGCTCCTCGCTTCACACGATTCCCTCCGTCTCCCTTAGCCTCGTACAGAGCCCGATAGGCGGCTTTTGTCACCAGCGCAAGCGAGGATTTGGCATCTCCTGCTTCCGCAAGGCCGATACTGACCGTGACCGGAAGCCTTTCATCGCTGGACTTCTCGCCGGTAACGCCCCCTCCTTCCCTGACCCTGTTGCGTCTGGTTACCCAGAGGTCGGTCTCCTCGACCGATTTGCGGACGGCGCCAAGATCTACCAACGTTGCCGTTGCCGTTTTTCTCGAAAACAATATCACAAACTCCTCCCCGGCCAGACGATACACCTTCCCTGCGCCGGCTGAAGCCGCAATTTTCATGGCCACGACACGCAGCACTTGGTCGCTGACCGACTTACCGCGCTGATTGCCGTAGTGTTTCAGCTGATCGATCCCTACGACGGCCAGAACATACTGTTTCCCAAGACCGGCCACGGCTTCGTCGTAGGCCAGTTTTCCCGGAACGCCCGTCAAGTCATCACAATAGGTTTGCCTATGAAATGCTTGAACGAGCGTCATAAAAAGAATCAGACCCGCAGTCGAGAAAAAACTCGTCGGAGACCAGGAGTGCTGAACTCCCTGGAACGCGACGAACGACGCGATCAAGGTCCAGACAGTCCCGTTGTCCAGGAGATGTCGTCTCAAGATGAACCGGACGCCGATCAACAGCAATGCCCCGAAATACGCCAAGAGAGCCAATTGAGGAATCGGCATCCAGCCGGCACTCACGATCGGCAACAATGGCTGTTGTAACGATTGTGCAAGACTGTCCTGCCCAGGCTGAGACAACCAAAACACTAGAGACGGTTGGAGCAAGAGAAGCGACGCGGGCAAGATACTACGCCAGGTCGTCATGGTTTCTTCCTTGATGAGGGAAAACGCCATGAGATTGAGCGGCAACAGAAGCGCTGCAGCGGAAAAGAACACAGATCCGGAGGATTCTGGGTCAGAGTCAGTCGGCGAAAAGAGAAGAACGCCCCGATCAGCCAGGACCAACGCAACAAGGGAGAGAATCAGACGGGTACTCGAAAGATACCATCCGAACAACAATCCAAACGCCAGGACAATAAGGGGAAAGGCCTGAATCGGTCCCTGCAGCCATTGGGGAAGACCATGGAGACGAAAAAAACCAAAGGCGGCTGCAAAAATGAGCCCTCCAGGAATCAAGAAATCATACAAAGATCTTTTGATCGGAGACATATAGCTCGCGCCACAGCAGCAGTGGGATTTCAGTGTGGCGGAAGCGAGAATCGTGCCCAAACTCAAGGCAAGATCTNNATCGATCGCCGCATGAGTCGTCCTGGCGTCAACCAGCGCCTGAAGATCGGCTGTTGTTCCCAGTAGCGTTGGTGCGATCTCCTCTTCCGCTGCGCGAGCCTTCAGCACCGCTTGAAGCAACTCCAACAGGCCGGCTGAGTCAGGCTCAGATTTCCGTTGTTTCTGAATCTCGGGCCACGCTGATGGAGGGAGCGTGAGCGCGGCGCGGATGACGGCCAGCAGTGCCTCACCGTTGCGATCAGCCTCCGATCCGTGCAAACCTCGGACCGCACGAAGCTCTTGGATACCGCGGGGGGGATGCCGCGCTAATTGGAGCAACACCTCGTCACGCATCACCCGGCCTCGGGGAATATTCCGGCGTTTTGCTTCCGCTTCCCGCCAAGCCGCCAGTTCTCGAAGCACGGCGGCCGACCTCGGCTTGAGCGTATCCCACCCTCTCACGCGCTGGTAGCGTTCCTGCGGCTCCCGTCTCGTTTCTCCTACGGCGTTTTCCAAACGCGAGAATTCTTCGTCGACCCACTCAAGCCTGCCGAACTTGGACAAACGCGCATGAAGGTGATCGTGAATCGCGAGCAGAAAGGTCACGTCTTCGAGGGCATAGGCCAATTGCGCGTGAGACAGCGGGCGAGCGCTCCAGTTCGTGAACGTGTGGGCCTTCTCCAGCTTTGCGCCATGGACTCGCTGGACAAGGTTGGCATAGGCGACCTGGGAGCCATACCCGACCATTGCGGCGGCGATCTGCGTGTCGAAAAACGGCTTGGGAATCTGGCCGGCATGGAGTGCGAAAAGATCCAAATCCTGCCTGCCCGCATGCACGATTTTATGCACCGCTGGATCGCACACCACTTCCCAAAAGGTATCCAGCGAACCCGAGGCCTGGACTGCGGGAAAATCAATGACCGCCGCCGCGCCATCCGTGGCGACCTGGATGAGTTCGAGTTTGGGCACAAAGCTGTCTTCGCCGACGAATTCCGTATCCAGCGCGAGGCGCGGGCTGTCTTTCATCTGCTCGCAGAACTCCTCCAGCGATTTCGAGCTCGTAATGTAGTAAGGATCTGTCGTCATGGAGCCAGGAAGTTATTCAAACGGGCTATACGGCCGGTCCGGCGGACGCAAGGGGTCGGTATTGCTCAAACTCAGATATTCTTTCAGAAATTGATAGGCCTCCAACATGCGGCGAAGCTCCGGTTCTGAACTGCGGTCACCTTTGTTGGCGTCAGGGTGCAATTGTTTCGCCTTGGTCCGAAAGGCGGCGGTCACATCGGCAAGGGAACTGCCGAACTCCACGCCCATAACTGCATACGCATCCATCGCGTTGTTGACCCCACTCGGATTATCCGAGAGGACGCCGCCTCCCCCACTAGCGGCTTTCAACATGTCGGCAAGATTGATCTTCCTGCGGCGGCGGCGTGGCCGTTCACGAATCTCGCTGTCGAATTCATCCCAGCGATCTTCGACGAATTCTAATCGGGATTCCAGGCGCATTGCGCCGGACAAGTCACGAATGAACTCCAGTTCCTCTTCGATCTCGACCAACGATCTGATGATCTCTTCAAGCCCCTGTTCAACCCGGAAAAAACCATCCACCCGTTCTTCCATCATCACATCGACGGCAGCGCCCAAGCTATCTTCCGTTTTGGACCGCAGCGACCCGATGCGCTGCTGCATCCCCTGGCGAAATTTGATGTACTTGCTCGTTGAGAACGGCATGCCTCATCTCAAATTGAAAAAATCCCATTGTATCACAGTGCAATTTCCAGTCAGAAGAGCCTCCAGACACACCGGCCGGCAGGGTGTGGCCCGCCGGACGGCACAACAGAGATAGAACGGATTCGCTTCATTCAAATGGCTGTTCGCTCACTTTGATCCGTCGTCGCGCCACACCGGTGTCGCGGGCCGCAGCCGCAACGGCTTGTGCCACGTTCGGAACGACGGTCTTATCGAACAGACTGGGAATGATGTAGTCCTCGCTCACCGCCCCCTCAGGAATCACTCGGGCAATGGCATCGGCGGCGGCCAACTTCATGGCTTCGTTGATCTCACTGGCTTGTACGTCAAGCGCCCCGCGAAAAATACCAGGAAACGCAAGTGCGTTGTTGATCTGGTTCGGATAATCCGAACGTCCTGTCGCAAAGATGCGGCAATGCGACACCGCCAACTCCGGCGGAACCTCCGGATCGGGATTCGCCATGGCGAAGACGATCCGATCCGGCGCCATAACGTCGAGATCCTCGGCGCTCAGGATGTTTCCCACAGATAAGCCGATGAAGACATCGGCACCTTTGAGCGCGTCACGCAAGGTTCCCCTCGGATTGTCCCTGGCAAGACACGACGCAAGATCCGTCCGATAGGCACGCAATTGCTCAGCCTCGCCGTACAGGACGATACCTTCCTTATCGCATCCCGACAGATGCGACAGGCCCGCCGCCAGCAACATTCTACAGCAGGCTGTTCCCGCCGCGCCAAGCCCGTTGACGACGACGCGCACATCCTCNNTGTTGATCGTCATGCATGACGGGAATGCTGAGCGATTGTTTCAACCGTCGCTCGATCTCAAAACAGCGTGGCGCGCTGATATCTTCCAAGTTGACGGCCCCGAAGCCAGGGGAGACGCCTTGCACGATCCGCACGATCTCATCCGGATCCTGTGTATTGAGACACACCGGCCATGCATCGATACCGGCCAGTTCTTTGAACAGCATCACCTTGCCTTCCATGACGGGAAGTGCCGCTTCAGGACCCAGATTGCCCAACCCTAATACCGCAGATCCGTCCGTGACAACCGCCACACTGTTGGCTTTGCTTGTAAAGGCAAAGACCTTTGATTGATCCCGCGCGATAGCTTGAGCGACACGGCCAACGCCGGGAGTGTACACCATTGAGAGCACGTTCCTGGTGCTGACCGGGACCTTTCCCTCCACACGGATCTTGCCGCCGAGATGCAGCAGAAAAATTCGATCAGAAGCTGAGACCACATCAACGTCAGGCAGCGCGCGCAGCCGTTCGAGCACCTGCTCGCCATGCGCTTCGTTTTGCACATCGAATGTTACGTCACGGATCATGCGCGCCTTGGTGGCCGACACGAGATCGACGGCACCAAGGTTCGCGCGTTCTTCCGCCAAGAGCGCCGCCACGCGAGCGAAGACACCGGGTTTGTTCGCCAGCTCCAGCCGGACAGTCAGACGGTAGTTGGAATAGGGGCCCATCTCACCCATTGGCGCCGTTGTTCTCTCCTTCTTCCGACGAAGCCTACCACAAACCTATCCCTCGCGAAGAGGATCTCGCATGTGCCAGAAAGATTCAATACCCAATTGAACATTCAATCGTGAGCATTACCAGTCGGCCTCCGTTGACGCTGTTCTCTACCCAATGCTAGGGTGCCACCCCATGTCGTCATCGAAGACCAGGTCTCCCAATCGTCTGATTCACGAAACCAGCCCGTACCTGCTTCAGCATGCCCACAACCCCGTAAACTGGTATCCCTGGGGACCGGAAGCGCTGCTGACTGCCAAAGAGAAGAACCTCCCTATTCTGCTTTCCATCGGCTATTCGGCGTGCCACTGGTGCCACGTTATGGAACGGGAATCCTTTGAGAATGAAGCGATTGCCGAACTGATGAACCGAGACTTCATCTGTATCAAAGTTGATCGTGAAGAACGGCCAGACCTGGATGAAATCTACATGCAGGCGACCGTCGCCATGAATCATGGCCATGGCGGCTGGCCCATGACCGTTTTTTTGACTCCAGACCAAGAGCCGTTTTTCGCCGGCACCTATTTCCCCCCTGAAGACAGATGGGGCAGACCGGGATTCGGCACGCTGCTGAAGAACATCGCCGACTATTGGAAGAAAGACGCGGCTGGCGTTCACACCCAAGCTAAAGAGATGACGGAGCGGCTGAAAACCGCAGGCCGCATTCCCTCTCCAATTTCCGTCAGCGAATCGGCGATGGAGGAAGCCGTCGCCCAATTCAAAGATGATTTCGACCGGATCCACGGGGGCTTCGGATCCGCCCCTAAGTTTCCACCGGCGGCTGGATTGTCGCTGCTGCTTCGATGCCACCGGCGGTCGGGAGACGAACACACGCTCACCATGGTCACGAAAACACTCGATATGATGGCGTCCGGAGGCATCTACGACCATATCGGGGGAGGTTTCGCCCGCTATTCGACGGACGAGCGCTGGCTTGTGCCGCATTTCGAGAAGATGCTCTATGACAACGCCCTGCTCGCGCGCGTGTATACCGAAGCCTATCAGGTCACAAAGAAACCTCTCTACCGGCGGGTAGCGACGGACGTGCTCGATTACGTGCTCCGGGAGATGACGGGATCTGACGGTGGATTTTACTCGGCGACCGATGCCGACTCGGAAGGTGTTGAAGGAAAGTTTTTCGTCTGGACCCCCCTAGAAGTGCGCGCCGCGCTGAATAACGATGAGGAGGCCACGCGGTTTTGTGCCCTCTACGACATTACGGACGCAGGCAATTGGGAACACACGAACATCCCGAACCGCCTCCGGCCTATCGAAGCCATCGGGAAGCAGCTTAATCTGACGGCGGATGAATTGCTGGAAACGGCCGCGCGCGTCAAACCGGCATTGTATCGAGCCCGTCAGCAACGCATTTCCCCCGCTCTGGACGATAAAGTGATTACCGCCTGGAACGGCATGATGCTGTCAGCAATATCCGAGGCGGCTAGAGTGTTCGACGAGCCTCGCTACCGCGAAGCGGCCATGCGGACAGCAGATTTTTTGCTCCAGACACATACGCTGCCCGACGGCCGGTTATTGCGGACATCACGGGCCGGCCGTGCGCATCTCAACGCCTATCTGGAAGACTATGCTTATCTCGCGGAGGGACTGCTGGATTTGTACGAGGCCGGATCAGACGAACGATATCTCCACGCTGCGGCACGTCTGGCCGAATTTCTCATGTCCGATTTCCTCGATGCCCAACAAGGCGGCTTCTTTACCACGGCGAAACACCATGAATCCCTCATTCTTCGGGCCCGCGAGGGAACCGATGGCGCGACCCCCAGCGCGAATGCGGTCGCCGCATCGGCCCTGGCAAGGCTGTCCTTCCACTTTGACCGGCAAGACTGGCGTGAAGCGGCCATCAACGCAGTGCGAGCGTATGGTCGGCAAATCGCCCGGTATCCGCGGGCCTTTGCCAAAACGCTGGCCGTGGTGGATTTTCTGACTGAAGGGCCGGTTGAGCTGGCATTTGTGGGTGACGAGTCTCAGGAAGAATTCCGCGCGCTTCGCCACGCGGCGGCAGATCATTACCTGCCGAATCGCATCGTGGCGGCACTCACGCCTGGTCAACCGTCCTCCTTGCCCTTGCTTGCCGGCAAACAGCCTGTTCAGGGAAAACCTGCTCTCTACATCTGCAGAAACTTCAGCTGTCGGCAGCCGGTGACGACCCCCCGCGCCGTCTCAGAGTCCCTAGGGGCTGGTATGCCAGACCCCGGGCGGAACAGCGGCGAACCCAAGACGCTGAAAGGCGCGCAACTCTCCGGCTGTGCCACCGCACAAGGAACCGCGGCCTATGCGGAACGGATGATCGGGCTGACCGGCGATACGGCGTTGGCCAACGGGTTTACGCCATTCGGCACGACCGGACTCACGACCACACGGTTGGGATTCGGTACCTATCGGGTGAATACCCAAGAGACCGACCATCGAGAGGCGCTCAAGAAAGCCTTACGGACGTCCTGCAATATGATTGACAGCTCGACGAATTATATGGACGGCGAGAGTGAGCGTTTGGTGGGATCCGTGCTCGCGGAACTCACCACTGCGGGCGAATTGCGTCGTGAAGAAGTCGTGGTCGTCTCCAAGATCGGCTATGTGCAAGGGCACAACCTGAAACAGGCCGAAGCCAGAGAGAAATCCGGGCGTCCCTACCCCGAGATGGTCAAGTATGGAGAAGGCATCTGGCATTGCATTCACCCGGAATTCCTGGCAGACCAATTGACCCTGTCGCTGGATCGCCTTGGCCTTGCCACGTTGGATGTCTGCCTCTTACACAACCCGGAATACTTCCTCTCTGAAGCGATGCATCGCGGCGGGGCTGACTTGGCCGCGCTTCGCAAGACATTCTACAACCGGCTCGAACGGGCGTTCGCCTATTTCGAGTCGCAAGTGGCGGCGGGTCGGTTGCAGTATTACGGGGTATCGTCGAATACGGTGGTTTCTCCACCCGACGATCCTGAGGCGACTTCGCTTGCCGCGATGGTTGAAGCCGCACAGGCCGCGGCGCAATCGGCGGGCGCCCATACCCATCATTTCCGTGTGGTGCAGTTCCCGATGAACTTGTTCGAAACGGGCGGCGCCGATACAGCCAATACCGGCCCCTCCAATCGGTCAACGGTCTTGGACTATGCACACCAGGCTGGCGTAGCCGTGCTCGTAAATCGTCCTTTGAACGCCATGCCAGTCCCACAGGGCGGGATTTTGCGCCTGACGGACTTCCCGATTGAAGATCCCCCTGTCGATGTCTCCGGCCGACTTGGCGCGGTCGGTGCGATCGAGCAAGAGTACCGCGAGTCGATTGCGCCGGCGATTCAACATGGCGGCCAAGGCATGGTACCGGCCGAGTTCTTCAATTGGTCCCAGGAATTGCAAAACGTGCGTCCGCAGATCCAGGGCCTGGAACATTGGGAACAGATCGAACATCAGATGATCATTCCTCAAGTCAACCAGATGCTGCAGGCGGTGTCGCGCCATTTGACCGGAGCCTTGTCGGACCGATGGGAGGCTTGGCGCGACCGTTACGTTCCGGAGCTGCTCGCTTTGCTGCGCGGCCTGCGGCGTGAAGCAACGGAGCGAAGCCGTTTACGAACCGCCGCGGTGGCACAGGCGATCGACCCGCTGGTGCCCGAGGAGCACCGTTCCGAATCGCTCTCGCGCAAGGCGCTCTGGATTCTTGCCAGCACATCGGGCGTGACATGCGTCCTGAACGGTATGCGAACGCCGCGCTACGTCGACGACGCCTTGGCCGTGCTCAGCTGGGACTCGTTCAAGAACCCCGGGACCCTGTACAAACAACTGAAGGCTACAGTTATCCGATGATGAACTCACCGCGTCTTACGGAAGAGAACGAGGAGACCCTATGCGGGAAGGGGAAATCCTGGAGCAGCCTGAGCGCATCAGAAGCCGGAAGAATTATTCAGAAGTTTTGAGAAACCCGTACCAGGATTTGAGGAAGCCGTCGCTCCAGGCGCTCTCATTGTGACGATTTTTTACCTGGCACAGCCGACCGTCGCGTGCTGAGGTGCTCGATGCGGGTGGTAACATCCCGGTACCCCGGATCTTCACGCCTGATCCAGCGATAGGCTTCCAGTGTTTCCTCCACACGTCCCAAGGATTCGAGGGTTCGCCCCAAGATGTAGAGGATCTGCACGGTTTCCTTGGAGGACCCAGTCGTACATGCGAGCGCCTTGCGAAACGCCGACACGGATTCCTCGTACCGCCCGTTTATCTTGAGGCAAAGTCCGATCTGGGCGTAAGCCTTAAGAGCCAGAGCCACATCAGCAAGGGCCATGGCAAACTGGTCGATTGCCGCCTTATACAATCCGGCGTTTTTCAGCGCCAGGCCGCGTTCATAACGTTCTGCGGGAGGCACAGCTGTTGCCGTTGATTCGCTGACTTGTTCTGGCGACATCCTAAAATCTCACCGTCTCATCTGCTGGGGGCAACATAAGCACGATAAGCATGAATCATGCCCATCGAGCGACTGGAAAACCCTCAAAGACCATTTGAAAATCGCAGACCTGAACCTCCATAGATCAATGGGTTCGGAAGCACCGGCATCGACATTGACATGATTGGACCACAGGAACAATAAGGCGAAGGATGTCGTTCCTGTCGATCCACGGTCACTTTGGAACAAGATAAAGAGGGCCTGTAGCCCTACCACACTCCGAATAGCGATGTCTTCTCTCAACCGCCATTCCTGGAATCGGCCCCCTTTTCATCGTGAGTCGCTGTTACCAAGCGATCGGCAATTCGTTCCACACACCCCTTGGCTGCGCTGAATCGCCCTCTATTTGCATCATGGGATCATGAGCGGGTACTATTGTACCATTCGGAATCGGAGGAGATTCATTGGCACAGCGATCTGATCAACTGATCCAGCGTCTTGGTATGCTCGTAAGCCTCGCTGTGGCTGCGCTCCTCGTCGCCCACTCGATTAACGCCTTTGTGGCCGACGCGTTACACACCATGCCGGAGCCTCGCGTCGGTTCCGGCGCCCAAGAGTCTGCGGGATCCGTAACTCCGACTGCCTTTTCACCGGCGCACTATGCGGAAGACGTTCGTTCCAGCGGACTGTTTGTGCTGCCTCCGCCGCCGCCGCCTCAGGAGACCCTGCAAGGGTCAGGAACTCAGGGAGGAAGGCCCGGCACTCCGGTTCGCGCGTCCTTGGGCGCCGCCTCAAAAATTCGGGTGATTGGAGTCGTCATGGGCGATCGGCAAGGAATCTTCGCCATCGTGGAAGAGCAGGCTTCCAAAATACAGGTCTTGTATCGCCTGCATGATCAGATCCCTGATTTGGGAGAAGTCGTCGATATCCAGCGCAACGGAATAGTCATCCGCCAGGGAAACCTTGAGGAGCTAGTCTCATTAGATCTGCTCGAGAACCCCCAAGCCTCCGGCAACGGCGCGGCCGCACCTGCCTCAAAGGCATCGTCCCCCCGCGTACAAGCGTCGGGCCCTTCGATGAAGAAAGTCGTCGATCGGCGGGAGGTCGAACAAGCCATGAACGATTTGCCTAAGCTGATGACCCAAGCCAGAGCAATCCCGAATATGGTCAACGGCACAATCAATGGGTTTCGTCTCGACTACGTAGCCCCTGCCAGTTTCTATGAGAAGATCGGAGTGCAAAAGGGGGACATCTTGCAGCGGGTCAATGGAGTCGACATTCGTGACCCCGGCACGATCCTGAGTATGCTCCAACAATTGAAAAATGAAGAGGTCGTCAAGCTGGATATCGTCCGCAACAATCAGCGCTCGACGGTCACCTACGAGCTCCGTTAGCCGTTCCCCCTTTCTCCCACGGAAGAGCATGATCGAGAACCGTAGGGTGCCCTGGTGCGGGTTCCATCGGCCAAGCCACCGCTCAGCGAATGAGCCCGCGCATGCCCGGCAGAAAGAGCGAAACGGTCTGAGTTAAGAAAGCAACGGTATGGAATCACATTACGGCAAACCCCTTTTAGGACGAATCCTGGGGGAAAAATTCAACTTGTCGAGCGCTAAACTCGAGGAGGCGCTGGCCCATCAGCAGGAAAAAGGAGGACGGTTGGGCGAAGTGTTGCTGCATTTGCGCGCGCTTCGTGAAGAGGAACTGCTGGAAGGCCTCGCGCTGCAATTTGGGCTGCCTTGGATGCCTCAGCTGGAAGCCATCAGCGTCGATCATGAGTTAATCAAGAAGGTGCCCATCACTTTTTGCCGGCGATACCGTGTCCTCCCGCTCCGGCATGAGAAAGACGACATCCTTGTGGCATCGACCGATCCGATGGAAACCGTCGCGCTCGACGACCTCAGACTGTTGTTCGGCAAGCCCGTCCGGCCTGTCCTGACGACCGGCGTCGCCCTGCTCGCCCGTCTGAACCGCGCGTATGACGAGAGCGCCAGTCCGACCGGCGCCGAAGACGTGATGGAAGATATCGCCGCGAGCGAAAGCCTTGACCAGATCGCCCACGAGCTCGACGAGCCGCAGGACTTGCTGGATTCGACCGATGAAGCGCCGATCATTCGATTGGTGAATTCGGTGTTATTCCAGGCGGTTCGACAGCGCGCGAGCGACATCCATTTCGAGTCGTTTGAGCGGGGATTGGTCGTGCGGTACCGCATCGACGGCGTGCTCTATCCGGTCTTGACCCCGCCGAAGCGTCTGCAGGCCAGCATCATCGCGCGCATCAAAATCATGGCTGGTTTGAATATCGCCGAGAAACGGCTTCCGCAGGACGGCCGGTTCGCAATTCGTACGGCCGGGAAAGACATCGACCTTCGAGTCTCGGTGCTTCCCACGTCTCACGGGGAGCGGGTCGTGCTCCGGCTACTGGAAAAGGAGAACCGCCTACTGAATTTGTCCGAGATGGGTTTCTCCGGGGATCGCCTCTCAGCGATTCATCAACTAATCCAACTGACCCACGGCATCATTCTTGTCACAGGTCCGACCGGCAGCGGAAAAACCACCACCCTCTATGCCGCATTGAGCCACATCAACTCGCCGGACAAGAACATTATTACCGTCGAAGACCCGGTCGAATATCAGCTGGTGGGGATCGGTCAGATGCAGGTCAATCCTAAAATCAATCTGTCGTTTGCCGCGGGATTGCGGTCCATTCTCAGGCAGGACCCTGATGTCATCATGATCGGAGAAATTCGTGACCGGGAGACGGCGGAAATCGCCATCCATGCGTCGCTCACGGGGCACCTCGTCTTCTCCACGCTCCACACAAACGACGCGGCCAGCGCCGCCACACGCCTGATCGATATGGGTATCGAGCCCTTCCTCGTCGCATCATCGGTCGTCGCCGTGCTGGCCCAGCGGTTGCTCAGGAAAATTTGCCCGGACTGCAAGACGCCCTATAAGCCGAGCGTCGATGAACTGGACCGCCTCGACCTCCCGCCGGAAACGAGCACCACGTTATACAGGGGATCCGGCTGCGCGGCCTGTTCGCAGACCGGCTATCGCGGACGCACGGGCATTTTCGAACTGATGGTGCTCGACGACGAAGTCAGACGGTTGATCGGAACCAAAGCAGACTCCTCGGCCATCAGGCAGGCGGCAATCGCCAAGGGGATGGTAACACTCAAGCAGGATGGCGCCGAGCGCGTCTTGCACGGCCAGACCACGCTGGAAGAGGTGATGCGGATCACCCAACAAGAAGTCGAAATATAGTCATGCCTGTCTACCAATACCGCGGCTATCGAAATGACGGCGGCAGCGCCGCCGGAATCATTGATGCGGAAAACGCCAGAGTCGCGCGTCTCAAACTCAGAAAAGAAGGCGTCTTTCCGACCGACGTCGTGGAGCAAGGCCAGCCGTCGGTTCGGCGCCAGAATGGAAGCCGCGCCAAGGCGACATATCAGCCTGGCCGCTCGGCCACCCTGACCTCCAACGATCTTGCCTTGATGACCAGGCAATTCGCGACGCTGCTGATCGCCGGCCTTCCGTTGGTCGATGCGCTGGGGATCCTGGTGGATCAGGCCGAGAAGAAATCCGCCAAGGCGCTCTTCGCAGACATCCGGGAGCAAATTCGCGGCGGCAAATCGCTCAGCGCCGTGCTGGAGACGTATGAGAAGGATTTCTCGTCGATTTATGTACATATGGTCCGAGCCGGCGAGGCCAGCGGGGCGCTGGATCAGATTCTCTTTCGGCTCGCTGAGTTCTTGGAGAAACAATCGGCGCTCAAGCACAAAGTGACCAATGCCGTCCTCTATCCCACGCTGATGCTCGTTGTCGGAATCTCCGTGCTGTTTTTCTTGATGACTTTCGTCGTGCCCAAAATAACAGCGGTCTTTGCGGACATGAATCAGGCCCTCCCTTGGCCGACCGTCGTATTGATGTCGGTGAGCAGCTTCTTCGCGGACTACTGGATGGCGGTTGTCGGCCTGATTATCAGCGTAATCTTCCTCGTGCGGCGATCTATCCGGACCGAGAAAGGCCGCATGGCGGCGGATCGTATCACTCTACGCCTCCCGTTGATCGGAGATGTCGCGCGCATGGTCTCGATTTCCAGATTGACCGGCACGCTTGCGACCATGTTGGCCAGCGGCGTCCAACTCCTGGACGCGCTGGATGTCTCCAAACGCGTCATGAACAATCGCGTATTGGAAGAGGCGGTCGAAGGCGCCAGGCAGAATATCCGAGAAGGCGAAACCATTGCCGATCCGTTGAAGCGCAGCGGCGAATTTCCAGCTTTGGTGACGCACATGATCGCCGTGGGAGAGCGGAGCGGCGAAATGGAGGAGATGTTGCGCCGCGTGAGCCAGATTTTCGACGGCGAGGTGGAGCGAGTGATCACGCGATTGACATCGCTCATGGAGCCGATCATGATCTTGGCCATGGGTATCATTGTCTTTTTTATCGTGGTCGCGATTCTCCTGCCTATCTTCGAAATGGGACAAATGGTGCACTGACGGCTGATCGTTGGTCGACAATGGTCATGAAGGGAAGGGAGATAACTATGGTGAACGACGAACGGCAACGGCATCATGATCGACGGGCGCATGAAGAAGGTTTCACCTTCATCGAGATCATGGTGGTGGTGGCCATTCTGGCTATTCTCGCAGCATTGGTGGTTCCCCGCATCATGGGACGGACCGACGACGCCAAACGCACCGCAGCCAAGGTGCAGATCAGGAATATCGAGGGCGCGCTGCAGCTGTATAAACTGGATAACGGGGTCTATCCCTCGACGGAGCAGGGACTCAGGGCACTGATAGAAAAGCCGAGCGTCGGCGTGATTCCGAAGAAATGGAAAATTGGCGGATATTTGCCGAAGCTTCCGGAGGATCCTTGGGGCAATCCCTTCAAGTACCAGAGCCCGAGCCAGAGAGGTGAATACGAGGTCATGTCGCTCGGAACAGACGGGGAAGTCGGCGGCGAGGGCTCCAACGCCGACATCACCAACTGGAACCTGGATAAGGAGTAAGATGAAGATTCGTCATGCGTGATGCGGCGTGCGGCACCCAGGCTCCACTCGGCACTCAGTCCGCTTCGCCGACTCAAGGACGTGGGCGCTCAGGACGGGGGGCGTCTGCGTTGCGCCCCCCTCTCGCGCCTTGCCCCTCACGCCCCACGTCTCACGTCACACACTCCCCGCATGGGTTTACGATCTTTGAAATGCTCATCGTCCTGTTTCTCTTGGGCGGAGTTCTGCTCCTGGTCGTTCCACGGATCGTCATCGGAGAAGACTTGAGTTCCACTGGGCGGAAATTCATCGGCATACTCCGCACACTCCAACGAATGGCCGAAATCGATCAGAAGCCGGTAAAGCTCTATCTGGATCTCGATCGTGGAACCTATTGGGCGATGGTGGTGGAGGGAAAAGAGGAACGACGGCCGATCGACGCCGTTTGGAGGACCCCGTTGACCCTTCCCGAAACGATTCGTCTGACGGAAGTCTCCGTGGGGGAGACCAAACAAACGTACGGCCGCGCAGACCTTTCGTTTTTCCCGAACGGCCGCATCGATCCGGCTACGCTGCATTTCGCCGACACAAGCAACAACCTCTTGGTCCTCATGGTGGACTCCCTGACCGGCAATATCCGAACATTCGATCAACGGCCCGACCTCATACGGCCCCGGCCGATTCCAGAACGAGTCAAGACCTTGTTACAAACCACAGCCACAGCGCCCAAATAGCCATGCCTCGCGATTCAAACCGAATCGAATCCAGTGAGAACGGATTCACGCTCCTCGAAGTGTTGCTGGCCATTGCCTTGCTGGCGATCGCGCTCCCGATTCTGCTCGGCCTCCGCAACTTCGACCTGGATCTGCACGAACGCGCGCGGGAGTTGACTGCGGCGACGCTTTTGGCGCAAGAAAAGATGCTCGAAACCGAGTTAGCCGGCGTCTATCCCATCGGAGAAACCACCGGAGATTTCCGAACCGCGCCGCTCGGTGCGATGTTGACGGTTCAAGCGTCCGACCGCGCCGTCGGTTACCGGTGGAAACGGACGGTGTCACCGACCCCGCTGAATCTGATCCGAGAAGTTCGCATCAAAGTTTCCTGGCCCCGTGGTGCGACGGAGGAATCGCTTGAGGTGAGTACGTATGTCTTTGCCGACAAGACCTCCTGACCAGGAAGACGGCTTCACGCTCATCGAAATGCTGGTCGCGATCGCGCTGCTCGCCGTCGTCGCGGCGATGGTATTCGGCTCGCTCGTGACGACGAATCGCGCCATCGAGGCGGGACGTGATCTGTCGGCGCGTGAGCAAACGACGCGAAGAGTCCTACACGTCATGGCCGAGGAAATTTCGTTCAGTAAGCAGAGCACCGAATTCCAATGGGTGGGAATAAACGGCACCTATGCGGGGTACCCGGCGGATACGCTGGCTTTCGTTGCGATGAACGACGGGTCGAGCGGCTCGACGGCGAAGGAAAGCGAGATGATCCGAGTCGTGTATACACGCGATCGTGATCGCCTGATTCGATACGCAAGAAAGAATCTGTACGGCCTCACCGATGAATCCTTGGGTCAAGTGGAGCTGGCGGATCGCGTGAGGGGGTTCAATCTTCGGTATTTTGACGGGCAAGGGCGCGTATGGGTCGACGACTGGCAAACGGCCAATAAGATACCCGCGGCCTTGTTGATCGAGGTCACCTTCGAGCCCCCTGAGACCCTAGGGATCCCCGGGACCCCTGATGTGGATCCCTGGACGGTGCGCGAATGGGTCACCATCGAGGCTTCATGATCAATATGAACTGGCTCATGGATCGAAAAGAGATCTTCGCGTGGATCGTGGTGGGCCTCTGTGTCTTCGTTCTCTGTCTGATCGCGACGTTTCCCTATGACACACTGCAGACGAGGCTCGTATCAGAGCTGAATCGGGCCACCGGCATTGACGCACAAGTCACAGACTGGTCGATCGACTGGCCCGTGGGGGTCGAGTGGCGACAGGTCACGTTGTCCAAGTCGGATTGGGTGCCGGTCCAGCTCTCGTTCCTACAGGCGAAAGTCGGACTCCTCAACGTGTTGAACGGCGGCCTCGGCCTTGATATCGTGGCTCAGCTGGACGAGACTTCTCCCCAGACGGGACAGGCCAAGGCCTCCCTAGCCGCATCCTCATTTTCCCTCGAAGGGCCGGTGTCGATACAAGGGAAGCTTCAGCAAATCGACCTCTCGCGAGTGCTCCGCCGATACGTCAGTCACGGGATGTTGAACGGAGAATTCTCCCATCGAATCGACTCGAGCCTGCAGGCAGTAGACGCGATCAAGGGCGAAGGAGTCTGGAAGGCCGAAGCGACCGACTTGACCATTGACCCAATTCCCCTTGGAAAGGGACGGACCATGTCGTTGGCCTTTACGAAGGTATCGGCCGGGTTGGCCTGCCGTGACATGGTCTGCGATGTCACGGAATTGAACGGTGACGGAATTGTTGGGTCGTTCACAGGGGAAGGGACGATCACGCTCCAACAGCCGATCCTGGACAGCCAACTGGCCTTGACCGTAACGATCGTTCCTGGTGCCGGATTTGCCTCGAAGGCCAATGCCCTGGGGTTGCCTGCCCTGCCTGCCGGGTCTCCCATAACGATAAAAATCGTCGGCCCATTGGCACAAGCCAGGATCGCGTTGTAAAGTAGAGCCACGCTCATGACTCGTCGCACGTATCTCGTCACTCACGAGACGCGTTTTATAGGAGCAGCCGGACAAAGCTATGGCTATCGTCACTGAATGTGTCGGACTGGACATCGGACAGACCGGGTTGAAGGCGGTCCGCTTCCGCCGCCGCCTAAGCGGACGTGAATCGATCGACTACTTCCAACATCCGATGCCTTTTGCCCGTCCGGAAGATTTGGAGCCGGCCAGGCGCGCACGGTCACTGCGTGGATTTCTCTGGCAACACGGACTTTACGCAACCGACCGCCTCGTCACCGCCATTCCCTGCCAGGATCTGTTTATCAGGACCCTCTCGTTTCCCTTCAAGGACTCCACGAAACTGGCCCAAGTCGTACCGTTCGAGGTGGAGAATCTGGTTCCCATGCCCCTGGATGACCTGGCGATCGGCAGCCTCATCTTGCCGCCTGGGCAGACTGCGGACGGCCTACTGCGAGAGACCAAAAACTCGGAAGTGCTGGTCACCGCCGCGCCCAAAGACAAGGTGGACGAACACCTCCGCTTTTTGGCACAGGCCGACGTCGAGCCATCGGCCATCAATGTCGATGCCATGGCTCTCTTCTCCGTCACACAGTTTCTCCGAGGCGAAAACGCGGCTGTTCCTCAGGATCTCGCAGTCATCGACGTCGGCGCTTCCAAGACCACGCTCTGCCTGATCCATGAGGGACGTCCCGTGGTGCTTCGGACGGTCCTCTGGGGCGGAAACCATCTGACCCAGGCTTTGGCTATACAGCGTGCTTGCACCTTCCCCGAAGCCGAGCGGCTCAAACGCGGCATGGCAGTCGAACATGTTGAGCCATGGCTGGAGCCGCTGTTGAGAGAACTCCGTGTCACCATCCAGGCGTATGAAGGGAGCGATCGCGGTCGCTTGACTCACTGTTGGGTATCGGGGGGCGGGTCCAAGCTGCGGGAGATCGGCGGATTTGTGGCGCAGCAATTGGGGCTTTATCCAGTGGGACCGAAGCAGGGATTCGGCGCCGACAGTCCACGAGCCTTTTCGATTGCGTTCGGATTGGCCATTCACCCCAAGATCATCAAGCCGCGCTGGCGATTCAAACCCTCGCCGCTCGGCCTCGCACTGGATCTGAAGAGCGTCACCGAAGAAGGGACGGCAAAGTCCGACACCTCCAAACGAGACCGCCGATTGGCCATCGGCGCAGCCCTCGTCGTCGGGCTCCTGGCCATCGCGGACTTTACGATTCACCTCATGCTGCAGGACAATCGGGT
>DKBD01000216.1 GCA_002451055.1 Nitrospira sp. UBA6909 | reverse complement strand
CCGGTATTTAATCGTGTTGGGGAGCAGGTGTTGAACTATCTGGGTGTATCGTCGAATGAGCTCGTCAGGCTCGCGATGGCATCCGTAGGATCATAAATGGATTTCGGCTGGACGGCAATGACGTTTGCAGGGATGATTAAGGCGCTTCAAGGGCAAGTCGAGGTGATCGAGAGCCGCGGCGATCACGGTATATCGGTGAGCGCAATCACCGACGATTCTCGATCCGTCCGGGACGGAAGTGTCTTTGTGGCAGTCAAAGGCGAGCAGGTGGATGGACATCGGTTCATTCCGGCTGCCACGAAGGCCGGGATGGCGGCGCTGGTTCTGGAGCAGCCGGCCATGGACTTGCCGATTCCCTTCGCACGGGTGACAGATTCCAGGAAAGCGCTTGGCCTTCTTGGGAGCCGATTTTACGGTGAGCCGTCATCGAAGATCCGAATGGTCGGGGTCACGGGGACGAACGGGAAAACCACCACGACCTATATCTGCAAGGCACTGTTGGAAGCGTTGGGTCGCCGGGTCGGTTTGATCGGAACCGTGTCTTACCAGATCGATAAGGAAACGATTGCAGCGTCGCATACCACCCCGGGCGCACTCGAGTTGCAGCAGCTGCTTGCCAAAATGGTTGCCGGCGGGTGTACGACATCCGTAATGGAGGTGTCGTCCCATGCCCTTGCCCAGGACCGCACCATAGGGTGCGAATACGACGTCGCCGTGTTTTCAAACTTGACTCAAGATCACCTCGATTTCCACAAAACCATGGAGGACTACTTCCAGGCCAAATTGCGGCTTTTTACCGGACTGACCGAAGCGCACAAGCCGAATAAACGCGCCATCTTGAACATCGACGACCCCGCCGGCGACCGTATCAAGCGGATGTGTCCGGCCCCGGTGTGGACATATGGATTGAGGGCTAAAGCAGATCTGCGAGCGGAAAATATCCGCCTCTCGCTCGGAGGGACGAGCTTTACGGCGGCAACGCCGGTCGGGTCTTTTCCCATCGAGAGTCATCTCGTGGGCGAGCATAATATCTATAACCTATTGGCTGCAATAGGGGTTGCGCTTCATGAGGGAGCCACGCCGGATCAGGTGCGCGAGGCGGTTGCGCAAGTGACCAATGTGCCGGGTCGGTTCGAACGAGTCATGGCGGGACAGGATTTCACCGTAGTCGTTGATTATGCCCATACAGAGGATGCGTTGATCCGGCTGTTGATGGCCGCGCAGACGGTGAAAACGGGGCGCATCATTACTGTCTTTGGCTGTGGGGGGGATCGTGATCGTGGGAAGAGGCCGAAGATGGGGGGCGCGGCGGTGCGATACAGCGATGTCGTGATCCTGACATCGGACAACCCCCGGACCGAGGATCCCCTCTCGATCCTTCAGGACGTGGAAGTCGGCGTGGCCGATGCGTTGAAAGAACACCCGCACGTCCATTATCAAAAAGTCATTGATCGGCGGGAGGCTATTGGTTCGGCAGTGCGTGACGCCCGTTCTGGCGACATCGTTTTGATTGCCGGAAAAGGGCACGAGGATTATCAGATCATCGGTACCAAGAAGTTCCATTTCGATGATCGCGAAGTGGCGCGTGAAGCCATTGAACGCCTCAGAACCTGAGCATGAAGAAGCTGAGGATCGTTCGGGATAGAGAAGAAATACCATGGCCCTGTTTACAGTCGAAGAGCTGAGAGAAGTGATCAGTACCAAGGTCTTGGCCGGTGAGAGGCCTGGCTGGATGAAGCACCCCATTCGGCGGATCAGCCTGGATAGCCGGTCGATTCGCCCCGGGGATCTCTTTGTGGCGATGATGGGGGAACACTTCGACGGGCATGACTTTGTCGGGACAGCATTGTCGGCCGGTGCCGTTGGAGCGATCGTCCGAGATTCTTACGATATGACTTCTCTCGGTGCAAAACTGGTCCAGAAGCGGATGACACCATTCATCATGGGTGTCCCCGATTCCCTGTTCGCGTATCAGCAGCTTGCGACTCATCATCGGAGTCGGTTTGACATTCCGGTCGTGGCAGTTACCGGGAGCAACGGCAAAACGACCACCAAAGAAATGGTGGCCACCGTGATGGCGCATCGGCGGAAGGTGTTGAAGACCGAAGGCAACTTGAACAACCGGATCGGGGTTCCGCAGACCCTCTTCCGTCTTAATAAAAGACACGAAGGGGCGGTCATCGAGATGGGCGTCGATCGTGTCGGCCAGACCACAAGGCTCTGCGAAATGGCGAGGCCGACGATCGGAATCATCACTAATATCGGCCCTGACCATTTGGAGTTCTTTGGAAGCATGGAAGGATCGGCGCAATCGAAAGCGGAACTGTTGGATCTGCTTCCCGCCGCTGGT
This sequence comes from Nitrospira sp. UBA6909, assembly GCA_002451055.1. GTDB lineage: Bacteria > Nitrospirota > Nitrospiria > Nitrospirales > Nitrospiraceae > Nitrospira_D. Next base: position 1,743 of record DKBD01000216.1, on the reverse strand, counting down.
ACAGCGGTGCTGAATGCCGACGATCCGTACTACGATTATCTGGCGTCAAGAGCCATATGCCGGGTGGTGTCGTTCGGGCTTTCATCTAAGGCCGACGTGCGCGCGACGGACATCAAATCAGATGGTCGTAATGGGACAATCTTTCGCCTTCTGCTACCCGGGAATGTTCGGTACACGATCGTGCGTATCCAAGTGCAGGGGGTGCACAACGTTTTGAATGCCTTAGCCGCCGCTGCGGTCGGCGCCGTGCTTGGCCTGCCAGGAGGCATCATTGCCCAAGGGCTCTCCCGTTTCCGGCCGGCGGCGATGCGGTCGCAAGTCTTCAAAAGCCAAGGGATCACCGTTATCAACGATTGTTACAATGCGAATCCAGCATCGATGAAAGCGGCCGTACAATTGCTTGCTCAACGGGGGACGGGTCGGACCACAATTGCCGTGTTAGGAGATATGTTGGAACTCGGGTCCGGCGCCGTTGCGATGCACAAGGAAGTCGGCGAGTTCGTTGCACAGCAGGGCATTGATCGACTGGTTGCATGTGGTGTGCTGGGTCAGAGTTTCGCCGAAGGGGCGGAACGGGCTGGGTTCGACCAGGCACGGATCGTTCTGGTGGATGACGCGACGGCGGCGGCCGCCGCAGTCAAAGCCGTGGTGAAGCCGGGCGATGTGGTCCTGGTCAAAGCGTCACGTGGCATGAAGTTGGAGCAGGTAGCCCAGGCGCTACAGGGGGCGAGGCGGGCGGCGAAAAAGGCTTCGTAATCTGGTTCAGCGGGTTCGCCGTTCGATGTACTGATCTGTAAGGCCGTGATCTTATCATGCTGTATTACTGGCTGTATCCGTTCCACACGGAATTTTCNNAGCGGCACGCCGACGATGGGTGGGATCTTGATCATCTTCGCCGTCATGCTGTCGACGTTGCTCTGGGCCGACATCTCGCGGCCACTCATTTGGCTGGTGATGGCGGCGACAATGGGGTTTTTCGCAATTGGATTTACCGATGACTACCTCAAGTTCGTGAAGGCGAGATCGAAGGGGCTGTCGGCGACGCAGAAATTTACGGCGCAGGTAGCAGTTGCACTCGCCATCGCGCTGACTCTGTACTACCTGCCAGGCTATAGCACCAAGCTCAGTGTGCCGTTTTTCAAAAACTTCATGCCTGATTTAGGATGGTTCTATATCGTATTCGCCATACTCGTCATCGTCGGCAGTTCCAATGCCGTCAATCTCACCGACGGCCTCGACGGGTTGGCGGTCGGTCCGGTGATGATTGCCGCATTGGCCTATACCGTGGTGGCGTACGTAACGGGGCATCGGTTGATGTCGGAGTATCTGCTGATCCCCCATATCGACGGGGCGGGAGAATTGGCGGTTTTTACGGCATCCATTCTGGGTTCCAGTTTAGGATTCCTCTGGTATAACACTTATCCGGCCTCCGTCTTCATGGGGGACGTCGGATCGCTTCCACTCGGCGCAGCTCTCGGGACGGTGGCGGTCATCAGCAAGCATGAGTTGTTGTTGTTGTTGGTCGGCGGGGTGTTCGTGATCGAGGCCGTGTCGGTCATATTTCAGGTGGTGTCCTTTAAGTCGCGGGGGAAGCGCATCTTCCTGATGGCTCCGATTCATCATCACTTTGAGATGAAGGGGTGGGAGGAACCCAAGGTGGTCGTCCGCCTATGGATCATCGCGATTCTGCTGGCGCTGCTGAGCTTGAGCACGCTCAAATTGCGGTGACGAACGGTGAACCAA
>DKBD01000247.1 GCA_002451055.1 Nitrospira sp. UBA6909 | reverse complement strand
CGTCTTTTCTGGGGCTCTGCCGGTGTATCGCACGCGCCACCAGTTCTTTTCCCGTTCCAGTTTCCCCGGTAATCAACACCGGCACTGAGGCCCCGGCCACGCGGCGGATCTTGTCATAGACCGTCTGCATGGCAGGACTGACTCCGAGCAATTCCTCGAATCCGCCGCTGACGTCTTCCCGCAACGACTGATTTTCCCGCTCCAAAGACGCCACGTGCCAGGCCCGCTGCAACACCGTTTTGAGCAAATCCAGCTGCACCGGCTTTTCCAGAAAATCGTAGGCCCCGCCGGCGATCGCAGCCAGCGCATTGGCCCGGTCTGTATTGCCTGTGACGACCACGACCTTGGTCGACGGAATGATCTGCATCATTTCTTGCAGCGCCGCAAAGCCTTCCGTGGACGCATCCACTGCGGGCGGGAGCCCAAGGTCCAGCACCACGAGAGGGGGCATTTCCCGCTTCACGGCGGCAATGGCGGATCGCCGATCCTCCGCCTCCACGACCTGATAGTCGGACATCAGCGCCCATTTCATCTGGTCGCGAATTTCGGGGTCGTCATCGACGAGCAATAGGGTTGGAGGAGTGGTCATGATGGGCGCTATAACAAATTTAGAAGTGATAAGGGATCAGATTCATCCAACAGTGCTGAGAGATGAGTGCTGATTTGTCAGTACTGAGTTGAACTCGCCACTCTCCAGACAATCACGCGTTTACCATGTGAACATTCGCGAAACATGAAGGTCAATATGGCATGGCTATGGTGGTCATGGCATCTTTTTCTTGTTTTTGAGCCAGCGGAGCCAAGGGAAGTTCGATCGTGACCTGCGTCCCTTTCCCCTCTTCGCTCCTGATCTGGATCGTCCCCCGGTGCGTTTCCACAATCTGCTTGCACTGGTAGAGCCCCACTCCCAAGCCGCCTGGCCTGCTCGACTGGGACGGCTTGAACAAGGTTTCCAGCATGGCGGGAGGAATCCCGCACCCCGTGTCCTCGACCGTCACCGTAGCCAATCCATCCGCTTCCGCAAGTCCGATGGAAATAGCGCCATCCTGCACGATGGCCTGTTTGGCATTCAAGACCACATTGAGTAAGACTTGCTGGATCTGCTCTCGCACGGCCAGAACCGGACGAGTCGATTGACCCGTGACATGCAACCTGACGGACGGCTCGCTCCGCAAGGGATCCGCGACCTCATGGACAAGCCCGGACAGGTCAACCGGCTCCAGCACACCGGCAAGCGACGGATTAAATGATTTCCGCGAGAGCTTGCTCATGAGGAGGGCCATTTTCTGAGACGTGTCCGCCACCGTCCGCATGGCCGATTCCTGGAAAGCCGGATTGCTCCCATGCTGTTGGGCATTTTGCGCCACCAGCGACAAGCGGGCCGCCAAATTTTTTAAATCGTGCAGGCAAAACACCGAAAAGCGATGCAGCGCTTCAAGTTCGGCGGATGCTTCACGCTCCTCCGCCAAACGGACAGTGGACAACAGCGCCCCAACGTGATGAGCGATTCCTCGGAGCAAATCGCAATCATCCACCCCATAGGGCTCCCCATGGAGCTGTGCGCCCAAGGCGACGAATGCCGCAAGCTGTCCCTGCGCCCGGATCGGAAAACAGATGGCCACATCCGCCCCGATCAATGGATCGTCGGACCGGCCGAGCCCCGCACTTCCCGATACCGTCTTCTCATGAAGAAACACCGGTTCGTCCTTCTGCAGCAGTTCAACGATCACCGGATGAGATCGTTCGAGAGGGACCGGATCGCTCTCCGTGGTCATCGAACGGACCCGGCAAAACCGTCGATCCACTTCCCGAAAGGACCAAATCGCGAGTGTCTTCGTCGTGAAGGTCTTAATCAGCAGATCAAGGAGGCGATCCCAAATGGCCCCGCTGTTCGTCGCGCCCTGGAATGCATCCGTCACCTCGATCCACTGAGCCCGGTAGTCGTACTTTGAGCGATAAAAATTCCGCACAACGACACGCCGAAGCTCGGCCCGCACGGTTTTGGAAAAAGCGGCAACTGCGAGTCCGACCAACGCGCCGAAGACGACGACGACGCTGAGGCCCACGCCCAACGTCTGGTCTGTTCGACGAAGCCATTCACCCATCACTCCCACCGCCAACAGATACAAGCCGACGGCAATGAACGTCACCGAACTGAATAGGGCCTGCTGGGAGACGTAGATATTGACAAACAGTTCCCGCAACCGGCTCCGCCCCAACCCATAGGCGATCAGCGCCAGTGCCATGATCGTGACCACACTCGACACCAACACATAGTCGACGTCCCAAATCGGAACCAACAGCAATCGGCTGGCCTGGTAGATCTGGTACCCGGCCAGTCCGCCGAGGCCGATGATGATAAATTTGAGCCGGTGCCGGATCGGCTCATGGCTCCCGCGCAGCACCAGCTCCAGTTGCGCCAACCCCAATACCGTCCCGACAATCATGAAGACATACAAAGCAGATCCCCAGGAGCCGACGGCGATCTTGGCCTGGCCGTTCCCGAACACCTTCCACTGAAACACCAATCCCGCCAAGACGGCCACGGCCAACAACCCGCCGATGATCCCTACCCCGCGGGCGCGCCACGCCGCCGATGCATTCCTGTGCCGTTCGGCCGGGTTCAGAAATGCCAGCCCGACATAGAGCAACGCGGCCGGCTGGAACAGTTGGGCCAGCGTCGCGATCCCCCGCCAAACGAGAACGTCGGCTTCATCGATCAATTCCAGACCGTTGGCCACATGACTGAGCGCAATTAACGTGAAGAGTGCCGCCAGGCTCCGATGAGAGGAGCCGACTTGCCGCCGGACGAACAAGAGGCCGGCCAACCCCGCGGCGACGGCCGCGGCCAAGAAGGCGATGATCGAAAATGACGAACCAAGCATGTCGTATCCTGGTGAAACGGGGATGAGTGTTCAGTTTTGAGTTGAGAATGTTGAGTTCACGCTAAAAACTCAGCACTCAGCACTAAAAACTTTCGCACCTCAACGGGGACGGCACAGTCCTCTAGCCCATATGGCGGTACAAGAGCCGGCCGGCCAACGTCATTACGCTCTCGGGTAATCGTCCAAGCACCTGTTTGGCATATCGCCGCTTCAAGCTGTCGCCACGCACGGACAACTGTGTAAGCGGCATTCGCCATGTACTAAGCGGCGAGCAGGCCGCCCCCCACCGATCCTTAAACGCGATCAGCCCCGGATTATCGAGATCCGA
>DKBD01000106.1 GCA_002451055.1 Nitrospira sp. UBA6909 | reverse complement strand
TTGACCGGTCTTCTTGTCGTGACTCCGATTTGGGGGACGATTCTGATTCTGAAGGCATTGTTCATGACAGTGGACAGCATTCTAGGCGACATTCTCGCGCAGCTGGCGCCCAACTATTATGTGCCAGGATTGGGCGCCGCGATGCTCATTCTGTTGATCTTTTTAGCCGGATTGTTGACGGCCAACTTCATGGGCCAGGCGATCGTGAATATTTGGGAGGATTGGTTGAACCGTCTTCCGTTGGTACGAGGCATCTATTCGACCTTGAAGTCCATGATGGACATTCTCTCGTTTTCGGATCGGGGTTCGTACCGTCGCGTGGTGTTGATTCAATTCCCCAAGAACGGCCACTATTGTTTCGCCTTCGTGACCGGGGTGACCAAGGGAGAATCGACGGCGTTGAGCGAGGAGCCGCTGATCCATGTCTATGTGCCTACGTCTCCCAATCCGACGTCCGGATATTTTCTTTTAGTTCCCGAGGGGGAGGTGACGTCGGTCGATATCAGTGTAGAGGAGGCGATGAAGCTCATCGTGTCAGGCGGGTTGTATTCTCCTTCAGGCTCGTTGACGCCTCCACGCAATGCCGACGCCAAGTGGAGCCAAGTGAAGCAGCCGGATACCGGAGTGCCGATCGGATGACGCGAGGATCCGGGAGTGGTGCGATGTGGAGTGGGGCGAGCGAGGGAAGGCTATGAAGCCGTCGCTGAAAGGCCCAGGGGCTGGATTGCGCATCAGCGGCCTGGGCGTGGTCGTGATGGCCGCCGGGCGGGGCACGCGCATGAGGTCCAAGCGCGCAAAGGTGTTGCATCGGGTCGCCGGCAGGCCTATGGTTCTCTATGCGCTTGATCTGGCGTTGCAGGTGGCCGGGCGACGGATCGCGATTGTGGTCGGCCATCAGGCCGAGGATGTTCGGCGGGTGATTGACGCGGAGATTGTGGGGAAGGCGGGAGCTGATTCGCTTGCCGTCGTCGAACAGGTGGAACAGTTAGGCACCGGCCATGCGGTGCTCCAAAGCCGCCCGGTATTTTGGGGGACCAAAGAGCCTCGCCCGGCTGATTATCTTATCTTGAACGGCGATACTCCTCTGTTGAAAGAGCGGACGGTGCGGGAGCTTCTGCGCGCCCATCGATCGGAGGGGGCGGCTGTGACGATTCTTACCGCGGCGTTGGACGATCCGTCCGGCTACGGCCGTGTGATTCGACGGCAGCCCGACGGAAGCCATCGAGGCGGACTGGCCTCGTCCGACGTCCTCAAAATCGTCGAAGATCGGGATGCGACACCGGCGGAACGGGTCGTCAAGGAAATCAACGTCGGCACCTATGTGGTATCGGGCGAGTTTCTCTTTCCAGCGCTGGGAAAACTTGAGCCACACAATGCTCAAGGCGAATTGTATTTGACCGACATCGTGCGAATGGCGGTGACGCAGCGGCAGCGGGTCGTCGCCGTCATGCTACAAGATTCGGAAGAAGGGATGGGCGTCAACACCAGACGGCAACTGGCCGCTGCTGAGCAGGTCATTCGACAGCAGATTCGGGAGCGTTGGCTCGACGCGGGGGTCACGATGTTGGACCCCGCCTCCGTATGGATCGATACCGGTGTGTCGGTGGGGAAGGATACGGTGCTCTATCCGAATGTGACGCTCGAGGGTAAGACCGAAATCGGGGACGAGTGCGTCCTCCGATCCTATTCCCGGTTGACTGATTGCCGGGTGGGCGCTCGTGTGGAGATTTTGGATCACTGTGTCCTCCGTGAGTCGCAGATTGAGGACGATGCCGTGCTTGGTCCGTTTGTGCATCTGAGGCCTGGAGTGTTGGTGCGCAGGAAAGCCAAGGTCGGCAACTTCGTCGAAATGAAGAAGACGGACTTGGGAGAGGGGGCCAAGGCGAATCACCTGAGCTATCTTGGCGACGCGAAGATCGGCAGAGGCGTCAACATCGGCGCGGGGACGATTACCTGCAACTATGACGGGGTCCACAAGCATCAAACGACGATCGGGGACCACGTGTTTGTCGGAAGCGACACACAGTTGGTTGCGCCGATCACAGTAGGGACCGGCGCAGTGATCGCAGCCGGGACGACCGTGACGCAGGATGTGCCGGCCGATTCATTGGCGATCGCCCGGGCGGCGCAGGAAAATCGGGTGGGCTGGGCGGCCAAGCGGCGGATCATGATGGAGCGAAGTTCCGCCCCTGCACAACGGCCATCCTCCGGGCAAAAGCCGGCCAAAGCCGCCGTGTCGCCCAAGGGGAAGGGGAGATAGGAGCGCCCATGTGCGGAATCGTTGGATACGTGGGTGACCAGGAATCGGTCCCGATCCTGATCGGCGGCTTGGCGAAGCTGGAGTATCGCGGCTACGACTCTTCCGGAGTGGCGGTGATGCAGGACAAGACGATCGCCGTCCGTCGGGCGGTCGGCAAACTGATCAATCTGGAAAAATCCCTCAAAGAAAAGGAGCTCAAGGGGACGGTCGGCATCGGCCACACGCGTTGGGCCACTCATGGGAAGCCATCCGAGCAAAATGCCCATCCGCATCGGTCAAAAGGCTGTGTGCTGGTGCACAACGGAATCATTGAAAATTATCAGCTGCTGAAGCAGCAGTTGGAAAAAGACGGCTACACGTTTCAATCCGAAACCGATACGGAAGTCGTTGCGCATCTGATCGATAAATATCTCAATAAGGGGCAAGGGTTGGCGGATGCCGTGCGTTCGGCTACCAAGGAAGTGCGAGGCAGCTACGCACTGGCCGTCATTTCCGAACAGGAGCCCGGGACGTTGATCGCGGCGCGTTCCGGATGCCCATTGGTTGTGGGGAGAACGGATCACGCGTCGTACGTTGCGTCGGACGTCATGGCGATGCTCGCCCACACGCGGGAGGTGATGTATCTCGATGAAGGAGACGTGGCGGTCGTCACGCGGGACNNGCGGCGGCGGCTGAAAAGAGCGGCTATCCGCATTTTATGCTCAAAGAGATTCACGAGCAGCCTCAAACCCTTCTCGACACGATGCGCGGCCGGTACTCGTACGAAGCCGGTGAGGCGGATTTGCCGGATATCGGATTGACGCCCAAGGAATTTGCCGCCGTGGAGCGGATCTGGATCGTGGCCTGCGGAACATCCTGGCATGCCGGCCTGGTCGGGAAATATCTGCTGGAGGACATGGCGCGCATTCCCGTCCAGGTCGATATCGCCAGCGAGTTTCGATATCGCAATCCGCTTGTCGGGAAGCACGACTTGTTCATCGCTGTGTCTCAGTCTGGAGAGACCGCCGATACGCTGGCCGCGGCGCGGGAAGCGAAGGAGAAAGGCGCTCGTTCGGTGTCCATCGTGAATGTCGTCGGCAGCACGCTGGCCCGTGAATCCGACGGCGTGCTCTATACTCACTGCGGACCTGAAATCGGCGTGGCGTCGACGAAAGCGTTTACGGCGCAAGTGGCCGCGCTCTATCTCTTGGCTTTGCATGTGGCGCGGGTCCGCGGTGTGATGACGGCGGTGGACGGGAAAGCCTGGCTGGATCGCCTGGTTCGACTTCCGGCGCTTGTCGAGCGGATACTCGGGCGCGAGGCAGAAATCGTGGCCATTGCCAAACGCTTCTACAAGAAGCGAAACTTTTTGTTTCTGGGGCGCGGCATCAACTATCCGAT
>DKBD01000116.1 GCA_002451055.1 Nitrospira sp. UBA6909 | reverse complement strand
CCAGTGACTGGACTTTCTCCCGGCGCGGAGTTCAGAGAGGACGGTGTCATACACGCGCTCTTGGGCGTCGAGGAAGCGGTGGAGATTATACTCATCAGTCATGTGGATTGTGCCAGCACTCTTTTTGTCTTCTGTCCCTGAGACCGCCGCGCGTTAGGATATGAGGGCCGAAGCCTTTTTCTTGTCACACTCGTAAGCATCTATTAATGCTTTGATTCATGAAGTTTGTTAATCACACCAGGGTAGAACTCAAAATCCAGTGACTGGTCAACTCGGACAACTGCCGTAGTATGCCAATCCTGGCTATCTCGGCTGCCAAAGCCTTTGTCGTATCGCCGTAGTATGACGAGCACCACTAACTGTGCACGTCGCTTCAGAAGTTGGTCTTTCAAGAAGCCAGAACTGCAAACTAGCCGCTCGGCGCTACTTGATTCTTCTTCGTCATGCGCTGTGTTGTGGCCCCAGGCCTCGGAGCGTACTACCACTTGGCCTTTTGGATCGACCCACGTTCGCCTAAAAGGATCCCGTGCTTTCAGCGAGCTCATTTCGTTTACTGACTTGGTAAGGTAAAGCCTCCGAACAGCGGAAGGTACTCCGAGTGGATCGGTTTCATCTAACCCAAATTTGACAGACGGTCTAATAATCCAGGGTTCGAATGGCTCTTTTGTCGCACGCAGGTGCTCGTCGCCGCTGTCGTAGTCTTCCATTTGTGGCAACCACGCTTGAAATGGATCTTCCTTGGACAACTCCAGTGCTAATTTCTTGGCATGTTGTGGAGCAACGAGAGCCGAAGTAATATGAATTCCAATACCATCAGCCGAGCGCCAGTCACCAGCCACAACCAATTCATTCTCTATCGACTGCCCGATTTTCAGTAGATTGAGAAGTTTTGCCTTGTCGCCAGTAAGCACACGCCCTTTCTCCCCCTTCTCATAGAGGTTTACTTGGGCGTCCACAGGAGGCCTATCAACTCCGTCTGCGAGCCATAGCCCATCCGTCCTCGTGAGCAATTCATGCCTCAGCCATTCCTGCCACGGATCATCGTGCTCGTATCGATGTTGAACCACCGGATACTTAGCAAAGAGATCACCAGCTACGCAATAAAGTGCATGCCACCCAAGTTGTTGCCCATATACGTGATACCGGTTAGTCATTCCTATCATATGGTTTCGGTGGCTGATGTATCTCCCACCGCTCTCGTGCATGCTCGTTATCTGCTGGTCATGCTTCCGCACCCATGCGGTCATGGCATCTTTCGTTTCCCACCTTGATCTATTAAACATGTGACTGACTCTCGTGACATACGTCTTGTCGAAGTCATAGTCCAGGTGGAAGTCCAGCTCTGGCTCAGGCCTCGAGTCCGGACGACCCTGGTAAAAAGAATCGCTCGGGTATTCTTTCGACTTTTTCCTTGGGAAAGGCGACTCGTTGACTGACTTCAGCGCTTTAAGCTCTGCCTCCGACAAGACATTACAGCTGCTGCTTGCGCAGATGAGGAGAGCCTTCGCTGCGAAGTGGCGTAATAGGACATGCAACAGACTCTTGTCTAACGCGATGGACTTCAGAAGATCGACATACTTGGCCACATCCTTAGGGTGATCTATCGCCACTCTTGCAATCGCAATCAACAGCCAAAGCCGCGCGTGTAGATAGTAGAAGGGAAGTTCCGGCGCTTGATACGGATGAGCGTCGGTGGATGGAAACCTCCCGATGATTGCGTCAATTATTTCCCACTTTCCAAACCGAGCAAAGCAACGGATACTATGCGAGGCTCTCCAACGATTGGCCGCAGAAGGTGAGCCGAGCATAAACCATACGAGGCCTGCCGCAATGTCCGTTTCTCCGCTTTTCGGGTAGAGACCATCTTTCCACACACCGTCTAGTACTGTTGATGCTAGCTTTGCAGAGCTGCTGTTCAGCAATCGCTTGAGCGCGATTTGCCCCTCGACCTGCTTAGTCTTCTCGCAGATGACTGCCGCAAGACCCATCCAGATGGATGCAGGCAGGTGCGAGTCCGGCGCGGCAAATATCACGATCAGTTCGAGCCCCAGTACCGGCATCGAAATGCCAGAGAGTTTGGCAATCTCCTTTAAGTTAGAGCCGGAGAGATAGTCATGGAGCACAAAGTCGTCTGCATGGATTTGGATAAGGGGCACTCCAATATCCTGAAACACCTTTTCCAGGGCCGCTGAAGAAGGGCTCCATTTCTCCTTGCACTCCTTCAACTCGCGCAGTTTCGTGTAGATGTCTAGAGTCTCAAGCCGCGCGATCATCTGAATGTATTTCGACCTTTCACCGTATTTGACCTTTTCCCGAAGACTCTCAAAAAATCCGCCCTTCAAGTCATAAATGTGCTGCATACTACTGAGTGCCTCGATGGCCCGAGACATGGACGCTTCGTCGGTCGGATCCGTGTCATCCTCAAGCTTCTTCAGGGCGCGCCGGTTCTCCTCCTGCTGATCGTTGAGCCTTTCTGTAAGCCTGGGATCTTGCGGGCCGTGGTAGTTTCGGTTCTCGTTCTCCTCGTCACGCAGCTTTTCGAACTTCGTTGCGGCGAGTGCGAGGCAGGCAGTTTGCTCAGAGTCCTCGCCAAATTCTCGCTCGGCAATTTTGTGGAGCGTCGCAAGAGTGCTAGGCATAAACACGGTGGAGTGATTCTGCTCAAACTGCGCAATCAGCTCGGCCAATAACTCCTTCGAATTCGGATACCGCTTGTTGGCGATAATTTCCGCAAGTTGCGCTGTGCCACAAATGTGCAGCTCTGCAGGGTCCGATACGCGAAGTAGTCCCAAGGCAATGGCGGGATCAATCTTGTCCTGTTCGATGAGGGCTGCGAGGTAAGGCAACAAGGTGAAATTAAATGATACCTTGTTGCGGTCATGCCATCGCCCGAGTTTTGCAAGCGTTCTGCATCCGGAGATCCTGGCCAATCCTCTCGCATATGCTAGCCAAGGGAACTTTTCTTCTTCGGACGGCATATTGAGTTCGCAGATATTGGAGAGAGTATGGAAGTCCCTCTCCTCAAGTTCCGTGCCCCGTAGCTCCGCTGCATAGAGTAGAAGTTCATTGGTAAACTGGTAGTCGCCTGAGCCAATGGAGTCCATTTGCTCAAGGCCAGCGCGGAAGTAAGACGCCGTTTCTTCCAGGCTGGCTGACATGATCGCTCTCGACAACTTTGCAAAGAGAGAAGCCCGGTGGCTGACTTCATCCTCGAGCTCGATCAGCGTCTTGGCCTTTATGGCTATCTGCCCAGCCAGTTCCTGAAGGTCCGCCCTCTTCGAGAGAATTGCTATGATCTGGATAAGCTCAGAAGGCGGCGCTATCCGGTCTTCACTAACTGTAATTACAAATGCCTCAACGGAAGAGGGCTTGAGGTCATTGCGCACCCAGAGTGAAAAGAGGAGGAACTGACGACCCAACCGATCAAAGAACAGGTTCGTCGAACCATAGTCTGAATGGTGCTCCGGCTGAACTCGGAGCTTTTTCCAGGTTTCAACCAGTTCAAGAAACGGCTTGTCGCCACTTCCTGCACTAGAGGTAAGCATCTTCCAGTAGGCTCGAGACATCTCGACTAACAGTGCATGCCGCTCATCTACAAAGAGCTCTGCCTCACGCTTTGTCTCATAATTCATCCGTCGCTTTTCGGCTGGCAAGCCCTCTGGTGACTCGAAGTGTTTCTGTAACTCAGTCTTGAGAGCCTTCCTGAAGGCCTCACCATTCGTGCCATCAAGTACTCGCGCACCAATCGCTTTCAGTTCTTGTGGAAGAACCGTTTGTTCAGTAACAGGGCGTTGTTCAGCCGCAAGGCCAACAACTGTGTAGGTGATGAAATGACCGATATCCTCACTGGAAAACCGATCCCTGAAGGACCAAAGGTTCGGTGTTTGGTGCGGGATAGAGGTTGCGACTGCTAATGCCTCCTTATGCATTCTCATTGCTACGGCGAGGGCGGCCGCTTTTAGGAGGCCATCCTCAATGAGACAACTTCTTTCGCGCCTAAAGTCCTGATTCCTTTCAATGGGCTTCTTTGCTTCGCAAATCTGAGCTAGCTCTCCAATGAGGCCGCGGCGAGCAGCATTGTCGAGTTCTAGAAAGGAGAGCGCGGCCGCAAGAACGCCCGGCTGCGATTTCAGCGAATCCAGGAAGCGACGGATGTTGGCTGCCGGGACGGTTTCCATTGCTTCCGCTTGGCGAAGTAATATGAAAACATGCTCCGAAACTTCATATGCGTACCAGTCCTTCCATCCCTTCATGAATCCGGCGGCATCGCGCCCTCGGTCTTGGGCGACAAGGAATAGTGGAATCGACGCGATGTCGAGCCGTTCAGGCCCTCCTCTCTCCCTGCGGTATTCATCGTCCTTCCCACTATAGTGTTCAATCCATTCATCGGCGCTTACGGCGTGCCTGGATGCGTCGCTTAAGTCGCCTGATAAGACGCTAGCAATCGTCAGTCTTGCATGGCGTGTTCCGGGCCACAGCGTACGTGTCTCGAAAAGCCGTCTGGTCGCGCCGGCATCATGAGATGTGATAACCAGATCGGGATTGTCTAACACATAATCCGTGCCACGTTCGTTGACGGCTGCGAGGGTCGATAGCTCCACCAGCAAGTGAACAAGGTGGTCGAAATCCTCCTTTTGCGTCGCATGAAGAACGGCAGCTTTCAATCTTGCATAGCGTATGTTCTGCTTGCCGACGGTGCTCGTGATGACAGCTGGAAACCGTTCATCGAATGCCAGATCGAACAGCCGGTTCCCGTCATCGAGCTTCTGAAGGAGACCAGGGAGCGCGCTCGCCGCATATACCGATGTTCCTTGCTTCTTGAAGAGGTTCTCGGCGAGGTCGCGAAGTGTGTCTGCTTTGGCAGCATAAACCTCACGTACGAGCGTTTCGGTGGGTTCATCGCGGAACATCAATCCATGTCTTGTCTGTTCCAACAGAGGTGCCAGGTCCACCGCGAAGCTTTTTACGGCGCTAAGGTCCATTCCATGCGCGTCTGCGTACTCGTCGAGAGGAACAGGCGGCGGTAAGACCGACAGACCAGCGAGGAACGCGTTGATGTCAGGCTCCTTGTAGCCTCGCTTCAGGGCTTCACCTAAAGCCTTCTGAATGCGCTCCTTTAAGAGATCGTCCAGTTTTATTACGTTGTTGATTTCCGACGGGTCAAGCAGGCCCCTGTCGCTGAGTGCAAGGTGTTCGAGTATCCGAGGATTTCCTCCGGAGCGGGAATACGCGACCTGTATTTGTGTGTTGGTTACCTTTGGGATGCGGTCTCGAAGATAATTCTCTGCTTCTGTAGGGCTGAATGGTTTCAGCTCAAACTCTTCACACGGAATGTCACCTCTAGAGATATCGCGTCGGTATGTACGGCAACTTACGATAAGCTGAACCCCGGCAATGGGGCCCTTATGGTGGAAGCTTTCGAGCAAAAGTCTCGGAAAAGCCAATTGACCCTTGTCTTTTGCATGTTCTGCGGCGTTGTCTATGGCATCGATGAACAGCAGGAGCTGTTTTCCGCGGGATCCTCTTTGTAGAGTGGCAACAGCTTGAGCGAGCCTAGCTCGGAAAGCTTTGACGAGATCTTCCACGTTCTCATTGATTGGCAGGAGTGGATCGCAAAGACCATCGCACGCAAGGTTGTTGGTGATGTGGATCAGGCCGCGCTTCGGGAGATGCCGCGCATCATCCTCTGCTCGGTAAGCGCCGCCACCAAAGCAATCGAACAGAACGGTTTCGTGAGTCTCGCGTAGAAACGTTGCGAGACTTTGAAGGAAAACCGTTTTCCCAACGCCGCCATCCGCATGAATCAGGAGCGGCTTGTCCAGTTTGGGGATTCTGCTGACGACCGCTGCTAGCTGTTCTCGCTCGACAACCTTGCCGACTTCCGGAAAGCTGGCAGGGCAAGGGAAGAGGTCTTCAGGGCTTTGCAGTTCCAGAGCGTCGAGAACGTCAGTCCGCGTCACGACATTTTGTTTTTCACCCGCTAAGCCAGCCTTATCCCGGAGCAATAGTCTCATATTCCCGAGCCTGGCCCGCGCCGTAGCGTCTGGAGCAGCCGACCAATCAGCGAGGACGCGGGACAGGCGTTGCTTATTCTGTCTTAAGCTCCCAGCCAGGCCGGTTATCCTAACCTTCTGTGCAAACTGAGCGAGTTCCTTGCCCTTGAACCCACACGCGGATGTGAACTGAGTGGCTTGCTTCTTTGCATCCCCTTTCAACGGGATTCCAGACGCCAGACCATCTACTGCTTTGGCAAATTCACGGTATATGGGCCTGTTCGTTATCAACTCAAAGGCGAGCTTCCTTTCAACATCTTTCGCCGCATGCTGTTTCTTGTGACTCTTGAATGCTGCCGCGAACTTGCGAATCGTCTTCTTGGCATCACTCGCACGGTATGAAACACTCTGTGAGCTTTTCGAGTATTTGACCTGGACAATGATGACTGAGCGCGCTCCGTCAAATGTCGGGTGCCTTCCGTAATACAGGACAAGGTCGGCGATCTCGACCGTTTCCGCAGAAGCGCTTGCCTGGTCAGCGGGCGCGAGCCCTTCGACAGCAATTCCCACAAACCCATCGGTCGGCATGACGAGCTGAAGTGCCTTCCTTGCAGCCCACGCCTCATGAAACTCATGGCCGTCACGGGAAGCTCGTGTCTTGTCTGTTGGCCTCCGATTCTTATTTTTCACGTGAATGTTTCCTGATTCATGAAGCGTATCAATTCGTACCCTGAGCGTGTAGTGAAATCAATACCATATGAGGGAAGTCTTTCCACGATGCAAAAGAGACTGGAAAGCCAGGTCGTTGCTTGACTTGGCGGCTGAGGGGTGCTGTTTGCTCAATTACATTGGTGCTTGGATCGGATTAGGCTGCGGCCTTTTTGACCCGGAGTTCCGCCCGATGTCCGGTTGCGGCCAGGACTTGAATCAGCGGATTACCGCCGATTAGCTATGCGCCTGCGAGACGAAGGGCGTTTGCTGGGTTTCTTGGGAATGGGCATGAAGAGCGCCGGTGAGACACCAAAGCGGGCGGCGAGTTGGGTGATTTGGCGGACGTTCAGGTCTCGCTTGCCGGAGAGGATTTCCGACACGACGCCTTGGCTGCCGATCTCGGACAAATCCGATTGCTTGAGCGCATGCTCTTCCATCAATGTGCGGAGGATTTCGGAGGCAGATGAGTCGGAGAAGGGAACGTGGACGTTCTCATACGCTTCGATACAGAGGCCCAAGGTTTCAGCAAGGTCGGCCAGGGGATGGGTTTCTTGCTGACCGATTTCATCCACGATTTCATCGAGGACGGTCACGGCGCGGTTATAGTCGGTTTCCGTCCGTAACGGACCGAGTGGAATCCGCTGCCGAATGCGGCGGTAGTCGGTATTGGCATTCTGAATGTATTTGGCGAGCATGGATCAAGTCCTCCACGTGTTCCGGTCGTATTCTGCGTGTGTCAGGATATGCCGGATGTACAGCTTCTTCCGATTATAATGAATGGCTGCGATCAGCCTGAATTTGTTTCCCCCGATGTTGAAGACCGTAAACCGATCTACTTGATCAGCCGAAGGGAATGTTTTTCGCAGGTCGGCGAAGGACGCATAGTCGGTCTTACGCACAATCGTGAACCAGTGTTGTAGCGAAACTCGCGCGTCCGGATGGGCTTGCGCGAAGTCGTTGATGCGTTTCCGCGTGATAATATGCACAGGTAAAGATATCTCATAGTGAGATGTCCGTCAAGGGTGAGGTGAGGAGTGTCGGCCTGCCCCGTGCGGAGCACATTGTTCGGGAGCGTTTTTACTGCATCTGCCAATACGCCACTGATCAGGGAAGCAGGGTCGTTGCTTAACTTGGCACCTGAGGGGCGTGTGCTGGCTTTCTTGGGAACGAGCATGAAGAGCGCCGGTGAGACACCAAAGCGGGCGGCGAGTTGGGTGATTTGGCGGACGTTCAGGTCTCGCTTGCCGGAGAGGATTTCCGACACGACGCCTTGGCTGCCGATCTCGGAATTATTCACGAGCACTCTTACTGCACTCGCCGATAGGTTGCTGCGACAAGCCTGGTCGCGGTTCGAACGAGGACAGACACCACGCGCAGACGCGGGGAAGGGTGTCAGTCCCCAAGGCTTCGCGTGCCGTTCCTCGACTGTGCTCGTGACCCTGAATTTGTCGAATGGGGCATGAACCGTCATGGACAAGACGGGCTGAGCGTTCATCTTCCACTGGGGCCGGTTCTTTCATGATCTCGCTCAATGGGCTGGTTGTGAGGAGCGCGCCGACGGCATCTCCTGGCCGTTGCGGCCCGTTGACAAGGCGAAAGCGAAGTGCTAAAGAACCCCACTGCCGGGGGCCGCGGCCCCCGGCGATATTTCTTAGATTTACAGGAGTTCCTTATGGCCAATCCAGATTCTTCGCAAGCAGCTGCAACGCCGCCGCGTCGGCAATATGTCAATTTTGTGTTTTACAAAGTGGATCCGGCCTGGCGGCGGTTGCCGGAAGATGAGCGGACGAAGGGCAAGCAAGAGTTTCTTCGGGCCGTCGAAGAGTATACGGGCAAAGTGCTGGTGGTGCCCTATTCCGCCGTCGGCATTCGGGGTGACTGCGATTTCATGCTCTGGCGCATCAGCTATGACCTGGACCTGTTCCAAGACATGACCACCAAGATGCTGGCCTCGGGGCTGGGNNAAGGCGGCGCGGCAGGGGATGATGGACGAGCATATCGAGGTGGGGCATCGGTTTCCCTCGGTCAAGTTGAACACGACCTATTCGTTCGGGTTGGACGATCAGGAGTGGGTGGTGGCGTTCGAGAGCGACAAGCCGGAGGATTTTCTGGATCTGGTGATGGCGTTGCGGGAGACGGAAGGCTCGCGCTATACGTTGCGGGACACGCCGATCTTCACCTGCATCCGCAAGAGCCTCAAGGAAACGCTCGATACGCTGGGAGGATAGCGGGATTGTCGAGAGTACACTGAAAAGGCCTTCGGCTCCATAGCTGAAGGCCTTTCTTTTTGGCCAAGGAGAGGAACATTCATGGCGAAGAAGCCGGAATATAAAGGCGAAGTTCCCCTGCATGACAAGTACGGCCCGGAGGCGAAATATGCCGTCGAGGCGGAAGCCCTGCTGCCGACCACAAAGTACGAGGAAGAAATCGCCCGAGGGCTTGAATTGGGTTTGCCTGGAGCAGACTCTATCAAGGATCGCCGGATTCCCACATTCAGCCGGGGAGAACTCCCGCACTTCGCCGGCATCAACACCTTTGTCAAGTCTCCGTATGTCGAAGATGTCCGCAAGTGCGGCCAATACGATGTGGCGATTCTCGGCGCCCCGTTCGATGGCGGTACGACGTATCGGTCGGGCACACGATTTGGTCCTCAGGGGATTCGAAAAATATCAGCGCTGTACGGTACCTACAGTTTCGAGCTCGGAGTGGATCTGCGGGAATCCATCGGCATGTGCGATGTCGGTGACGTATTCACAATTCCCGGCAACATCGAAAAGACGTTCGACCAGGTCAGTAAGGGGGTGGCGCATGTCTACGCCAGCGGCGCATTTCCCGTCGTACTGGGCGGCGATCATTCGCTGGGCTTCGCCACCGTGCGGGGTGTGGCGCAACATCTCAACGGCGGCAAGCTCGGCATCATCCACTTCGATCGCCATGTCGATACGCAGGATACGGATCTGGANNGAGCGGATGCATACGACGCCCTGGTTTCATGCGACGAACATTCCCAATGTCCCGGCAAAAAATCTCGTGCAGATCGGCATCGGCGGCTGGCAGGCGCCGCGACCCGGCGTGAAGGTTGGACGCGAACGCCAGACCACCATCATGACCGTGACTGATTGTGTGGAGATGGGCATCGAGAATGCCGCCAAACGGGCGCTCGAAGTGGCGTGGGACGGCGTCGATGCCGTCTGGTTGAGCTTCGATGTAGACTGTTTGGACGCCGCGTTTGTGCCGGGCACCGGCTGGCCTGAGCCGGGCGGATTTCTCCCGCGAGAAGTGTTGAAGTTTATCCAGATTATTGCGGACACCAAGCCCTTGGCCGGGATGGAGATCGTCGAGTGTTCGCCGCCCTACGACGCGGCCGAAATCACCAGCTTGATTTCAACGCGCGTGATCTGCGACGTGCTGGCTTGCCAGGTGCGGTCAGGACATTTGGGGAAACGCAGGAAACAGTAGCCTGCGTTCTTCATGCTCGCGGTTGGATGTGAGAGGGCGTTATCCTCCGGCGAAAACCGGGCGAAATCCTGCCTCGGCGAGAATACGGGCGACCGCCTCACGCTGATCTCCTTGGATCTCGATCCGTCCTTCTTTGACCGTTCCTCCTGCTCCGCAGGCCTTCTGCATCTGCTTGGCAAGGGCCTCTTTTTCCCCATGCCCGATCCCGACGAACCCCGTCACCACCGTGACAGTCTTCCCGCCGCGGTGTGCCGTCTGGCGAAGGATATCCACGCGACCGCGATTCTTCCTCGGCTCGGCGGAAACTGAGTTGATCTGGTTGCACACGGGCTGTGTGGGTGCAGCCTCTGGCCGTGGCGCCTGCTTCAGCGCGGCGAAGGGATTGGTCCATTTGGTCGGCCCACCGTCGGTGGGAATGCGTTTCTTGTCTTTCATAGGACGTCTATTCCATGGGAAAGGCTACAAGGAATAGAAGCATTCAGCAAGTGGCTGTTATCGTTGATCGTCAGGCGACGAGGAAGCGATTTCCTGAAATGATTCCCAGGTCCTATGTTTCTTGGATTCAACGGTAAACTTCTTTCCGGTCACCGATCTTCACGACGAGTACGGCCAGTTCTTTGTCTCGAACCGTATAGATGATCCGGTAGTTGCCTCCCCGGATACGGGAGAGGTCATCTTCGCCAGAGAGTTTCTTGACGCCCTGGGGCCGAAGATTGTGTTGCAGGGTTTTCAGGCGTATGACGATTCGCTTCTGCATGGCTTCGGCGAGCGCCTTGAGTTGCCGTTCCGCAGGCGGGGCGAGAAGGATCGAATAGGCCATAGAAGGTTAGGGGCCGAGATCCTTTGACGCTTGGTGGAGTGGAACAAACTTTTCTGGGAGCGGCGGACTGAGGCGGCTCCTTCGTTTGCGGGATTAGTCTTGCTTGAACACAACACCACGAATCTCTTCTCGAGCGGGGCGCCAGGAAACACCGACGGACGAGATGGAGCATTGAGCCACCTTGCGCGGCGCGGTCTTTTCCTGCTCTCTCGGAATTAACCCCGCCCTGACTCATTGCTGAGNNATTCGGAAATAATTAGGGGCGTATCATAAGAAACATGTGGGTGTCCGTGTTTCGAATATGAATGAACGTATTGAGCCTCGATGGACACCGCGACATCAATGCAATGGGCTCATGGGGAACGGTCTGGCCAGTGCGAACAACCGATTTGTAAAGGAAGGAGGTCAGCATGTTTCGTCACGGAAGGAGCAAGATGTTGCTGGCGGTGATGGCGCTTGCCGGTCGGGCAATGGTCGGGACGAGTGCCATCCAGGCTGAACTATGGGATCTGCCGTCACACGGCCAGGATAAACCCATTGTGATCGCACATCGTGGAGCCAGCGGATATCTGCCCGAACACACTCTCGCGGCCTATGCGACAGCGATCCTCGAGGGGGCTGACTTTATCGAGCCGGATCTTGTCATGACGAAGGACAGACACTTGATCGCCAGTCATGATAGCGTGCTCGATTTGACTACGGACGTGGCTCGCCGTCCTGAGTTTGTCGGGCGGAAGGCCACCAAGACAGTAGACGGTATCACGGTGACCGGCTGGTTTAGCGAGGATTTCACGTTGGAAGAAATCAAGACCCTTTGGGCCATTGAGCGCATTCCAAGTGTCCGGCCTGCCAATGCCCGGTTTGATGGTCAATTCCAGATTCCGACCTTGCAGGAGATTATCGACCTCGCGCAGGCCTATGAAAAGCTTCTCGGACGCAGAATCGGGCTATATCCCGAGACCAAACACCCGACGTATTTTGAGCGCCTGGGGCTCTCGCTCGAAGAACCGCTGGTAAGAATTCTGCACCAGAACGGATACGAAGGGCGAACCGCTCGGGCCTTTATCCAGTCATTTGAGATCAGCAACCTTCGCAAGCTGAATACCATGACACGGATTCCTCTGGTCCAACTGCTCTGGATCGAGGGCAAACCGTACGATGTGGAGGCCAGTGGCGGTTCGCTCACTTATGAGCAAATGGCCACGCCGGCTGGCTTGGCCCAGATCGCCTCTTACGCTCAAGGAGTGGGGCCTGAGAAAAGCTTTGTCATTCCTCTCGACTCCGCGGGTAATCTAGACCTTTCACGCGCCACTTCCTTTGTCCAGAATGCCCATGCCGTAGGACTCAAAGTATATCCGTACACCTATCGTTCCGAGAACGTATTTCTCCCGAGCAATTTCAGATCATCCAGCGACCCTAATGCGCTGGGCGATGGCGTTGGGGAGATTACGACCTTCTTGAGAACAGGGATCGATGGTTTCTTCACCGACCAGACTGATCGAGGCGTCGTGGCTCGGGATGCCTTCTTGAAGAACAACCATTGATTGAGTGCGGGAATCTTTCGGTGTATTGAAGGGAGTGCGTCGCTGTTCCAGTTCAACTTGTGAGAACCGATTGCGATATTGGCGATTGCGGTGACAGGAGATGGCGTCGCCCTGTTGGACGGTTCCGAATTAGAGGATGCTCGGCCGTTGGTCGGCATCCCCTCCGGTCAAGACGATGCACGAAAGATAACGGTAATCCACCTGGGGTCATGCCCTTCTGTGATTCTTACCCTCGTAACGGTTGGGTGCGAGAAGCGTTGCGATAGATCAAACAGGCTACGAGCTCACGTCAAGAGAGCCGGCGACTCTCTAGCCGGATGCTGCTTGCCGGCTGGGGGCGTGATCAAGTACGCGCTTTCAATTCGCGTACGCCACGGCCGGTCTTGCGCCGGATCAGTGTCCGTAACGTCACGCCGTTTGCATAGCCGACCCGTGCGGCAATCTCATCAATGCCCAGATGACTCGTCTGTAGAAGGTGGACCGCCCGCTCGACGCGAAGGTCCTGAAAGTATGATAAGGGGGATTTTCCCATGACGGATTGCAGACGGCGTGTCAGCGTCCGAGGGCTGGTGCCTGCCGCGTGAGCGGCTTCATCCAGTGAAAATCCATTAGCCAACCTGCGCCGCGCCCACCGCTCGAACCGCTCGACAAACGGATCCGAGTGAGCAAGATGATGGGGAATGGCAAACGCGGCCTGTGAGGGCCGCGAGTCAACGACGAGGTAGCGGGCCGTCAGTGCCGCCAGCGCCGGGCTACGGCGACGTATGAACCATAACGCCAGGTCGAGGTGTGCCAGCGCAGCGCCGGCAGTGACGAAGCGCGAGGCATTGACGATCATCCTCGATTCGTCGAGCACGATGTGCGGATACAGTTCACGAAAGAACGGAGCGAGTCACCAGGATGTTGTCGCATGATGGCCATTGAGCAGTGACGAACCGGCAAGGACAAACGTGCTCGTGCAGGCGGCCCCGACGAGCGTGCCGGCGGCAGACCAATGGCGTAACACGGCTTGCGCGTCCGCCGTGTCCGGCCGTTTCAGTGCTATTCGTAATGTGTCAGGCATTTTCGCCCCGACGGCGGGCACAAGTACGACATCGGGACGCGCAAGCCGTGTCGCCGACCGTACCGGTACCGACAGTCCTTGACTCGTGCGCACGCGAGGTCGAACACCGATGATCGTCACTTCGAAGCGTGTCGACGATGTTCCGGCGGACTCCGCCAGTGCGTTCGCGGTGGCGAAGGTGTCGAGAAGGGCCGCTAAGCCGGTATCGAAGACGTCATGGAGAGTCAGCACGTGAATTTGCATGGCGAGAACTGTATCATAATTGTCATTCTTGCCACTAGCCTGTCACGGGATCCGAGGCTAGAATGCGCTCGCCATCACCCACAATTTCAGAAAGGAGTGAGACCATGGTACGAGTCGGATTGTTAGTTCGTCTACAAGCCAAGCCAGGAAAGGAATCAGAGGTGGCCAGCTTTCTCGAGGGGGGGGCTCGCCTTGGCGAATCAGGAAGCCGCTACGCCGGTCTGGTTTGCGCTGCGATTGGGGCCGGCGACGTTCGGCATTTTTGATGCGTTTCCCGATGAGGCAGGTCGACAAGCGCATCTGGCCGGGCGGATTGCGGCGGCATTGATGGCGAAGGCAGCCGAGTTGCTGGCCGAACCACCGCAGATCGAACAGGTCGACGTGCTTGCCGCAAAGATCACCACGTAGAACGGCAGCAAAGCGTAGTTTGCTCGCGACAAAGTCTGCTGGTAATCATTCTGGTGATGGAAGGTTTGAGTAATCCGTTCGACGAGGTGTGCGAGGCGATATGCCGGTCGGAGGTGGGGTTCCAACGTGATTTCAGCCGCAGTTTTGCGAGAGGACATCATATTCGTACCATTTCGGATCAACTCCCGCTGAGTCCTTTTCACGGTATCTACGGCTCTCGCTCGTTGGGTTGTACAGTTCTTCTTCATTTCTCGCTCTTAAAATGTTGAACTAACCGATTCTTTATTTTACGACGATGATTCCGGCAACGTAGCCCTGCGGACTTTCCCCATTAGTACATACAGCGTCGTTACTCCCAGAATACTCCCTAGCACCAGCGGCACGGCCCAGAGCTGCCACCAGGGGGCGTCGGGTGCAACTGCGTAGGGGCGCGGCCAGGCGATGTTGATGAGCTCAAACAGCGACCAGTGAAAGGCAATAACATTGATCGGTAACCCCCAGCGGCCCATGTTCAACTGTCCCAGGGACGGATTCCATTGCCCCGAAAGGCGGGCATAGAGACC
>DKBD01000023.1 GCA_002451055.1 Nitrospira sp. UBA6909 | reverse complement strand
GTATCAGCGTCCGATCGATTCCGGCGTAAGGCCAGAAAAACATATGCGGCCATGACTCAATTTGCTGCCCCGCTGCGGTTTTTCACCTGCAGCTCTGCGATGCGTCTTATCTGTCATGATGGCTGACGGTTGGCTGCGCCAGCGACTCCCAATGCGAGGGTGGACGAATATCAGCGAATTGTCCGATCATCCGTCTTGTTTGGCAAGGGCAGCTATATACGCTTGAGCCTGTACTCGTCAATCGCCCTTCGCGGACAATAAATAGGGTCTCATAATCGCACCAGAGGATGGGGCACATATCACCTACTACCGTCTGTTCCAGTTTCGTCGAGGGCCCTGGCGAGGTGAAAATGTTAATGGTTGGTCGAGACAATTGAGCACTTCCGGAACCAATCGCCGTAGGCCAGGTTTGCCCAAGGTTGATGCGCACCTGCCACCGTGGGAGTTCCCCAGGTGCTCCGGATCCCAACACGACTTTGATGCCCAGTATTGCAAGGCATTGGATGTTCTAGAGTGCTCACGATCTCTGCCTGCGGTGCTAATCGTTGACTCAACAGGCAGGTGTTTATATAGTTGGTCATTAACCGGAGACTATCTAGATGAAAATCCTGATAGGTTTGCTCGTTGCGGTCGTCTTGATCGTCGGCCTCGTGTTCTCACTGCCCTTCCTGATCGACCTCAATACGTATCAAGATCAGTACAAACCCCTCATTGAAGAGGCCCTTAACCGCAAGGTTGAGCTGAAAGATATCCGCTTGACCGTCTGGCCGAGAATCGGCGCGCGAGTGGCGGGTTTTTCCGTGCTGGATGATCCGGCTTTCGGATCCGGGCAGTTCGCTTCTCTTTCGTCGTTGGATGTCGGGGTGAAACTTGGGCCGTTACTGGGCGGGAAAGTGGAGGTGGAAGAAGTCACGCTCCGCGATCCGGTCATTACGGTCATCAAGAACAAGAGCGGGGTCCTGAACGTGTCGACCATCGGCCGGGAAGGGGTAGCGATACCCGAGNNTTTCGGCGGCTAGTCCTACCGAGTACGCCTTGCAGGATTTCGATCTGGCGCTCACATCGGTCAGACTCGGCCAAACACCCAATCTGCATTTCCAAACCGTCGTCCAGCCATTGAACTTGCCGGTGAAGCTCGATGGGACGTTCGGCCCGCTGAAAGACACAATGGACATTGAGGCGATCAATTTCCAGCTTGGTGTAGGAAGAACGGACTTCACCATCACGGGAAAAGCCGCCGGTCATGATGCCACGGTGAACATCGGTTCGGCGGTGATCAATACGGCGAACCTCCCCATCGCACTGCCGTTAGAGAAACCGATCGACATCACCAATCTCCAGATCGCGGCGGAAGTAAAAGGGCAAGAGGCCAGGCTGAATGCCCTTTCCTTGCAACTGTTCGATGGGCAGGTGAAGGGGCAGGGCAAGTTGATTGCCGGATCCGATACGCCTCCTTTTAACGGAACCCTGGCCATTCAAGGTGTACAACTCGGTCCGGCGCTCAACGCGGTTGCAGAGACGCCGTTATTCATCAGCGGGACCGCCGGTGCAGACTTTGCCCTTAAAGGCCGTGGGCTTTCCGTGCCGGACCTGACCAAGGCCTTGGAGGGAACCGGTCGCATGGCGGTGAAAGATGGGAAGATCGAGGGAGTAAACCTTCTCCAGGAAGCGGTCGAGATTCTCAAAGTTGCCGGCATTGGACTCGATGACCCGAAAGCCACGGCGTTTTCGACGATCGAGATGGATCTTGCCGTCAACCAGGGTGTCGTTCACATACAGCGACTCTTGATGGACAGCCACGATTTTCAGGCTACGGGAGGCGGGACGATCGGATTCGACCAGAAACTGAATCTGACGGTGAGGTTGAACCTCTCGCAGGATCTGAGCCGGAAGATCGCTGCCGCGTCACCCATCGCCAAGCTTGCCGTGAAAGAGGGCCGGTTGGCTCTCCCGTTGATGATCCGGGGCACGATTCAAACGCCGTCATATGGGTTGGACATGAAGGGTGTCGCCGGGNNCCAGAGGACTTAGAGCAGCAGGGGCAAGAGCTGCTCAACGGATTGTTGGGGCGATAAGGAGAGTCCTCTCACGACCGTCGTCGATACCCTCACTCGGTATGCCGTACGGCATGGTCTGCAAACCGCGGCTGTGCGTGGCACCCTCGCGTCTCGCTGGCCAGCCAAAATGACTCTGGAGTCCCTCGAACGGCAGGTCCTTGATCCGCCCTGATCGCGCACGACTACGCCACTCAGGGCGAGCTGAGCAATGCGATCATCGCGCGATTTCGCGAAGCTCAGATCGAATGTCCTCCTCCGTTCCTCTCTTCCTCGATCAAGGGTGCCTCATTCGGTGGCCAAATCCGACCGACTTAAGGTAAGATTCCACCCCCGCGCTGCAGGTGCCAGCGCGTTCATTCTGGTGTCGCCCTATGACCGATGCGATAGATCCACAATCGTCCCAGTCAGGACGCCTGTTTTCTCCCTCGCCGCAGGCGGATCAACAGATGGAGCTGATGCTGGACCTCGACCGCGAGGATTACCGCTTCGCGCTGGAGCAGGCCTCTGATATCACCTGCCGCACGGATCTCTCCGGACGAATCACGTTCATCAACCCAGCCGTGACCAGAATCCTAGGCTATTCGACGGTCGAGATTCTCGGCCATGACGTCAAGGAATTCATCCGCGAAGACTATCGCTCAAAGGTTTGGCGGTTTCATGCGCGGCAGTTCTTGAGCGGCCGTCCTTCAAATTACTTGGAGCTTCCACTCGTCTCACGACTGGGACGCGAAGTCTGGGTCGGACAGAACGTGCAGCTCTTGCAGCAGGATGAGGAGGTCATCGGCTTTCAGGCCGTTGTCCGCGACATCTCGGCAATCAAACAGGCCGAGCAAGCGCGACGCGCCAGTGAGGAAAAGCTCCAGAGCTTTTTCCATGACGCGCCCATCATGTATTTCACGTTGGATAGCGAAGGCACGATCTTGTCGGTCAACCGGTCCGGCGCCGAGCAGCTCGGCTACACCATGTCGGAGCTTGTTGGTCGGTCCGTGCTCGATGTGTTCCCTGTTGAGGATCGGGAAAGCGTCAAGACGCAGATGGCGGCCTGTCTGGCCAATCCTGGGGCGGTGCGCGAGTGGGCGCTGCGCAAGGCTAGGAAAGACGGTGTCGTCATTCAGGTACACGAGCGTGCGCGCGTCGTGCCGGGAAGCGACGGCCGGCCGGTGATGCTCGTTGTCTGCCAGGATATCACCGAGCGCGTTCTGCAGGAAAAGGCGCTCCAGGAGGTGTACCAACAGCTCGAGCAGCGGGTGATGGAGCGGACGAGCGAACTGCTGAGTGCGAATGACGCGCTTCGGCAAACGACCGCTCACCTCAAGACTCTCATAGAAGAATCGCCGTTTGCCATTATCGAGCTTGATGAGGCGAGCAAAGTCGTCAGTTGGAACACCGCTGCGACGCGCATCTTTGGGTGGACGGAACGAGAGATGATCGGTCTGGAAATTCCCTATGTGCCCTGTAACGAGAAGGAAGAGGAGCAGTCCGTACGGCTCTGGGAATCGATCATGCGGGGTGTCCCTTTCAGAAACGTCGAGCTGCGCCGGCAACAGAAGGATGGCTCGCCGGTGGACGTCAGTTTCTGGGGTGTGGCTCGTCGCAACGCTGTCGGGCGGGTAACCGGTTCCTTGGGATTCTTTATCGACATTACCCAGCAAAAGAGGCTGGAACAGCAATTCCGGCAAGCGCAGAAAATGGAAGCGATCGGCCGTCTCGGGGGAGGAGTGGCCCACGACTTCAACAATCTCCTGACCGTCATCAACGGCTGCAGCGCATTACTTCTCGATCAGGTGCGACGTGAGGATCCGATGTATCCCCTGCTCGACGAAATTGCCAAGGCGGGGGAACGAGCCGCGGACCTGACAAGACAACTCCTTGTATTCAGCCGGCAACACGTGGTCAAGCCGCAGCGTGTCATTCTGAACGAATCACTCAACGCGATCGTCTCGATGCTCAAGAGGCTCATGGGAGAAGACATCGAGTTGGCCGTCAAGCTTGATCCTGATCTTTGGCCGATTCAGGTCGATAAAGGGCAATTCGACCAGGTGGTGATGAACCTGGCGGTGAATGCGAGAGATGCGATGCCTGACGGAGGCAAGTTGACGATCTCGACGGCCAATTTTGTTCTCCAGCCGGGGGCGTTCGTATCCAATCCGTTGTTTACCCCCGGCGACTATGTTCAGCTGACCGTCCGGGACAGCGGCTGCGGCATGGACCAAGATGTGCGTTCGCACCTCTTCGAGCCGTTCTTTACCACCAAGGATGAAGGCAAAGGGACGGGGCTTGGGCTCGCGACAGTGTATGGGATCGTGAAACAAAGCCGCGGGGCCATCTTTGTCGACAGCGTGCCGGGAGAAGGGACGACCTTCGAACTCTACTTTCCGCGTTTCATCGAACAGGCTGCCGCCTCGGCCGCTCCCGTGTCTTCCCGGCCGATGCGGGGAGGTGAGCGACTGTTGCTCGTCGAAGACCAAAAGGCGGTCCGAGACCTCGTTGGTCTCGCACTCGAGGGGTATGGGTACCTAGTGTTCAAAGCCGCCAACGGAGAGGAAGCTCTCCGGCTGGCCGCCGTCATGTCCGAGCCGGTCACTGTGTTGGTGACGGATGTGGTCATGCCGCGTCTTACAGGTCCGGTGGTCGCTGAACGGCTACGAGAACGTTGGCCTGGGCTCAAGGTACTCTTCATGTCCGGCTATACCGAACGGGTCAAGCCGGTATTTCTCAACCTGCCGGGCACGCTGTTCATTCAGAAACCGTTTTTACCGACTGAATTGGCCGCGCAGCTGCGACGTTTGCTCGACGAGACATTCTGATTCTTCGGCGAACTTGTCTCTTGGAGCATGCGATGACAAAGAGTTGTGGCGCCTGCGCATGTAATGAGGAGAAGTTACTGATGGAGATCCGTGGTCTCCTAAGGGCTCGACAGTAAGACAACCGCTATGACATGATCGCGCAGGACAGGAAGACCAAATCCATAACATGTCATGGAATCCCAATACAGGAGGTCATCATGCAGAGGGTGAAACCCATAATTGTCATGTTGGGCTTGCTTATTTTGATGGGCTGTTCTTCGCACGTCAAGCACGTCAAGCAGCCTGAGGTGTGTATCGATCGATGGTATGGCTATGTCTTGGACGGTGGGTGCCCAGCTACGATGAAGAAGGCGGCGGCTCCAGATGCGTTGCAAGAAATGGCCGCAAGGCTGGCAGTTCTTGAGGGAGACCGTCAACGGCTGGCCGACGAACTGGAAGCGGCGCGCCGTGAGAACGCGGTCTTGAGCAATCGGGTCAGTGAATTGGATGGACAGCTGGCCGACCAGGGTCGGCTTGCGGCGGAATCTGCGGCCGCGACTCAGCGCATCGTGGATCTTGAGCGTCAACTGGACGATGCGAGTCAGCGCGTAGCGGATTTGGAGGGCCAACTGGCCGCAGCCCAGTCTGCTCAACCGCCGGTGAGCCCTGTGGTACAGCTGGAAACCGCGAAGCAGGGGCTCATCCGAGCGCTCAGACCGCAGATCGAGAAAGGTGATATCGCGATTGATCTAAACGGCGAGCGTCTGTTGATCAAGCTGGCTTCCAGTTACTTATTTGAGTCGGGCGAAGCGCAGCTCAAGCCGGGTGGGGTCAAGGCGCTCAGAAAAGTCGGGGAAGTACTGAAAGAATACCCCGAGTACAATGTTGCCGTCGAGGGGCATACGGATGACCGACCTCTTCGGGGCACCTTGAAGAAGGAGTTCGCTTCGAACCAGGAATTGTCAGATGCCCGGGCTGCTCACGCTGCCCAAGCGCTGGAGGAAGGCGGAATGAGTAACCTTGCCACGGCGGGTTTTGCTGATACAAAGCCGGTGGCTTCCAATCGTACGGAGGCGGGCCGGGCGAAGAATCGTCGTGTGGAGGTGCGTGTCACGAAGTAAGGTGGGCTGAACTGTTCCCGCAGCCGGGGGATTTCCCGAATGGGAAAATCCCCCGGTGCCAGTGTGCTCATTCTTGGTGAATAGATACGTCTCGCCTCTCCGACATCCGGCATCATAATCCCGCACCCCAGGAAGTGTTGGCTTCAATTCTGTGGTGCGCGCCCTCAGCGGTTCCATCAGGGTGACCCATCAACTGTACTGGTCCCAGGTGTCGCACTGTTTGATGGCCCAGAAGACCGCTTCCTTCAGCTTCCTCAATACCATATTTTCTGGGTCGCGGATGGCTTGGAGTTTCTTGTCCAGATCGTACAGCGGTTGGATCGACCGCTTGTCCGGAATCTTACCGAGGGCCCAGGCGACCTCTGTCAGGACGGTCCAGTCCGTCTCAGGGTCTTGAAGTTTGACCAACAGAGGCAGGACGACGGACGCATCGCCGGCAATACCTCCGATCCGCCCAAGTCCTTTGGCCGCCGCTGCTTGGATCTCCGGCTGGGGAGAGGAGTTCATGATCTCGATGAGAAGCGGAATGCTCTCCCTCCCGAGATTGCCCATGGCGACAAGCGCCTGTTTGGCAAGGTCTCGGTCTTTCAGCGCTTCCGTAAGTCTCGGTAGTGCTTCGTCGGCCCGCATCTCGCCTATGAGTGAGATGATTTTGATTTTTCTGGCCTGACTCGTATCGGGTGAATCCAGCAGTCTTAGAAGACGTTCCGGATGGCCCCATTCTGCCGCCAAGAGCAGCGGAAACTCGTACCGTTCAAGCGCCTCTTGTAACTTGCTGAGCGCATAGGCGCCGGGGTCGGTGGCCTCCGCCGCTTGGGCGGCGGTCACGGCGTCGTCAAACTCCGTGCGCACTTCTTTCTGCCAGTTAATCTTCAAGCCGCCCAGCACATAGGTTAGCTGGCAGGCCGGCCCTTTCCAGAGTCGTGACGGCGCGTCGGGGAGATCCGCATCGCCGCCGCTGGCGGTAGTGCCTTCCCATGTCTTGCGCTGTTCGCATTTGATCCGAAGTACGACGTCGTGGGGTTCCGTCTGATCCGATATCACGGCATAGCCAAGCTCGCCGAGGCGGCGAGACGCGACTTCCACCAGAGATCCGGTATCCGCCGCGCCCTTATCCGTCAGGGCGATTGCTTCCACTCGAACGGTCTGAATTCTTTCCAGTCGGGCTTTTTGCTCAGGCGTGAAGTATTCCCGGTAGGCCGATGCGGGGGAGGCCGCCAGGCAGAACGATAACAGAAGCGTCAACGCATTGAGGGTATACCGTGATTTCATCACGCACCTCTCAGTTTCCCCTCTCCACCTGCCATTGCGTAGTGTGATGCCCTCAGGGTCAACCCTTCGAACACCAGTGTCATTATAATACTGCCAGCCACTGAAATTTATCTCTCACTCGCCGAAGGATCATGAAAACTTGTTCACCCGCCAGATTGACAGCCCGTACTGTCAAGTGGTACCGTTACGACCTTATTTTCGTGCGCTCAGCACGAACCTGGTTCGTTTGTCTCAAGTTTATCTCTAGATAAAGCAAGTGGATTCCGACAGTGATTAAGACAGCAGTTGCGCGGCGTTACGCACAGGCACTCTTCGAGCTTCTCGATCAATCCAACATCGAAGCGACGCGGGGGACACTTAACGGCCTTGGCCAGGCCATGAAGGACTCAGCCCCTCTACGGCACGTCGTGGCCTCGCCTGTCTTTGGCGTGGATGAAAAAATCGCGGTCCTCACTGCATTGGGCGATCGGCTCGGGTGTCCACCAGCCGGCAAAGCATTTCTCGGCCAGTTGGTGAAAAAGAACCGTGTGCGGTTTCTGCCCGACATTGCGGACGCATTTGGAAAAATTGTCGATCAATCGAAGGGTACTCAGCAAGTGACAGTCTCGTCCGCGACAGCGCTGTCGCAGACCGAGCAAGATCGAATCAGAACGCGGTTGCGCGACACACTCAAGCGAGAGGTCGAAGTGACTTTTCAAGTCGACGGCAATCACCTCGCCGGTCTGCAGGTCCATATCGGCAGCACCGTAGTCGATAGCACCGTTCGAGGTCGCTTGAATGCCATACAGTCGTTGCTGACACGAGATTAGTGAAGGAGTCGTCATGCAGATCAAGGCAGAAGAAATCAGCGCGATCATCAAGGAAAAAATCAAAGGTTTCGACAAGCAGGTTGATGTTAAGGAAACCGGCTCGGTCATCCAGGTCGGCGACGGTATCGCTAAGGTCTATGGCCTCGACGGTGCCATGGCCGGCGAAATGCTGGAATTTCCAGGCGGTCTTTATGGGATCGCACTCAATCTGGAAGAAGACAACGTGGGCGCGGTGCTCATGGGCGACGATGTCGGCATCAAGGAAGGCGATCAGGTTAAGCGAACGGGCCGCATCGCGGAAATCCCAGTGGGCGAAGCGCTCGTCGGCCGTGTGGTGAACGCCATTGGCCAGCCGATCGACGGCAAGGGACCGATTACGTCGCAGCATTCCTCGCGCATTGAAGTCGTCGCGCCCGGCGTGAATACCCGTCAGTCCGTCCGTGAACCACTCCAGACCGGCATCAAGGCCATCGANNCGCGAGCTGATCATCGGCGACCGGCAGACCGGTAAGACCGCCATCGCGGTCGATACCATCATCAACCAAAAAGGCCTGGGCGTGTTCTGTATTTACGTGGCTGTCGGTCAGAAGCGGTCGACCGTGGCCCGTGTGGTGAAGACGCTCGAAGAAAACCATGCGATGGAATACAGCATGGTCGTGTCTGCCAGCGCCAGCGACCCGGCGCCGATGCAATTCCTGGCGCCGTTTGCCGGCGCCGCGATCGGTGAGTATTTCCGCGACAACGGCAAGCATGCGCTGATCGTGTACGACGATTTGTCGAAGCACGCGGTGGCCTACCGGCAGTTGTCGTTGCTGCTCCGCCGGCCGCCGGGCCGCGAAGCCTATCCGGGCGACGTGTTCTATTTGCACTCCCGACTGCTGGAGCGCGCAGCGAAGCTCAGCGATAAACTCGGCGGCGGAAGCCTGACGGCGCTGCCTATCATCGAGACCCAAGCCGGTGACGTGTCGGCCTACATTCCGACCAACGTCATTTCAATCACCGACGGCCAAATTTATCTCGGCAGTGACCTCTTCTACTCCGGTATTCGTCCGGCGATCAACGTCGGTCTGTCCGTGTCACGCGTCGGCGGTTCGGCGCAAATCAAGACGATGAAGCAAGTCGCCGGTACGCTCCGCCTCGACCTCGCGCAATATCGAGAGATGGCAGCTTTCTCGCAGTTCGGCAGCGAACTCGACAAGGCTACACAAATGCAGCTCGCGCGCGGCGTACGTATGGTCGAATTGCTGAAGCAGGGGCAATATAAGCCCATGCCGGTAGCCGACCAGGTGTTGTCCATCTACGCAGGCACTCAGGGGTTCCTGGACGACGTAGCGGTTGACAAGGTGCAGCAATTTGAAGCCGACCTGCTCCATTACATCCAGCAGCACCATTCGGAGCTGAAGAAGGAAATCACCTCTATCGGCAAGATCGACGAAAAGGTCGGCGGTCGTTTGAAAGAGATTATTTCGACCTTCAAGCAAAAGATGGGGTACGGGGCCAAGTAGTCCTCAAACATTACGACTGATGACATATAGCCGATAGCACGAGAAACCTAGAAGATGCCAAGTCTTCAATCGTTGCGCCGCAAGATCGCGGCCTTCAAAAATACGCAAAAGATCACCAAGGCCATGAAGATGGTGGCCGCGGCGAAGTTAAAGCGCTCTCAAGACCGCATCCTAGCCGCACGTCCGTATGCGCACAAGATGCGTGGAGTGCTGAGCAATCTGAGTCAACGAGTGAACCGCTCCGCTCACCCGCTCCTCCAGAAGCGTGAAGGGAAAAAGGTTGAAGTTCTGATTGTTACCAGCGATCGGGGCTTATGCGGTGGGTTCAACGGAAATATTGTCAGGAAGGGTTCGGAATTTGTCCGGCAATGTGAGGCTCGCGGGGTGCAAGTCAATCTGAGCATCATCGGCCGTAAGGGACGGGATTATTTCCGGCGCCGAACGTGGCCGATCCGCCAGGAATGGAACGGCATATTCGATAAGTTGAGCTTCGAACACGCCATCGATATCGGCGGAGATTTGACTGATCATTTCGTCAAGGGAACGTTCGACGAGCTCTACGTCGTCTACAACGAATTCAAGTCGGCCATTCAACAACGCGTGATCGTGGAGAAACTGTTTCCAGTCGACCCCTTCGCCGAGTTCGGCGCGGTGCAGGAGGAGGGCTCGGCGGGCGGAGGCTATCTCTACGAGCCGGATGAGGCGGAACTCTTGAATGTCCTGGTTCCTAAGCATTTCCAAATTCAAGCGTACCGGATTCTTTTGGAATCGGCGGCCGCCGAGCACGGCGCCCGCATGGCTGCCATGGACGGCGCGACACGCAACGCCGGCCAACTGATCAAGAAAGTCACGTTGTATTACAACAAGACCAGGCAGGCGGCGATTACCAAAGAACTCATGGATATCGTGGGCGGCGCGGAAGCGCTCAANNATTCAAGTCATCGGACCGGTGGTGGACGTGGAGTTTCCTCCCGGCCAGCTGCCGAATATATACAACGCGCTGAAGGTCACACAGGAAGAGAATACAGCCGCGGGCAAGCCCGCCGTGCGAATCACGCTCGAAGTCGCCCAGCATCTGGGTGAGAATCGCGTGAGGGGGGTTGCCATGTCCTCGACCGACGGTCTGACGCGCGGGATGGATGTGGAAGATACCGGAGCCGCGATCTCCGTACCGGTGGGACGAGAAACGCTCGGCCGGCTCATCAACGTGCTTGGTGAACCGGTTGACGAAAAAGGCCCGATCAAGGCGAAGAGGACCTATCCGATTCACCGTCCGGCCCCGACTCTTGAGGATCAAGAGACCAAGACAGAGGTGTTGGAAACCGGCATCAAAGTCGTGGATCTGCTCGAACCCTACAGCAAGGGAGGCAAGGTCGGCCTCTTCGGTGGCGCCGGCGTCGGCAAGACCGTCATTATCATGGAGCTGAT
Organism: Nitrospira sp. UBA6909; assembly: GCA_002451055.1. Lineage (GTDB taxonomy): Bacteria > Nitrospirota > Nitrospiria > Nitrospirales > Nitrospiraceae > Nitrospira_D. The sequence continues at coordinate 426 of DKBD01000023.1, read as the reverse complement.
CAATAACATCGCGCTGCACCACGGCGGTTTCTCCGTGTTCGCCGGTGTCGGCGAACGAACGCGCGAAGGCAACGATCTCTGGCATGAAATGCAGGAGTCGAAAGTCATTGATCCTGATGATTTCACCAAGTCGAAAGCCGCCTTGGTGTACGGCCAGATGAACGAGCCGCCCGGCGCGCGCCTCCGCGTTGCCTTGACCGGATTGGCTGTGGCCGAGTTTTTTCGCGATGAAGAAAACCAAGACGTGTTGCTCTTTGTGGACAATATCTTCCGGTTCACGCAGGCCGGATCGGAAGTCTCGGCGCTGTTGGGCCGCATGCCATCAGCTGTCGGATATCAGCCGAACCTCTCGACCGAAATGGGTGCCCTACAAGAACGCATCACCTCGACCAAGCGCGGCTCGATCACCTCGGTCCAAGCCATCTA
>DKBD01000103.1 GCA_002451055.1 Nitrospira sp. UBA6909 | reverse complement strand
GAAACTTCACCGATAAGGAATGGCAAAGTGCTCGAACGGATGGGGAACTGTTCTGGATCTTGAAGAACGGCAGCAAGGGCACGGCGATGGCTCCCTTCATTCCGCTCATCTTGACGGAAGAAGAGGCCTGGCAAGTGCTGCGATATGTGCGATCCTTCGCAACGGAAGAACAAGGAGCAGGACGATGAAGCCTAGCGTATTCGTGTTGTTCGTCGTAACGGTTGTGTTGGCAGGTCCTCCTGTAGGTGCGGAACGGCACATGATGCAGCCGCTGGTGCCCGCTGACAAGCTGGCCGAAGCGCGCGCGCTCAAGAGTCCCTTGCCGGATTCCCCGGAGATTGTCGCAAAAGGCAAGGCGCTCTATGAGGGCAAAGGTGCCTGCTTCAACTGTCACGGCACCGATGGCGACGGCAACGGACCCGCGGCGGCGAAGCTCAATCCGGCGCCGCGCGATTTCCGGCACCATGGATTCTGGCGCCATCGCAGCGAGGGGGAAATTTTCTGGACCATCAAGCACGGATCGCCCGGCACGGCCATGATCGGATTTGGTCCGGTCTTGTCCGACGAGGAAATCTGGAGCCTCATTCAGTATGAACGCACGTTCGCCGGCGGACACGGACGGGGGAAAATGGGGCATGGAGAAGGGATGGGGCCGATGATGAGGCCAGGTGGCATGATGGGCGGCATGGATCATTGAGGCCGGAGAGGCGGGATGGGTGAGTAAGAGTAGCGTTTTTCCCCACCAAGCAAAAGCGGCCTGAGTATTCCTGCATCACATCGGCATCGCCTTGAACTGAGCTGACAACTTCAAGTCTTTGTTTCCATGGACTCTGGAACACTGTCTAGAGCGACGGCACCAGAATCGCAATNNGTGTCCATCGAAGATTAAGCTGTCTGAAGGCGCAGAATCCTGGTCGTGGGTGAATATTGAATAGGATGTGGGTGAGGCCGTCTCGCTAATCAGGAGAATCATGAAGAGTACCACCTTGCGGCGTTCGTTCATCCTAGGAACAGTGGTTCTCATACTGGTACTGTTTGGTTATGTGCGCGTCAGTCCGGTGGTGTCGCAGTCCTCTCCGGCTCAGCCACGGTTTGAGTACCGGGTGATCGAGGTTCCGCCTGACACGCGTAGCATTCAAACCGCGCTTGATGAGTATGGTCATGCTGGATGGGAACTGGTGGCCTTTGAGATGGGCGAGCTGCAGGCGCCGAGGATGATTTTCAAGAAAGGGACTTCCTCTGTTCCCTGAGAGGGGTGTGGAGGAAGAGGCTGCTCTGTATCATCTTGCACGGAATTCAGGGCTGCGTAAGCTCTGTCGAAGGGAGGGCGTCATGACATCAAGGAAGTGGCTTGTCGGAGTTTTGAGTGTCTCGATCTCTTTGCTCGGGACTTGGGGTGCGGGTCACGCCGGCAAGGAATCAGCCGGGAGTGTTCCACTGGAAACGGTCGTGGACTATATCCATTCAGTGTTGGCGGCTGACAGGACATTTTATACTGTCCATGTCGTGGAACGAATGCAGAGGAGAGGTGTAATCCAATCGTCGGAGAAATGGCGTTCGGAAAGTGCGCTCCCTATCCCGGCCCAATTCTTTCAGGAGTCGTCGAGCTTGGCCGAGCTGACGGGAAGCAAGGTGCGTTATCGGTTGATCAGCCTCAATGCGATCAACAAGCAGAACGCCCCTCGAAATGAATTTGAGCAAAAGGCACTTGAGGCGGTCATGGCGAATCCCGAGCAGCCGTACAAGGGCCTCGTCAGGGAGGAAGGCAACCGATATTTCCAAGCAGTCTATGCAGACCAGGCCGTGTCGCAATCTTGTGTGACCTGTCATAATGCCGACCCCCGTAGTGAGAAGCGTGACTATAAACTCAACGACGTGCTGGGTGGCGTTCTGATCTCAATCCCGGTACCGTAGTGACCTTCGGGCGTCATTTGAAACGGCTCCGATGTTTGGCATAGTGCAACGGGTAAAGGCATCCGTACCACAGGACCAGGGATTTTCTAATGCGGGAGGTCATGACGATGATAAAGTTGAAACGACAGTGGATTGTTGGACTTGTAGGTGCTGGATCGATGGTAGTGATGGCAGCCTTCTCGGATGTATCGGAGGCGTGCCAAATGCACATGATGCATGGACAGACGCAAGGTGGCCATGATCAGGGCGAACCGGAAGACCATAGCGCGCATTACCTGAAGCATCTCCTCAAGCATGCCAAGGAGATCGGCCTGACGCCGGAGCAAATCGGCAAGATCAAAGCCATCCAGCTCGATTCCAAGCGGGCCGGCGTAAGTTTGGAGGCTGACAGTAAGATTGCACAACTCGAACTAGACGCACTAGTGGAAGATGAACGGACCGATCTTTCTGCCATCCGAGCGAAAGTCGATCAATTGAAAAAAGCGGAAGGAGCGAAGCTTGTCGCAGCTATCAAGAGCGAGCGAGAAGCGATGGCGCTCTTGACGCCGGAACAACGGGAGAAGGACCGTGCCCATCTCGAGCACATGAAAAGCGAGGGAGGCCATGGAGGTGGAATGGGACAGGGCGGAATGATGGGCGGCGGTCACGGAGGGGGGAGCGGCGGCGATCATGGGGGTGGAGGATCAGGCGGAGGACAACAACACCAGCACTGAGGCTGTAGGCGGTCTTCGTTCATTCAGCGGCACAATTTTGTGAAGGGGGAATCTATCATGGGAAATCGGAATGACGAAAGTTCAGGGCCTGTCATGGCGCTTGCGTTGCTTGGTGGCGCCATTGTGGGATTTATCACGGGGATCTTGGTCGCGCCCAAGTCAGGAGTGGAAACCCGCCGCTCAATCAAGGACTTTGCCGACAAGACCGAGGAAGATATCGTCGAGAAGGCCAAGGAAGCGCGAGCTGCCCTCGATGAAATGATCGAACGCGGGGAGCAATTCATGGCCGAAAAGAAGGCGGATGTCGAAGCGGCTGTGCGAGCCGGCAGAGACGCGATGAAAGAGAGAATGGAGAAAATATTATAGATGAAATCAGACATGCTTGCCGTTCGCTTCCATGGCCGAGGAGGGCAGGGGGCGAAGACCGCAAGCCGTATTTTGGGAACCGCCGCATTCCTGGAAGGGTTCGTGGCACAGGACTCGCCAATTTATGGGGCCGAGCGGCGCGGCGCGCCGGTGGCCGCCTACACGCGTATCGCCAGGGAGCCGATCCGCGAACGGGGGTTGATCGTTCATCCCGACCTGGTTATCGTGGCCGATGCATCGCTCATCCCCGATCCGGCCGCGCGCGTGCTGGAAGGAATCAACGAGGGGACGGCCGTATTCATCAACTCGCTATTAGACCCTGAACAATTCCTCGCTCAGGACCCTATCCCAGGCCGGTTAACGACGTTGGATCTAACGGGGCTCGCGCTGCAGCAGTTCGGCAAACGCGGTGCGATCAGCGCCTTGCTCGGCGCCGTTGCTTGCCGGCTTGTCGGACTGCGCCAGGATTCGATCCATGGCGCGATTGGGCGAGAGCTCGCCGACCTGGGGCTTCCCGCTGCGACGATTGCGCGCAATCAGACAGCTGCCCTCCAGTGCTATGATGCCGTTCCCACGGTG
>DKBD01000040.1 GCA_002451055.1 Nitrospira sp. UBA6909 | reverse complement strand
GCCGAACTCTTGGAGATGCCGCTGATGCTGCTCGCAACGGTGCTCGCGGCACGGTGGATCACTCGGCGTTTCCCTGAGCCTCGCAATCACACGGCACGATTGGCCATCGGTGGCATTGGGCTGGGCTTAATGTTGGCGGGAGAGCTGGCCGTCGGCATCGGACTCCTGGGCATGACCGCCGCAGAGGTCATGCTGAACAGAGACCCGGTTTCCGGCACGGCCTACTACGTGAGTCTCCTCCTCTTCGCCGCCATGCCGTGGATCGTCTCCCGCCGTTGATAGTCAATACTCATGTCAAACCCCATTGAATGCTCCCGACAATTACGTCAGCCGTGGCAAGTCTTCAACCCAGACCAATCGCCGACCGTACGATCCTCCTGTCAAGGCGTTGAAGAATTTCCGGTCGGCTGTGATGAGACGTCCATCCACCGCTTCTGCGAGCGCCAGATAGAGACAATCATAGAGGCTTCGCCGTGTATCCAGGGCGAGTTCGTAGGCGGTGGGGAACAGCCGTTCGTCGGCATGGCGCTGGAGCGGAAGGTGCCGCAATTCCCTCAGAATGGTCTCGCCGTCTGCTCTGGTAAGTTCCTCTCGCCGAATCTTCTTGGCGATGACGTTGCCGAGTTCCAATTGCAGAAAAGCCGGGACATGAAGCCGCCCACGCAGCCGCCTCGCCTGGACCGCAGCCTCGGAATGGATCTCCGGGATGAACCACTTGATCGCGACACTGGCATCCACCACATAGCCGCTCACCGGTCACGATCCTCACGGATAAGCACGGCACTGTCGCTAAACTTCCTTCCAGACTTCTTCAGGCGCTTGCGAAACCCCTCGATTCGCTTCCATGCCGCCTCATAATCCGGCACCGCTTCCTCAAGGATCGTTTTCACTTCCGATTGCAGCGACCGACCATGCTCCTTCGCCCGCTTCTTGAGCCGATCCACTACCTTATCATCCAGTTGTCGAACAAGCACCTGCGCCATGGGTATCTCCCCGTCGAGACGATGAAATGCTAGCGGAATGATATCAGTCAGCAGTCAAGCGGTCAACGAGACAGGGAGAGGGTGAAAAAGATGGGGCGTAGCCCAGGGGTGGATGGCTAGAGACATGGCCGTCGGCATCGGACTCCGAGGCATGATCCCTATAAGTCAATACTCATGTCAGACCCCATTGGGGTCTCTGACACGCAAGCTCCAGAACGTCTCTTTGTGCGATCAGTTATACCCTCTCGGCCTCGTGGCTCTCGCGAGCGACGCAAGTCACTGCTCATGTTAGACCCTGCAAGTGGGCTCTTTGATTTATCGGCTCTATGAAGTGATGTCAAAGGGCTTTGAGTATTTTTTGAACAGACGTTCTATGATTTCTGGTTCGCCAGACCATGAAAACAGACCAAACTGAGAGAGATCTGTAGGAACTGGATATCTACCTCCCCATTTGACATAAACTGTTAAGTTATCAAGGCAACGAATCTCCTCTGGGTCAAGAGTGATTCTGGCTCTTCCAGATAAAGCAACTAGGTTATGGGTATTAAGAAATAGTGGGAGTTTGGTATTCCGACCTACCTCTTCCATATTCAGAACAATGATTGCTTTGAATAGGGCTTCGAGGGCAAACCCCGCCAGTAACCTATACACCCTCCCCAAATTATTGGCCTCTCTAAGAGACTTGAGGGCATTAATTCTTTCGGCAACTACACATGCTGCTCCAAAAAGTGAACGCGCACTGTTGTACCAAGCCTCAGGATCATGAAGAGCGGAATAGTACGCATAACTCAGATGGTCAAATTCGTCGCTTGGGATTTCGGGTTTTGGGTCACCACACTCTTCATTCATGTAGGCCTCAGGCATATCCAGAGACGCACGAGTGAGCAATGGGATCGCACACGAGTATTAATCTGTTGCACTGGTGGCTAGGAATAGCAACGTCGCGTTGATGCCGACGAAAAAATGCTGCTCATCGCACACAGCATAGATGACGCTCTCGGAGGATTCTCAGGACATCGCGGCCCGCGAGCCTACGAAGCTTGAGCATGGAGCGGATCGAATTCCATCGTCAGCACCAAGGTCGGTTTCTCCTGCAAACCCAGTGCCCCACTCAAGATTCTCTTCGTCCAGATGCAGCGCGATGACTTCTTAAAGATGTTTAACAGTTTCGCCCGGCGTCCGCCCTTACGTGACGACGGCAATTTCAAGGCATTCGGCAACATAGCCGGCATCGTCACCCGGTCGAATCACGGCTTTGATGGTCTGTTGCAAATAGCTCATATGCGCCATCCTGCTTATTACCGACACCCCCCAGAGCAACCCGACTCCCTCGCCGAGAAAAAGAAGAAGAAAACGGAATCATTGCCTCACACAGCCCCTTTATTGGCGTAGGCTACGACTCGCTACCAGCAGCTGCCAACTCTCAAGGAAGCTGAAAAACTAACCCCGCGTGGGGTTAGAGAGTATCCCCTCTGCTGGATCAGGCTTGCTGCGCCCCAAGCCGCCGCCGGGGACGATGATGAATTCGTAGAACCCACATTCGAGGGCGCCGTTGGGGAAGGGAAACTCTACGGCTTGACTGAGGTCACTTCCTGGCCTAGTGTTGCACCATGATTAAACTGAATATTCACGAGGCCAAGATCCACCTCTCGAAGTATCTGGCGAAACTGAAAGCGGGGGAGCGGATTCTCTTGTGTAAACGAAATCATCCNNCTGCCCGACGATACGCTCAATACACTGCCAGGCGATCGAACATGATTGCCTGCTGCTGACACCAGACACTTTGATCACCCAATACCCGATTCGAACTCGCTGGTAGTCGCTCTCCTCACCGGTCCGTAAGGCAAGACCAGTTTACGTCTACACTGACCGTCCCAGCCGTCTCCTCGCACCGCCTGGGACGATGACGAATTCGTAGAGCCGGCATTCCAGGGCACCGTTGAAGAGGGGAATGCGTTTCGAGGGGACAAGGCCGATGAGTTTCGGCACGCGGGCGTCGCCGGTTAAGATATACGCGCGCCATCCCGTAAACCGCTGTTTCAGCCAATCGCCCAGTTTAGGATAGAACGATTCCAATTCGCCCGGTTGGCTGAGCCGGACTCCATAGGGTGGGTTGATGACCATGACGCCCTGGTCCGCCGGGGTCTCCAGATCCAGAATGTCGCTTTGTTTCAACCGGATATCGACCACCACCCCTGCCCCTTGAAAGGCCCGCTGCGCAATCTTCACCATCGAGGGATCGCGGTCCGATGCATAGATGGCAGCCGGAACCTTGGCTAGCTGTTTGGCGCGGGCCGCTTCGCGCAGACGGCCCCAGAGTTTGGCATCGTGCACCAGCAACCTCTCGAAGGCAAAGTGCCGTGAGATGCCTGGCGGAATCCGACGAGCCATCAACGATGCTTCGAGCGCGATGGTCCCGCCCCCGCACATGGGATCGAGCAGGACTTCGCTCGGCGTCCAGCCAGCGAGCCGCAAGATGCCCGCCGCTAGATTCTCCCGCAATGGCGCTTCGACGGAGGTGATCCGGTACCCTCGTTTGAAGAGGGGCTCGCCGGAGGTATCCAGATACAACGTGACGGTGTTCTCATCGAGAAAGGCATCGAGCTTGATGTTCGGTCGTTCCGTGTCGACGCTGGGCCGCCGATGGCGCGCAGCGACGAACTTGTCACAGACGGCGTCTTTGATCCGGAGGGTGAGAAAATCCAGGCTGGGGAGAGGACAGCGGCACGCGCTCACCTTGACTTTGATGGTCTGCGAGGGGGCAAACCATTCTGACCAGGGGAGCGCATAGGCTGCGCGGTAGACATCGTCCTCCGTTTTGTAGGCGCTCCGGCCGACTTCCCAGAGGACGCGGCTCGCAATCTGACTCTTGAGGTTGACCCAATACATCGTCGACCACGGAGCGGTGAAGCCGACACCGCCGTCGGTCTTGGATGTGGCCGGCACGCCGAGATCGTGAAGTTCCTGTTCAAGCACCCCTTCCAGACCACGCGGGCATGGCGCAAAGAACCGTCGTTGTGTGCCGTCCATTCCTTCCCCTCTCAGGCTATAGGCCTGATCCTTCATTCCTTCACTGTCTATTCAAGCTGCCCCTGTTCTCCCTATCTATACGAATGATACTCCCTTAGCAACAAGTCATGGGAATATCTGGAAAACTACCTTGCGGACTGCCGCATCCGATAGGCCGGCACCCCACCCCACCTCCTGGCATTTCATTTGCTCCTCCAACAACGGCATAGGCCACGTGACAGGGGGGAATACCCATGAAAAAAGATGCGTCCAAGTTGATCAGGCTCCGTATGGCCTGGTGCCGGAGGCAGAGCGCC
>DKBD01000068.1:18495-18996 GCA_002451055.1 Nitrospira sp. UBA6909 | reverse complement strand
ATGGGAATCTTGGTGAAAGAAGCGTCCGGGCAGGCTTCGAGCATTCTCGCCCGAAGGCGATAGAATCAGTGCCATGGTCCGGTCCGATGGTGCTAGGCGTTCCGATCATTGACCGTCAATGGTTCTTGGTGTTCGGAGAAGGGGATTCCGAATTGCTGGGTGTTCGTGGTGTCCTGTGCAATGACCGTCCAGTTATTGCACGTCAAGCGGCGTTGGNNTCAAACGACCGCTTTCGACCCAAAGCAGAAGTACAAGGCGTCATTGCCCTGATCTGATCGAATAGTCCGTTATCCCGGCTTCTCCCCAATCCGCTGCCGCTGCCGGTCTCAATGTCTTCAGTGACATCCGGAATTGTATTGTTTGGGGCGTTGATGGGGCAGGTATGGGCGGAGGTTCTAGCAGATCTGAGTGTAATGGTTAAGACATGCCTTGTTCGACCAACCCATTCTCGATCGTGAAGCCCATTCGTTCTATAAGCCGAGTGAGTAATGTGAAATGGGC
>DKBD01000068.1:0-18397 GCA_002451055.1 Nitrospira sp. UBA6909 | reverse complement strand
GCAGGTGTCCGGCTTGAGGGGTCCGCTGACGTTGTACCCCTGCACCAGTCGCTTGGTGGCCAGGAGGTCGGGGAAGGAATCTCCCATACGTTCGGGAAAGGCCGTTGTCCCGCAGAACGGACTGACTTGTATGGCCATATAGTCCCGGAAATGCACCTGCTGATACCGCTCCAGCAGCCACTGCAAGGTGCGCTCGTGGCACAGATGGAACGGATAAAATAGGACGCCGGCTCGTGTCATGCTAGTGATCCAGCATAGCTGCTCTGCAACCGTATCGGCAAGCTGTCGTCCCAGGGGCACTGGAACGGAAGCTGTTCTATTGCGCCACAGCGATTCTAACCGTTTGAAAATACTGCGCTGACGATCCCTGAAGACAAAACGCACTTGACCATATGGCGGTGTCTCGCACCGTCCGTTCCACTGCCCCTCGTAGGAAGGACTCCTGTATCCTGAGGTGAACATGAGCGCGGCAGGATAACAGGTTTATGTGGCAGGCACGACGCCGATGCTATTCAGCGCTGAGGCTGACATCTGAGAGGCACGGTTCCAGATCTGGTCAATAGGAGGAGAGGCGTGTGACGGGATATGACAGCTTCCGTTCTATTGGTCCAGTTATGGCGAGGTGATCTCGGCGCCGAACTTCCCCTTCTGGCTGGATGCCGACGGTCGCAAAATGGTTATTTACCGTCCGCTTTGGGGTAAGCGAATTGCCAATCTCACCGGGCTCAAATTTCAAGAGCCTAAAGATAGGCAACCTTTAAGGTTTTGTGGAGAGTCAGACGTTCTGTGCAACGACCGGTCGGCGATTGCACATTCTCCTGTGCGTGTTGGTATGAATGGGAGGCGCCGTGGCTCATGATCACGGCCAATTAGATGGCGTGGTGAGGGCCTCTGTGATGGCTGACGAGATCACCAGATCAGCGTTCACGATTGGGGGCGGATCTTGAATTGTGCATCACTCGGCGCAGAGGAGTTGCACGCCGAAATGAGGAAACAGATTAAGCGCCGGTTTGTTTGATAGATGGCCAGGCGATATCTCGGTTTGGGAATCGGCTTCTTTTCAGCGTGTCCTTCTCGTCACGCAACTGGTCAGGATCTGGTCAGGATAACGATGGCGCACCCGCCTTCTGTTCGGTAAGACGACGGATTGAAATGTTCCCTTGTTCTTTTCGTGCTTGCGCAAGGTCATAGGCCGACTGCATGCCTAGCCACATGGAGGCACTTCCTCCAAATGCTTTTTCTAACCGTAAGGCCATATCCGGCGAGACCGCGCTTCTACCGCGCATGACGTTATAGAGCTGTTGTCGCGTGATTTTCATGCCCTTGGCGGCTTCCGCGACGCTCAGGCCCAATTCGTCAAGATTGGCTTCGATCAGTGTCCCCGGATGGACAGGATTTTTCATCACCATGGCGTCACCTCAATGATAGTCCTCTAAATCCACATCGTAGGCCTGTCCTTGCGAAAAACGAAAGGTCACGCGCCAATTGGCCCGCACCGTCACGGCCCACCTGCCCTTGCGATCCCCCTTGAGCGGATGCAACCGAAAGGTGGGCTGGTCCATATCCTCAGCACATTCCGCCGCGTTCAGAGCCGACAAGATCAAGCGACGCCGGTCAAGCTGGTCGCCTTTCAGCTTCCGCCCGTCATCTTCTTCAAAGAGCAGACGCAAGCCCTTGTGCCGGAAACCCGCAATCATCCCTGCCACTGTAAAATGTCAATTGACATCTGTCAACGGCAGCGTACGCTTGTCGCATGCCTCTTGGTGTTGTGTTCCGACAAGGGATGGGGCTAGCCGCCGCCCCTTGTCGTCAACGACGCTTTCCGGTTCACCCTCAAGGTCACCACGAAAAGCTATCACAGGAGAAGTCCATGGGGGGCTGATCCTGTATCGTGCATCGCCCAACGCAGAGGAGCTGCACGCCGAAACGAGGAAACAGGTTAAGTGCCGGGTTGATAGTTGGCGGGACGATTTCAGGGCTTGGGCATGGGTTTCTTTTCAGCGCGCGGCAGCGAACCATGCACGCTTCGCCAATTCCGCTTGTTTGAGCGCTTCAGCCGGAGTTTTCCCAAATGCCGAATAGGCGTCGAGGTTAGGAATGTCAGCCATGGTGCCTCTGTCTGCTTCGCTGCAAAAGATGTTGATTGGGGGCCCTTCACGGTTCTTCGTCTGCTCCCAAACCCATCTGCCGGCGCTCAGCTGGCTTTCTTCTGTTCTTCCTTCAATCGCTCGGCGATCCACAGCTTGATCACCGATTGCCGTGTGACGCCAAGGCGACTTGCTTGCGCATCCAGGGATTCGATGATCCAATTGGGAAAATCGACGTTCACGCGTCTCTGTTCATGCCCAGGACGGCGTGCCTTCGAGAGGTCAAGATGAGGCGTCACATCTTTTCCCTCATCAAACATCTTTTCGAGTTGCTTGGCTTTCATAGTAGAGTCCTCTTTCTTCCTTTCTTGCCCTTCGAACCGAAATCAACCGAATACGTTCGCTCCGATAGGTGAAACAGGCCGACCAGAGCGTTTGCCTATGAACCGCAATTAGCACATATCGAGGTTCGTCTTCTGTTCGCGCTGGGATTTCAAGCCGGTCTTCGTCTTCCCACAGGTGTTGGGCCTCGATAAAATCGATCCCGTGTTTTTCACGGTTGGCTTTGCTCTTTGCCGCATCGAACTCAAAATTCATCCTGGTATAGAAAATATACCTGCAGAGAGGCGTTCGTCAATCCGGGAGGATCTCGACCTCGTCCTTCATCATCGTCATGTGAGCCACCTTGTGTTTACCGCAGGGGCTAGTTGAGGTCCTGTCGCGATCACATCGCCAACACTGCCGCGCCTTGGAACGCGCCGGCTTTCNNGCCGTCACGCTGCGGATCACGCGTTCGCCGAACACCTCGCGGTCGTAGTCGAGTGTGGGGATCGGAGACATGTGGATGCCGGCCAGCGCGAGCGTGCCGCCTCGCTCGAGCGCGCGCAAGGCCGGCGGCACCAGCTCGCCGGCAGGCGCGAAAATGATCGACCCGTGTAATTTATCCGGCGGCATGTCGGCCGAGCCGCCGACCCAGACGGCTCCTAACTGTCTCGCCAACTGTTGGTGTTCAGCCTTGAGAGAACTGACGTAGACGGAACAGCCCCAATGGCGCGCGATTTGGATGGCAATATGAGCCGAGGCGCCGAATCCGTAGAGCCCAAGGCGCTGGCCAGGCTTGATCCCGCTGAGGCACAACGCGCGATAGCCGATGATGCCCGCGCAGAGCAGCGGGGCTGCCTCGTCGTCCCCAAACACCGGTGGAATGGGATAGGCGAAGTGCTCGGGGACGACCGCGTATTCCGCATAGCCCCCATCGACCTGATAGCCGGTGAACCGCGCCGCCCCGCACAGGTTTTCCCGCCCACTTATACAGAATTCGCAGGTGCCGCAGGTGCCCTGAAGCCAGGCGATCCCGACGCGATCCCCTTCCCGGAGATCCCGAATGTTCCGCCCCACTCGCGCCACGGTTCCGACGGCCTCATGACCGGGAATCACGGGGAGCGTGATGTCAGGCAACTCACCTTCCACGACGTGCAGATCCGTCCGGCACACCCCGCAGACATGAATCTTCACCAGCACCTGCCCCGGTCCCGGTTCGGGCACTGCGCACTCGCGCAACTCAAGCCGGTTGTCGGACACGTCGCCGGTTCGATTCAGCACCATGGCTTTCATCGCATGTCTGCAGTCTGCAAGTGGAAAAAGCAAACAGATGCAACACTCATTGTTTGGCCTTGATGCACTCGATTTCAAGACGGATGAGCACTTCGTCGCCGACGATCAGTCCGCCGTTGTCGAGCGTTTTGTTCCAGACCATGCCGAACTCCTTGCGGTTCAGTTTGCCTTCGGCGCTGAAGCCGGCCCTAGTGTTCCCCCAAGGGTCTTGGGTGACGCCGTTGAATGAGCCGACGAGGATGACTTCCTTCGTCACGCCGCGCAAGGTGAAATCCCCGACGACGGAGTACCCGTCTCCTTGCTTCTTGTAGCGCTTCATTGTGAAGGTCATCGTCGGATACTGCTTGACGTCGAGAAAGTCGGCATTGCGCAGATGGGTATCGCGTTTTGTATGATTCGTATCGACGGATGCGCTGTTGATCGTGGCTTCAATCGCAGTGAATGTCTTGGCGTCCACGTCCATCTCGACGAATCCCTGATAGTCCAAGAATCGGCCGGCGGTCTTGGAGACCACCATGTGCACGACGCGAAATTCAATGAGCGAGTGGTCGGGGTCGATATTCCACCGGGCTGTTTCAGCGCCGGCCCAGACCGGCAGTCCGATAAGCCAGACCCATGTTGTCACACAAGCCATCCAACGCAATCCGATGGTCATGGCGACGCCTCCAAGGAGTGATCCAGCGTGGCGGTTGTCATTGTTTCAGGGTGAGGGCCGTGCCAGTCGATGGGCGGAGGATATGCTTTCGCGTGCACGCCGTCGCGAATGCCGGACTCATCGAGCACGCAATCGCCCGGCATGGCCGCCCCAAGAAGGGTGGCCGCGAATACAACAGATTGCAAGGTCGGCGAAAACATGATGGCAGCATCCTACTGATCATTCTGATGCCGTGCAACCCGTTTAATTCTTCAGCTTTCTGGTGAGACCAGTGAAATTTCTATAGAATCACGAGGCACGCGGAAAACCCGATCACCACTCTGAAGGATGGCGGGATGAAGATCGGGTCCGAGGAAACTTATCCGGAAGGAGGATATTCATGGGGAGCATGCTTGATCGAGTCTTGGAAAGGGAATTGAAGGATGCGTTGGTCCGGTTTCAGCAGGAATTGCATCGAGCCGGCCTGGACGATGAGAATGTCAAAAGCAGAGTGCGTGGGGCCAAGCAATTTGTGGCGTTCCTCTATGGCCGCTATCTCGGTAAGCGATAGCGGTAGGTTCGGAGTAGGAGGGCGGCACGTGCTCAGTCTGTGCAATTGAGATAGAATGACGACATGCAAGCGCTCGTCAAAACGACTTCCGCCCCCGGGTTGACTCAGATAAGTTGGCCGGATCCGACTCCAGGCCCGCACGACGTCATTGTCAAGGTCGCCGCAACCTCCTTGTGCGGCACCGATGGTCATATCTATCGCTGGGACGAATGGGCACAACAGCGCATCCAGCCCCCGCGCATTATCGGCCATGAAGTCTGCGGCCACGTTGTGGAAACCGGGCGCGATGTGTCCCTGGTGAAGGTTGGCGACTATGTTGCGGCCGAGTCGCACATCACATGCGGCCGATGTTTTCAATGCCGAACCGGACAAGCCCATGTCTGCAAACGGTACCAAATCCTGGGTATCGATCGTGACGGCTCCTATGCCGAGTACGTTTCGCTGCCGGAGAGCGTCTTGTGGCGCACTGCTGCCGAGATTCCGCCGGAATTGGCCTGTGTTCAGGAGCCTCTCGGCAACGCCGTCGATGCCGCGCTGGCGGAAGATCTCACCGGCCACACAGTCTTGGTGACGGGATGTGGGCCGACCGGCTTGTTTGCCGCTGCCGTCGCCCGCGTGGCCGGCGCAGCCGTCATTATCGCGACCGATGTGAGCGACTATCGGCTGGGGTTGGCCAAACAATTGGGCGTGGATCATACGGTGAATGTGAAAACCGACCGGCTGGAGGCCGTGGGCGACGCGATTCGCGAGCTGACGGCCGGCGAAGGCGTCGATGCGGCGTTGGAAATGTCCGGTGACCCTGGCGCGCTGCACCAAGCCTTTCGTTCCGTGAAAAACGGGGGGCGTGTGACGCTCTTCGGCATTCCGACCGGCCAGGTCTGTTTCGATCTACCGAACGAGATCATTTTTAAAGGCATTCGTGTGTACGGTGTGACGGGTCGGCATCTATTCGGAACCTGGTACAGGCTGGCAGGCCTGTTCAAGGCGGGGCTGAACATCAGGCCGGTCATTACGCATACATTCCCCATGGCGGAATTCGCGACGGGGTTTGAGTTGATCCGATCCGGGCAATGCGGCAAAGTCGTTCTCATTCCGTGAGGGGTGAAGGGTAAAGGGTGAGGTGTGAAATGGAAGGATATGGTTACGGGAATGTTTTCGGACTCCTTACCCCTTACCGGTTACCCCTTACCGACTAACGATGGCGTACAACTCTCTTAAAGAAGCCCTTCAGCAGCAGCTCGCCGACATCCGCGCGAAGGGCCTCTACAAATCTGAGCGGCGCATCCTCGGTCCACAAGGGGTGGATATCCTGGTGGACCAGGGGCCGGTGTTGAATTTCTGTGCCAACAATTACCTTGGCTTGGCGAATCACCCGGAGATCGTCCAGGCTGTCATGGAGGGGTTGAAGACGCACGGCTATGGCATGGCCTCCGTGCGCTTTATCTGCGGCACGCAGGATTTGCACAAACGGCTGGAGCAAGCCGTCAGCGGGTTCTTGGGCACTGAAGACACCATTCTCTATAGTTCTTGTTTTGATGCCAACGGCGGCTTGTTCGAGGCGCTGTTGGATGAGCGTGACGCCGTCATCAGCGATGCCTTGAACCATGCCAGCCTGATCGACGGTATTCGCCTGTGCAAGGCCAAGCGATTTCGCTATGCCCATTCCGATATGGGTGAATTGGAAGCGCGGCTGCAAGAGGCAAAGACCAGCCGCCTGCGGCTCATCGTGACGGATGGGGTCTTCTCGATGGATGGAGATCTGGCCAAGTTGGACCGCATCGTCGAGCTGGCCGAGGGCTATGACGCAGCAGTGGTGTTGGACGACAGCCATGCGACCGGCGTCCTCGGCCCGAAGGGGCGCGGCACGCCCGCGTATTATGGTCTGGCCGATCGCATCGAAATCGTGACGAGCACATTGGGCAAGACTCTGGGGGGAGCCACGGGGGGATTTACGTCGGGCAAGGCGGAGATCGTCGAGTTACTGCGTCAGCGGTCGAGGCCCTATCTGTTCTCCAATTCATTGCCTCCTGTGATCGCGGCCGGAGCCTTACGGGCGCTTGATCTTGTGGCAGGAGGGGATGAACTCCGTGAGCGGCTCCATGCCAATGCGAAGTTCTTTCGCGCACAGCTCACCGATCTAGGATTTCGCCTGGTGCCGGGCGAGCATCCCATCATTCCTGTCATGCTGGGTGAATCGACACTGGCGACCAAGATGGCTGAGGCACTGTTAACGGAGGGGGTTTACGTGGTGGGGTTCAGCTATCCTGTCGTCCCTGAAGGCCAGGCCAGAATCCGTGTCCAGATGTCGGCAGTACACACGAGGGCCCAGTTGGAACAAGCCGTGGCGGCCTTCGCCAAGGCCGGGCAGGCGCTCGGCGTGATTCCGTAACGAATCATTGGGCCTGCATCTCTCCTCGGCCGAATCGTCCAGAAAACAACATCTGTCCATGGCCAGTTTTCGCGAGTGATCGTTTCTTGGAGGCGACCCCTCCTTGTCATCCATAGGAGAGGAGTTCATCGGACCCTGCCAATGGCTGTGGCTGTTGGCGTGGGGTAGATGATTCTCTTCGATACCAATTTTCTAGATTTTGTGATCCTGTCGGAAAAGTAGACAGATCGACTTGTCTTCCAAGGAAAGCCCCCCGTCTCCTACTGCCTCGTAAACTACTGAAAGTGCAAGGCATTTTATCTCATCCGTCATCAAATTCCTGATATCAGTCGCCACGGATCTTGTCAGATTCATAGACAGTGATGACTGATCAATTATGAGCGCACAACATAATCGTCATTATTTCAATAAGTTATATCATGGCGCAAAATATGCTGCGATTAGTGCTGACTCATAATCGTGAGTGGTCAACAGAGTGAACAGATATTCTCGAAACATACTCGTCACGAATAGCTGAGGGGGGGGGCATCATGAAAGCGCTCACAAGGTTAGCGTTCGGAGTGGCAGCGGTTGCATTATGGCTGGGGCCAAGTTCATGGGCTGGTGCAACGACCTACGATGCAGGGGCGGCTCCGTTGGCGACGGATCCAGGTAATGGTGTTGTACTTGGCACTCATCTATTGGGTGGGGCTCATCCGTCTGTCGCAGGGGTTGGAGGGAGCGGTCTGAGCGCGAGCGGTACACCATTGGATGGCCAGCGGACCTATATTTATGACAGAGGGGCACAGCCAGATTTAACCGATGGGGTGGCGAACCGCGGGGACGCTGGGTTTGCCATGATGATTTGGGACATGGGCCAAGCCTATGACAGTCTGCGCCTCTACACCCATCAAGATCATTATGGAGAGGCCTTTGGCAATTTCTGGATGCAGGACATGATGGAGTACAGCGTCTGGGGAAGCCATGATGGGGATAATTTTGTTCTCTTGTCGGATGTCGTTGGCTTCAGCGGTACGAATAAGGACGACGTGACCTACACCTTTGCCGGTACGGCACCTTCGGTTGTGTATCGTGGAGGCAGCACCGAGTTTGGAACGTTGAACGCCTATACTCGTGAGTATGTGTTTTCTCAGGCCTATCAATACTATGGCATTCGCACCAGCCAGATTTCTTTGACGGCAAACGATGCGGATCCTGAAATCGATGCCATCGGAGCATTTAATATTGCGAATCGGCCACCTGGAACGCCTGGCACCAATCCTGTTCCCGAACCCTCTACCATGCTCCTGCTGGGCAGCGGTTTGGCAGGGCTCGCAGCATGGCGGCGGGTGAGAAGGTAGCAACTTCAATCTGAATAGTTGAAGGACAGCCTGCCGTCGGCTATTGCTGGCGGCAGGCCGTTTGCTTTCGCCCCCTGCTTGTAGGCTTTGCGTGACTCCTAACAATAGAAGGCTTCTCGTTGCACCTCGCCTCCTTATCTGACCTCCGATAATCACCTCGAAGGTGCCTTGTTTGATCAGACAGCTCTCTTGGCCTACCGGATTGCCTGCCGTGCTTATCATCCAGTGCCGTGCCTGTGATCATACGAGCCTGCCGCCTATCCCCTAAGGGGATTGACTGTTCACGACCAAGGTAGAAGGAGGGGAAGAGACCATTCCTTCGACTTAACCAGCTCGACTCACAGGCCCTCATCTGATTGACTTTTCCAGGTCGCCCCAGTATTCTCCAGTGCTTTCTTAGACAAGGAGTTAGAGCCATGAAAGTCATTCTACAGGAAACGCTGGAAGGGGTCGGCCACCTGGGCGATCTCATCAATGTGGCCGATGGATTTGCCAGGAACTACTTGCTGCCTCGCGGCAAAGCGGTTGAGGCTGACAGCCGGAGCATCAAAGCTTTTGAGCACGCCAAACGGGCGGCGGCGGAGAAGGCGAAGAAGGAAAAGCTGGAGATTGAAACCCACGCCAAGAAAATCTCGGCGGTCACACTGACCATTGAGATGCAGGCAGGCAAGGACGATAAACTGTTCGGTTCAGTCACGGCCAAGGACATTGCCGAAGGGTTGGCCGCCCAGGGCTTCACCGTGGATCGTCGGAAAATTCAGCTGGCGCATCCGGTCAAGGAACTGGGGACGGTGACCGTGCCGATCAAGATGCCGAGAGATGTGATGGCCCAGGTGACCGTGCACGTGGTGAAGAAACAGGAATCAGAAGAGGCGCCGGCCTAGCTGCGGCGTGAAGGGACACGACATGCTNNGTGCTGACCAACAAGTATGCGGAAGGCTATCCTGGTAAGCGCTATTATGGCGGGTGCCAGCATGCCGATACCGTGGAAGATCTGGCGATTCAACGGTGCAAGCAGATCTTTGGCGCCGAGCACGTCAACGTCCAGCCGCACTCCGGTTCGCAGGCCAACATGGCGGCGTACCTCTCGGTCTTGAAGGCGGGCGACACGATTCTCGGCATGGACTTGGCCCAAGGCGGGCACTTGACTCACGGGAGCAAGGTCAATTTTTCAGGCATCCTCTTTCGCGTGTTTTCCTACGGCGTGGACCGCCAGACCGAACGCATCGACTATGACGCCGTCCAGAAAATCGCCGAGGAATGCCGTCCGCGCATGATTGTGGTCGGCGCCAGCGCCTATGCTCGTGTCTTGGATTTCCCCCGTTTCCAACAAATCGCCAAATCGGTCGGCGCCTATTTACTCGTCGATATCGCCCACATTGCGGGCCTCATCGCCGCCGGACTGCATCCCAATCCCGTGCCCTATGCGGATTTTGTGACGACGACGACTCATAAGACCCTACGCGGGCCGCGTGGCGGGGTCACGATGTGCAAGGCCGAACATGCAAAGGCTGTCGATAAGCTGGTGTTCCCCGGTTTGCAGGGGGGACCCCTGATGCATGTGATC
This sequence comes from Nitrospira sp. UBA6909, assembly GCA_002451055.1. Lineage (GTDB taxonomy): Bacteria > Nitrospirota > Nitrospiria > Nitrospirales > Nitrospiraceae > Nitrospira_D. The sequence continues at coordinate 8,195 of DKBD01000068.1, read as the reverse complement.
GCGGCCAAAGCCGTCGCCTTCAAGGAAGCCTTGTCTCCATCCTTCAAGCGGTATCAGCAGCAAGTACTGACCAATGCGAAAGCGTTGGCGCAGGGGCTGATGGATCGCGGGTACAAGATCGTCTCTGGGGGGACCGATACGCACCTGATGCTGGTGAACCTCACGAATAAAGGGATCACGGGTAAGGATGCCGATGCGGCCCTCGATGCTGCCGGTATCATCCTGAACAAGAACGCCGTCCCCTACGATGAAAAACCGCCGGCGGTGGCCAGCGGTATTCGGTTGGGATCTCCGATCGTGTCAACCCGGGGGATGAAGGAGCCGGAGATGGCACAAATCGTCGAATTGGTCGATCGCGTTCTTCAGCATCGGCAGGAACCGGCGGTGCTCGAAGAAGTCAGGCTTCACGCGAAGGCGTTGTGCAATAAGTTCCCGATCTTCCATTCCTACTGACGAATCTGCATCCAAGAGGCAGGGTCGCCGCCTGTGAAATGTCCGTTCTGCGATGAGCTGGAAGACAAGGTGGTCGACTCTCGCATGGCGAAGGAAGGCGAGGTCATTCGGCGCCGCCGCGAATGCATCGGGTGCCGCCGACGCTACACCACGTACGAGCGGGTCGAGGAGATTCTCCCGGTCGTCGTCAAGAAGGACGGCCGGCGCGAGTCGTTCGACCGCGGCAAGATCCTGTCCGGCCTCAAAAAAGCCTGTGAGAAGCGGCCGATCAGCATGGCCACGATCGAAGCGGCGGCCGACCGGATCGAGAAGCGCATCCAAGAAATGGGCGAGAATGAGATCGAAAGTCGGGTGATAGGCGAAGAAGTCATGAAGGAGCTGCATCAGCTGGATCAGGTCGCCTATGTCCGGTTTGCCTCCGTGTACCGGGAGTTCAAGGACATCGACCAATTCATGGATGAGCTGAAGGTCCTGGCGCAACAACGCCGCGACCGTTGAACCCCGGCACTTGGAGCCGCTGTTCTCTCTCCACCGCTTCTTCTTCGTTCCTCCACGGCCGATTCGGAATCGGCCATCGTTTGCACCGGCGAACTGCGTGGAAGGAATGCCGAGCACATGAAACGCCTTCAGTCACAGCAGGTCCGGAGAAAAACGGCGAGCCCCGGGGCGACCAATGTCGCCATGATCGGGGCCGGACGTGGCGGCACGGCGCTGATGGAAATCTTTGCGGACGATCCGCTCGTGCAAATCGTCGGGGTGGCCGAGATCGATCCGCAGGCGCCGGGAGTGAGCCTCGCCGAACAATTAAGCATTCCGGTCACCCGCGATTATCGGCAGCTCTTGAGTATGGAGCGGGTCGATTTGATCATCGATGTGTCGGGCAACGCCGAGGTCTGGCAATCGTTGCAAGATTTTCACCGGATGGGCGTGACGGTCATCGGGGGTGCCAGCGCCAAGTTTATGTGGGAGCTGATCGAAGCCCGCATCCGGGCGACGGCCGAGATCGAAAAGACGCTCAACAAGTATCAGTCCCTCTACCGCTTGTATGTGAAGGAAACCGGCGCTGTGGTGACGGAAGAACGCACCCGTATTGCCTGCGAAATCCATGACGGTCTGGTGCAAAGCTTGGCAGGCGTCAATTTCAAGCTCGATCTCTGCCAGCAGCTCGTGAGGAAGAATCCAAAAGCCGGCCTCGCCACCATCAAGGAGACCAAAGCGCAGCTGAAGCTGGCCATTCAGGAAGCTCGGCAGGTGATCTTTAATCTGCGGCCGCTCCATTACGACAAGATGGAGTTGATTCCCGGCCTGATGAACTATTTCAAGTCGTACGAGACCAAGACGCATATTGCGACCAACTTTACGGTGACCGGCGACGAGCAGACGCTCTTCCCTCGGACGAAGGTCTTTCTCTTTCGGATCATCCAGGAAGTCTTGAGCAACGTCGAGAAACATGCCAAGGCCGATCGAGTCGCGATCCAGCTGGAAATCGATCTGGATATGCTGCGGATCACGATCACGGACAACGGTGTCGGGTTCAACATGGAAGCCGTGCTGCGGGATCCCGAAAAGTGGGACCACTTCGGAATTAAAGGCATCTTGGAGCGTGCTCGGTTGGTCGGCGGGGAAGGGCGCATTGAATCGAAAAAGGGACACGGCACGAAGGTCATCGTCGAAGTGCCGTTGGTCGATCGAAAGAAGAGGGAGGACGAGAGCCATGGAGAAAATTAGGGTCCTGATCGCCGACGATCATCGCGTGGTTCGGGAAGGGCTGGTAGCCATTCTCAAGACCAAGGAAGACATCCAGGTGGTCGGTGAGGCGCAAGACGGCATCGAGGCGGTGGAAAAGGCTCGGGCGCTCCTCCCGGACGTGATTTTGATGGACGTGAGCATGCCGCGTATGGGCGGCGTCGAGGCGACTCGTCAAATCAAACGCGAGTTCCCGCACATCGGCATCGTGGCGTTGACCATGTATGAAGAGCAGCAATATATCTTCGATCTGGTTCGTGCCGGAGCCACGGGGTATTTGCTCAAGGACTCTGAATCGTCGCAGATCGTTGCCGCCATCCGGGCGATCTCACGCGGCGAATCGCTCATTCAACCGTCGGTTGCCAGCAAGATCTTGGCGGAGTTTTCCTTGATGGCGCAGAAAAAAGGCAAGAAGCCGGCCTGGGCCGAACATGACTTGACGGAACGGGAAGTCACCGTCTTGCGGTTGGTAGCCGACGGCAAGACGAACAAGGAAATCGCCAACAGCCTCGACTTGAGCGAGAAGACCGTGAAAAATCACGTCCGCAACATCTTCCATAAGCTGCAAGTGTATGACCGCACGCAAGCCGCTATTCTCGCGATCCGCAAGGGCCTCATCGAATTGGACCCGCGGCCGTAGTTTCATAGAGAGTGATCGTTAAGGTCCCGTTAGTAATAGTTAGGCTCTGGCTCCATAGGGAGTAAAGAGAGTCTGGCAACAAGCGGCATCTTGTCCCTAGGATCGCTCTCAGGCTCAGCACCTGAGGGAAGGAGGGGTGCAATCATGATCACACGGCGTACTTTTCTGAAATGCACTGGTGGTACGATGCTCACGTTGTTTGGCGTTGACAAGCTCACAGGGGTCTCAAGGGCGATTGCCAAGATTCCGGTCAGGACTCTCCCGCCAAACACTGTGCCGAAATTTNNGGCGCGGTGACCGCCGCGAGTGAGAGGGGGCTACTGCTCCACAACGCGCCATCGCTGACCAACGAGGCCAAATATAACGGACCGGTCCGCATCAAATGGATCAACGACCTGATGGATGACCATGGCAACTACTTGCCACACTTGCTGCCGGTTGACCAAACCCTGCACTGGGCCAACCCACCAGGGGGAACAGCCGGTCGTGACCGCCGACCGACCTTTCCCTCGACACCCGGCTCTTACACAGGACCAATACCGATCGTCACCCACGTGCACGGCGCTGTAGGCGTAGGTGATGAGAGCGACGGCTATGCCGAGGCCTGGTACCTGCCGGCTGCCGGCAATATTCCGGCTGGTTATGCCACCGAAGGCACCTGGTACAATTTCTTTGCTGGAAAGGCGGCGAGTAAGTTCGATGTGACATGGGGGCATGGATTTGCCACCTTCCAGTATCCGAACCTTGGGCGGGCCTCAGCCGACTGGTATCACGACCATACGTTGGGCATGACCCGTCTCAACGTCTATGCCGGCCCTGCTGGTTTCTATATTATCCGTGGTGGTCCGGCTGGTGATGATGCGGTACTCGACTCCCGCACTGGCACGACCGCGGTGCTGCCAGGCCCGGCACCCAAGGAGAACGACAAATACCCGCCCAATAAACGTATTACGAAATCCCGATCGCCATTCAGGACCGCTCGTTCAACAGGGATGGCTCGCTCTTCTATCCGAACACGCGTGAGTTCTTTGACGAGATCACCGGGCCGTATATTCCGGACAGCGACGTCTCGCCGATCTGGAATCCGGAGTTCTTCGGCAACATGATCATGGTCAACGGTCATACTTGGCCGTTCCAGACGGTCGAGCAAAGGCGCTATCGATTTCGATTCCTTAACGGCTGCCAGTCACGGTTCCTGATCTTGGACTTCAACCAGATACCCGGCGTGAAAGTCTGGGTGATTGGTAACGAAGGCGGGTTTCTGGCGGCGTCGGTCAACCTCACGGCGGACCATGGCAACCGACTCCTGATGGGGCTGGCCGAACGCGCCGATGTGATCGTCGACTTTACCAACGTGCCTGTTGGCAATTACGTTCTCGGCAATGTCGGACCCGATGAACCATTTGGGGGTGGCATACCCGGTCAGGATTTCCCGATTGCCGACCCCGCCTCTACCGGCCAGCTCATGCAGTTCCGTGTCGTATCCGCAGTTGCTCCAGATCCGACCACGCCTCCACAATACTTGCGGTTGCCGGCCGTCACTCCACTTCACCGGCATCCGCGACGCGCCCTCTGGCGCTGCTGGAAAAGGCGTCCGCATTCTTTGACGACGCCCCAGCTGAGGCGCTGCTCGGCACGGTCGCGGGCGATCCCAACGTTGCGCCAGGATTGTGGACCAAGCGGCATTGGGAGGAACCCGTCACCGAGAACCCAGCAATGGGCGCCACTGAAATCTGGGAACTCTACAACGCCTCCGCGGACGCCCACCCCATGCACATTCACGAGCTCGCTTTCGAGGTTGTTAACCGGCAGTCGATTGTTGTGAACGAGGAAACCCGAGAAGTACAGGTCGCGCCGGGATCGGAGCCGACAGCGCCGGAGCCCTGGGAGACGGGCCGCAAGGATACGGTCATTGCTTATCCCGGTCAGGTCACACGTGTGCGGGTGCAATTCAACACGCCGGGTCAGTATGTCTGGCATTGTCACATCGTGGAGCATGAGGATAATGAGATGATGCGACCGTACCGTGTCGGACCGGTACAAGATGGGCAGCCAGAATAACGTAGTCGACAAGAGGAAAGGTATCTGGACTTCCATCCCAGGCCAAAAATATGGGCCAAGCCTACCGATCCGCTCCGCCAAACCACCGCTGAGCCAACTCGGGCTAGGTCAAGACTCACAGAACTGGGGCTTGGCGCCGGTGACAACCAGGAGTCGGGTGGGCTGTCATTGCTTCCTGAACAGAGTTTCCCGACCACGCAGACAATCCTACCCGTCAAACAGTGGGGCTCCACTGTCCCCCTGGCTTCCCCTCCTGTGCAGTAAGTGACCCCGGCCGTACATTGCAAATTTCCTTCAGTTTCCAGGTGCATATGTGGAATTTGACGAGATCGGCGCGGCTGCTATCATTATCAAGATGCCATCGGTCGAATTCGTGGTGAGGAGAGAATTAGTCATGAGCAGGACATATGGTGTCTCTGTGGCGATCTGTAGCGTGTTGCCAGGGAATGGGGGGAGAAAACCCGCATGCCGAAGTAAGGATCCATCATCGAGAGACGTCGATTGACGAGTGGATTTGTCGTGGAGGACGCGGTCCTTCGAAAGTTGTCGTCAGTGAAGGAGGGTATCTTGACCGACCAACAGAGTGCGACACGCAGGAAGGAAGCGCGATACGCCACCTCCTTTCCAGTCCAGGCCTTCGGTGATGCCCGTGTGATCGAAGGACAGGCTAAGGATCTCTCGACCTTGGGATGCGCAATCGATGCCGATGAGCTGCCTGCACAGCAGAGTTATCTGCGGCTGGAATTGTCGCTTCCCGACGGGGAACCGCCGTTGGAAATCCAGCTGGCCGCCGTCCGCTGGAGTCACGACCGGTTGTTCGGCGTGGAATTCATCGCATTCGGAGAGGTGCAGCGAACGAGGTTGAGAAAGTACTTTGCCTCGCTCGACGCCTCAGCGATAAAGTCGGCATAGGACTGCACCGGCAACGGGCCACGTACCGTAATCCACCGGCGGCGTTCAGCCGCCGGTGTCGTCATCCCAACCAACCAACAACGCAACCGATCTCAATCACTGATCACCCTGATCCCCAGGCTGGACGCCTCCCCCACCCCAACCCAGCGCAACAGCTACGAGAGCAAGGCCGGACCTCCTTCAACCGCGAGTAAACCCCTAGTTGCCGGGGCGGGCGTATAACTGATCGTCGGCCCAGGCTTTCTTGATCTGCGCAGCGTGCATGACCTCATCATGGGTCATGGGAGTTGTGCAGTAAGCCTCGCCACGACAGACCACGTAGGGCCGCTGGGTACAGCCCAAGACTCCCGCACCCAAAATCAATATGCTGCCTATTAAAAAGAACCTCATGCCGCACCTCCTATTGTGAAGAGCCCGCTTCAATGTCCAACTAGGTCACAAGCTAACTCGCAAGGCCAAGGAGCGCTATCCTACGTTGGAGGAGAGAGCCCCCACCGTTCTCGGCAGGGTGCTCCAATGGAGGTATTCGTCAATCAGGGCGGTAAACACACGTAGGAGAGGTGAACGAAGATAGACTTGCATAACGAGTGATCTTACACAGCTAAGAATGGCACGACATCTCCCCAGCTCAGATGCGACTCCGCCAACCTTGTGCATATCAGCTCTGAACTGAAAGGCTCAGCCCTCGAGGAATCTCCGTTGTGTTGTGTAGTATCCCCTATGGTCCTATACGTTCTTGATCCTTACTAGATCTGACATGTATGCTTCGCGACCCTTANNCGAGGGCGACATGAGTCTCGCGCACCTCTTTTATGCGAAGCAAGCCATCCGCCGAGCGGTGCGGTGGGCATGCCAATGGCGCCGGGAGTGCCCTTCCTCGCATGCGCCGCGGTCCTTCCAAGTTGAGCAGCTCGAGCCCCGGCTCTTATTATCAGCAGACTCTCTGAGTCTTCCCACCGTTCCACTCCATCGTGCGAACGATCTTCAGCCCGTCGTCGTTGACAGCGCAAACTATCCACCGGGTGCGTTCAGTGCCACCGCCGGCTCGCGTCTGCACGACAGCTTCACGACTGCGGGTGAAGTCGATGCGTTCTATTTCGATGCCATGGCCGGCCAGCACGTGGCGGTTGAGCTCATCCCGCATGCCTCTGCCATCCAAGGGCGCGTCGAGATTCTGGATCCCAATGGCCTCTCACTCCGCGCCATCGACGCCGGAAGTGCCGGCGGCCTTATCTTGCTCCAAGACCAGGTCCTGACGCAGAGCGGCCAGTATACCCTCGAATTCGAGAGCCTCAACGGCACCGGGGCCTATGATGCGAACGTGTTCGTTGGCACGACCAGCCTGCCCACCGTCGCGGCGGCCACGAACAATTGGATCAACGCGGCCGGCGGAAATTGGAGCGTCGGCTCAAACTGGAGTCAAGGCGTGGCGCCGACCTTGACCGACATGGTCGGAATTACACTCGATGGGACGTACACGGTCACGATGGATGTGAGCCCGACCGTGGCGGGGCTGGTGCTGGGTGGGACAACCGGAACTCAGTCGCTCACGATCAACGGACAAACGCTTACTCTCAATGGATTCAGTCAAGTTGGGATGCATGGCGTTGTCAACTTGACCAGTGGAATCCTCCAGGGTACGGGCGAGATCGATATCGATGGCCAGCTGAATTGGAGCGGCGGCACGCTGAGCGGAACAGGGCTGACCGTGATCGGTATGGGCGGCATGCTCGGGATCAGTGGCTCTACCCATACCCTCAATCGAACAATCGAAAATCAAGGGACAACCACATGGTCAGCGGGCGGCATGACGCAGACCGGTCAGAGTTTTCTCAATAAGGGCATGTTCGTATCGGCCTGGTCAAGCACCGGTTCCACACTCAATTGGAACGGCGGCGTCACTGGAGGAACGAATACCGTCATCAATCAGGGCCTCTTCCACAAACAAGGCGCCGGTACTGTCAACTTTCAGAACAGCAATTCGGCGGTGACGTTCGACAACAGTGGCCTCGTCGATGTCCAAACCGGCTCGTTGCAGCTTGAGCAGGGGAGCGCGAGTTATGGACAGTTTGAAGTGCATCTGGGGGCCACCCTCGCCTTCAAGGGAGGGAAAACGTACACGTTTCTGACGGGGACGTCCGTCACAGGGGCCGGATCGGTTCAGGTGAATAGCGACACCCTCGTGGTCAATACCGATCTGACGCTGACCAACCTGGCGCTGAGCGGCAGCGGCTCGGTGACCGGTACAGGCGATGTGATGGTGACGGGGGCTTCGACGTGGACGGGCGGGACGATGAGTGGGACGGGGCGGACGGTGATTGGGCCGAGTGGCAGCTTGTCCATGACGGGCTCAATGTCCCTGCGGCGGGGGTTGGAGAACCAG
>DKBD01000234.1 GCA_002451055.1 Nitrospira sp. UBA6909 | reverse complement strand
CCTAGCGATCCGGATCGTCAGATCCATGACCTGGATTGGGATGAGTTTGAGGAGCAGCTCTCCCGTTCAGCACGCGGAGGAAAGTCACGAGGGCCGTCCGATGAGGCCATGCAGGACCACTTCGGGCCAGAGAAGCTTGAGCGGCTCCAACTTCTGGCCAAGCGTGTACAGTCGGTTCGGCGGACGCGCGAGCCGATGCGAGGCAATATTATCTTCATCCCCGGCATCATGGGTTCCGAATTGACCGTGACGGAAGATGGCGATGACGACGTCGTCTGGGTCAGCTTCTTGAGGCTTATTGTCGGCGGAATCAAGAGGCTACAGCTCGCCAAAGACGGTACACGGGAGGCCAATTCAGAATTGCGGGTGCGACCAAGCGGACTTGATAAGGACAGCTATGCCGAGACGATTCTCTGGCTGAAAGCGTACTGGAACGTCGAACCCTTTGCATACGACTGGCGAAAAGATCTTGATAAGGCGGCAGAAGACTTGAAAGATCTCGTGGAAGCCAAGTTCAAGGACCGACCGGTCCACCTGGTTGCCCATTCCATGGGAGGGCTTGTGGCCCGTAATTTTATTCGGCTGTATCCCAAGGTGTGGAAAGGAATGTCGGAGCCGAAAAAAGTGCAGGGTGGACGGCTCATCATGCTCGGGACGCCGAACTACGGTTCCTATGCCATTGCCCAAGCGATGGTGGCCAAGGACAAGCTCGTCAGGTGGTTGGCGGCGGCGGACCTGCGACACGACTTGGACCAGGTCCTCGATGTCCTGAACGGATTCGCGGGGAGTTATCAATTGCTCCCATCTCCGGCCAAGCTTGCAGCTTCTGAGCAAGGTCTCTATGACCGAGGCTCCTGGGGCCGTTATCCCATCGTGACATCCCACCTCAATCGAGCGCGGAAATTCCACGAGGATCTTGATGTGCCGGCCACGATCGATCCGGAGCGCATGACCTACATCGCCGGCTGCAATCGAGAAACTCTGAACGGCGTGACGATTGTGGCTCCCGGCATGTTCGAGTTCAATGCCACCTTGAAAGGCGACGGACGCGTCACGCACGCACTTGGGCGATTGCCCGGTGTTCCGACATACTATGTCGATGAAATCCATGGTGATCTCCAGAAACATGAACAGGTCCTCGAAGCCATCGATGAAATCTTGCGGACCGGTAAGACCGGTGCACTGGCGACGGAACCAGTCGTCGCCCGTGCAGTCCGATCGGTGGCATCTGCCCGAGTTCATGCCGTCCAAGATCGTCAGGACGCCGATCAGATTCGCCAGATTGCGGAAGAGACGAAATCCAACCGGAGCACTGGGGTCGAACGTCGTCGGGCCGAGCAAATGCTCAGGCAGGCGATCATGGCGCAGGCGTCTCCAGCGTCACGGGCAGTGACAGATTCGTCGCCCATGAAGACCCCTGGAGGGCGGATGAAACAACGGGTGGCACAACGGTCTGTCTTGCTGAACGTTGAGGTGGTCCATGGTGACATTCGCGATATCAAGACACAGGCGGTGGTCGTGGGCCACTATAGGGGGGTGCCGCCAGTGCGGGCGGTCGGGGTGCTCGACGAAGCGCTCCAGTTTTGGATTTCCAAGGCGGTCGAGCGCGGCATAATCGGCGGCGGACTTGGAGAAGTGTTCCTTATTCCCAATTTGCATAAATCCGTTGCCGCCGGCGCTGTAATCCTCGCGGGCATGGGGGAGTACGGACGCTTCAGTCGGGAAGATGTGGAGCTACTGTTCGCCAATGTCACGTATGGAGTCACTTCGCTTGGATGGCGCGAATTCGCCACGGTCGTCGTCGGGTCCGGAGAAGGCAATCTGTCCTTGGAGCAGGCGATCGAGGGCATGATCGAGGGTGTGGGATCTGCGCTCAGAAAGCAAGGGGGACACACGCGTCTCGATAGGCTCCGCGTCGTGGAGCATGACAAGGACCGCTTCAAGGCCATTCTGAAAGTCTTTGAGAAAATCAGGAACAATAGCGATGGCTCGCTGAAATTGCACGTGACCAATAAGCAGTACCCGAGGCGAGCTATCCGCAGGAAGGTATTGAAGCCGGCGAGTCTGGATACGATGAAGGGTAGCCGTATTACGATCGAACGGGACCGTGATGTGTTCCGGTTCTCCGCTATTAGAGAACAAGCGGTTATTCCTGTTCGAGAGATCTCCATTCAATCCTCGTATGCGGAAGGAGCGGCCGAACTGTTAAAGGAATCTCGAAGTCTGGAGGATCAGCAGAAATACGGGAAGCTCTTGCACAGCTACCTCATGCCGGAAGACTTTCAAGATATGGTCGACGTCACACCGCTCACCATCATGGTTGACCGTTCGACTGCGGCCTTCCCATGGGAAATGGCCGCGTTCGAACAGCACGGAAAGCCCATTTTCTACGGACCAGGGCGGCAACTGACGCGACAATTTCGAACCACCTTGTCTGGTCCGCCTGGACTTGTCGCGCCGCTGACTGCAAAAAGCCTGCGTGTGCTGGTCATTGCTGATCCGGCTCCGGAGGTGGACCTGCAATTGCCGGGAGCGCGGGAGGAGGGGCGCGCCGTCGTGCGTATCCTACAATCCATGAAGGAGAAACAGGGCTTGGATATTATGATCGAGCAACGCATCGGGGCGAATGAATGCGATCCGGTCGAACTCCTCGCGTTGATCCTGAGCGAGGAGTTCGATCTGATTCATTATTCCGGCCATGGAGATTTCGATGAAAAGAATCTTGCTAAAAGTGGCTGGATCTTCGGCAAAGAGAACATTCTCTCGGCCCGAGATATCTTCCGGGCACGACGGGTTCCCCGCCTCGTTTTTGCCAATGCCTGCTTCTCCGGGGTGATTCGAGCTGGAAAGCCCTTTACGTTACAGGAATCGAATCGCAATCTCGCCGGGTTGGCCCAGGCGTTTTTTGAACGAGGCGTCCAGAATTATATCGGAACGGGCTGGCCCGTTGATGACGCCGCGGCTCTGACATTCGCCGAAGTCTTTTATGCGGAGGCGTTATCAGGTGCCGATCTCGGAAGCGCNNGCCGGGCACCATTGCCAGATGCCAAGGGTGATGATGCGGGTGGGCCCGGCCGGGATGCATCCGATCCGGTTGACGGTTACCTTCCGATGGATCAGTGTGGTCGACTCGCCGCAGCGCCTCAGATAATCGTCGGCCTTCCGCCAAGAGGAGGGAGGCGACCGACAATATGGATACCCATCCCCGAAGAATCGGCTTCTGACGCATGACCTATCCTCCTTTTCCTATTGACCATGCCTTTTTAGACGAAGGCTACGCAGAAATGTCAACGCGCGTTACGCAGCAGATGAACGCGAAATATATTCCTTGACGATGGCCCGCAAGCGCGGTATGTCCCATGGCCATGACTTCACCATCCACCACGCTGGCTTATGGATCGGTTGCCCTTGCGGCCGTCCTCTGGGGCGGATCGATCGTGGCGCAGAAGATGGCCTTGGGGTCGTTTTCCGCAGTGGAAGCCTCGGTGTTGCGCGACATCGGCGGGCTGGCGATTCTTCTGACGACCTGGTGGTCCCAAGAGGGCGGTGTCATCAACGTCAGCCGGTCCGACCTCGGCTTGTTGGGTCTGCTGGGACTCGGTGTGTTGGGCAATCATCTGCTGATCCTGATGGGGTTGAACTATGTGAGCGGAGCCGTGGGAGGCGTCATTATCGGGTCGAGTCCGGTCGTGACATCGCTGCTCTCGGCCGTGCTGATTCGTGACGTGCCCCTGCGCGTCGTGTGGCTTGGTGCCCTGCTCTCGTTTGCTGGCGTCGGATTGGTATCGGTGGCGGGGTTTCAGGCAGCCGGCGAACAGCCGCTGTTGGGCGGCACGCTGGTATTTCTCGGCGTGACCAGTTGGGCGCTCTATAGTATCGGCTGTCGGACGATCATGGAGCGGGTTTCGGCGCTGACTGTGAACTGGACTACGTTGCTGGTTGCGACGGTTTTGCAGATTCCGCTCCTCTGGACCGATCGAAAAATGATGGATGCAGGCTGGTCATCGGTGACGACGTCCGATTGGCTGGCGCTCGGTTATCTGGTGGTGTTTGCCACGGCGGTGGCGCAGCAGGCCTGGCTGTTTGGTGTGAAGGGCATCGGGCCCTCGCGAGCCTCGGTGTTGGGGAACCTGACGCCGGTGGCGGCCATCGGCTTGTCCGCGCTGATTCTGAACGAATCGGTAGGCGTCATCGAAATCCTCGGCATCGGCCTCATTCTGGCCGGTGTCTGGGTCGTCAACCGTCAAACGGCTCAGCTAAATAGGTAAAATGTTGATATAGTCAATCCTCCTCACACTCGATCCTGGTTTCTGTATTGCGATATCATAGGCAGTCGGCTGGCACTGGACTTCCCGTTCTGCCGTTGAATGACAGACGGTCGTGTGTCTTCAGATCATGGACTGTGGTGAGATGAACAGTAAGTCTGTTCTAGTACTGATCCCGTCCATCTTGATAGGGACGTTCCTCGTCGACGTGTTCATGCCCTGGGGGTATGCGGCCTGGGTTGTGGGGGATGCGTTCGCCGTGTTGTTGGCTATCTGGATCGAGTGGGGGGGGGCTCCGTATCTTGTTGCAGCCATCGGGACCGGCTTCATACTGGTGGGGCATAGGCTGTCTCTCCCTGGGATTCCAGAGGATATCGTTATCTTCAATCGGGCCATCGGCATCATCCTTCTGTGGGTTACGGCCTGGCTTGTGGGTCGAGCGAGAGGGGCGAAACTCGACGACGCGACCAGGAGGCTGGGGGCGATTGTGGAGAGCAGCAACGACGCCATTTTGAGTGTCACCCCTGGTGGATTCGTGACCACCTGGAATGAAGGTGCGGAGCGTATGTTTGGGTATACCGCCTCGGAAATGATCGGTGGCTCGATACTGATGCTTATCCCGGACAATCTCCAGCGAGACAAAGCCTGGTTGTTGGCCACGGTGCGGGGAGCGAAGGACATCCATACCTATGAAGCAGAACGGTTGACCAAGGATGGCCAGCGTATCCACGTGTCCGTCACATTATCGCCGCTCAAGGACTCTGTCGGCCAGTTTGTGGGAGTGTCGAAAATCGTGCGCGATATCAGAGAGCAGAAGCAAACGGAGAACCTCCTACGACAGGCGCGTGAAGCGCTGGAAATCAAGGTGCACGAGCGAACGGCCGCATTAAGGAGCGCCAACTACTCCCTGCGTGAACTCTCCAGCCGGCTGATGCAAGTACAGGAAGAGGAGCGAAGCCGGCTCGCACGGGATCTGCACGATGAAATTGGGCAGCTGCTCACAGCGCTCAAGATCGATCTGCAAGAAGTTCAGCACGGTGAAGTCGGACAGGCTCTTTCCGTCTCCCTCGCGGACAGTCTTGAGCTGGTGGACCACCTACTGACTCAAGTACGGACTCTGGCGCTGGATCTTCGACCCTCCCTCCTTGATGATTTGGGTTTGGTGCCGGCGCTTCGATGGTATGCGAATCGGCAGGCAAAGCGGAACGGGTGGACTCTCTCGCTCTCTTTCAAGGGAATGGCTGAAAGGGTCCCCGCCCCTATCGAGGTGGCATGTTTTCGGGTTGTGCAGGAGGCGTTGACCAACGTCGCGAAGTATGCGGGGGCTAAAACCATTGATCTCACGTTGTGCCGGTACGATCAGGAAATTATGCTTGTCGTCCAAGACGACGGTATCGGGTTCGATGTTGCATCGGCTCGGCAACGCGCACAGGTGGGGGGAAGTATCGGGTTGCTTGGTATGGAAGAACGTGTGCGGTTAGCCGGCGGGCGATTGATGATCACATCCACGCCGGGACAAGGTTGCAGACTCGAGCTCCATTTTCCGCTTACGGAGCAGGACCTGACCAAGCGACATGGCCCGGTTGAGGTGGTGTCATCATGAGCTCTCTTCGGGTTTTGATCGTGGAAGATCACGCGTTGGTCAGGGCCGGTATGCGGGCGCTGTTGCAAAAAATCGACGGCATCGAGGTCGTTGCGGATGTGGGAGATGGGTGGGAAGCGGTCAAGTGCGTTCAGACGGCCGCTCCCGATCTCGTGTTGATGGATATTGCGATGCCGGGATTGAACGGGCTTGATGCGACCTCACGGATCGTCAAAGAATCGCCGACCACCCGGGTGATTCTGCTGTCGATGCACGCCAACGAAGAATACTTCCAGCAAGCCTTGCAGTCGGGTGCGTCCGGTTATTTATTGAAGGGCGCAGAACTGGCTGAACTTGAGATGGCCATCAAGACGGTGGGCAGAGGTGAAACGTACCTGACCCCTGTAGTGGCAAAATATGCCATCGAAGCCTATCGGGAAAAGTCTGAAGGACCCTCAGGTCCGCTGGCCAAGCTCACCATGCGCCAGCGCGAAATCCTGCAACTTGTCGCGGAAGGGCAAACCACAAAAGACATCGCCCAACTCCTGAATTTGAGCGTCAAAACGGTTGAAACCCATCGGGCCCAATTAATGGAGCGACTCGACATCCACGATGTTCCAGGCCTCGTCCGTTTTGCGATACGTGTCGGATTGATACAGCCAACATCCTAGTTTCTCCTCGTGTCTTTCTCATTGCCACGGCCGTACTACGAATTTCTTGAGCCTCCTCAGGTATCGCCAGGCCTCATATCAGGGGTTTCCTGATAGGCGAATCGCGTCTTTTGTGAGATGGTTGATATCAGCAAATTGGCAGGATTCGCGCAATGTTGAATAGTGTTGAATATGGATGTCGCAATGCGAAGATGATGATGGAGATGAGGAAATGGGTATGCGGAGACGGTGAGGATCAAATTGAGAAAGGAGATGTGATGATCGTCTAGCCGGGTTTTCTCCGATACCGGTCAGAGTGGCCGACCGTTTGTCAGGTCGCGTGCATCAACTGGACGTTTGCAACTGACGGCAACTGAAAGGAGTGATGCTCATGGACACGAAACAGCCACCATGTGGGGAAAACCTTGGAGACCGCGGGCCAGCTTCCGACGCCGGGTCCTCCCGGCGAGAATTTCTCGGGCAGACGGGGCGCGTGGCGGCGGGCGTCGGCGTCGCCGCCCTGCTGGGCAACCTCGGGCACTATGCCCTCTCCTATGGGGCGGGGGGGCCTCCCCTCAAAATCGGCGTCTTGCATTCCTTGAGCGGCACCATGGCCATCAGCGAAGTGTCGCTGCGCGACGTGGTGCTGATGGCGGTGGAGGAGATCAACAAGGCGGGGGGCGTGCTGGGGCGCGAAGTCCAGCCCGTCGTGGTGGATCCGGCCTCCAACTGGGATTTGTTTGCGGAAAAAGCCAAGCAGCTGTTGTTACAGGACAAAGTGTCCGTCGTCTTCGGCTGCTGGACCTCGGTCAGCCGCAAGTCCGTGCTGCCGGTCTTCGAAAAGAACAACGGGTTGTTGTTCTATCCCGTCCAATACGAAGGCGAAGAGTGTTCGCGCAACGTGTTCTACACCGGCGCGGCGGTCAATCAACAGGCCCAGCCGGCGGTCGAATACCTGATGAGCCCGGAGGGCGGCGGGTATAAGAAGTTCTATCTATTGGGGACGGACTACGTCTATCCCCGCACGACGAACAAGATTCTGCGGGCGATGCTGTTGGCCAAGAAGGTGCCGGCGGCCAACATTGCGGAAGAATACACCCCCTTTCACCATCAGGACTATCAAACCATCTGCGGCAAGATTAAGAAATTTGCCGCGGGGGGCGGGGCGGCCGTCATCAGCACCATCAACGGCGACAGCAACGTGCCCTTCTACAAAGAGTTCGGCAACCAGGGGCTGCGCGCCGAAGATGCGCCGATCATGGCCTTCAGCGTGGCCGAGGACGAACTGCGCGGCATGGATACGAGCGCCTTGGTGGGGCACCTGGCGGCCTGGAACTACTATCAGAGCGTGGAGACGCCGCAGAACAAGAAGTTTGTGGCGAACTTCAAAGCCTATTGTAAGCGCAACAATCTGCCGGACGGGGACAAGCGGGTCACCGACGATCCCATCGAAGCGGCCTACTTCGGCGTCCATGTGTGGAAGCAGGCGGTGGAGCAGGCGAAATCGACCGANNCTGGCGCCGGGCGGGACCATCATGATGGATTGTTGCAATCAGCACACCCATAAGCCGGTGCTCATTGGGGAAATCCTCAAAGACGGGCAGTTCAAGGTGATCTGGCGGTCGAAAGGGCTGGTCAAACCGGAACCCTGGAGCGAATTCACCAACCCTGAGAAGGGCTGTGACTGGATCCAGCATCAGGGGACCTATCAGAAGACCTAACGGGCCACGGGGGGGCGGGGCGTGCGCCGGCCGGGGGAACGCCGCACCCCTCAGCCCGGGCTGGATGGACACCGGGTGGGTGGAGGCGGGGACAGAGGCGTGGAATCCGCCCGCTTCCGATCACAGGTGGTACCAGGGTACGTCACGGTCATGGCATCCGGAGAAGGGACCCGATGAGAAGAGCACGAGGGGTCTGCGCCAGTGTCGGGCTGCTGTTGCTGGGGTTGTCGCTCGCGTGGCCGGGGGGATCCGG
>DKBD01000161.1 GCA_002451055.1 Nitrospira sp. UBA6909 | reverse complement strand
TGTCGGTGAACTCGAGCGGGTCTATCGGTTGGAAGACAATGTCATCAAATTCTTCACGATCTATCATGAGAAGGAATTGGAGCCAAGGTTGTCCGTGGAATCTTCGGCTCAGGAGTCTGAATAGTGGCAGGGTTTAACAAAGTCATTCTCATGGGGAATCTCACCAGAAATCCAGAGCTTCGGTATACGCCGAGCGGGACACCGGTGGCGAGTTTCGGTCTGGCGGTGAGTCGCCGGTTTAAGCAAGGTGAAGATCTGAAAGAAGAAGTGTGCTTTGTGGATATCGTGGTGTTCGGCAAGCAAGCGGAACATTGCGGACAGTACCTCAGTAAAGGCAACGGGGCGATCATCGAGGGTCGGCTCCAGCAGCGGCGCTGGGAAACCGAAGACGGCCAGAAGCGCAGCAAGCATGAAGTCGTCGCACAGACCGTGACCTTCATGCCCAAACGCCAGGATGGGGTCCCCGGCGGAGGAGAGGTCCCGGCTCACGAAGAGCCGGCCTATGATATGGATGAGCAAGGATAGTTGCGCAGAACGAGGAGGCGGTGATGGAACGGAGCAATGAGGGTGGGGGAGGAGGACGGCTGTTTCAGCGGAGGCGGCCCTGTCGCTTCTGCCTGGACAAGGCGGCGATCGACTTTAAGGATGCCGGGCTGTTGAGAAATTTTCTAACGGAGCGTGGACGTATTGTGCCACGTCGTATATCGGGGAACTGCATGCGCCACCAGCGTGAGCTGACGGTCGCCGTCAAGCGGGCGAGACATATTGCCATTATCAGCTTTGCGGAGGAGCGGTAACGAGTGTGAGCGGCGAACGCGGGGAATTGGAGTGGGGCGGTGACTCGCTGTCCGGGGCCACGATGGATCTCCTAACACCAAAAATCACGGATATCACGGCCGAAGGCCTCTCGCTTTCCGGGGACGTGACCGGTGAAGAGCTTGGCATCACCGATGCGGATGTGGTCTTGTGCGGGATCTTGGCGATCGGCCTTGATCTTCAAGCCGTCGAGCGCACCATCTGTGTAACCGGGGTCGTCGAAGGAATGGCGGTTCGTCAGTGCGTGCGATGCCTGAAAGACTTCAATGATCCCGTGGCGTTCTCCATTCGTGTTGCCTATGAGCGGGAATCAAAGGCTGTCGCGCCCACGGTCAAACGCGAAGCTCCATGGAAGAAAAAGGCCGAGCCATTGGTCGATGTCAAATCTGAGGAGCCGAACGACGATCTGTACTACTATTCAGGCGATCATCTTGAATTGGCGCCCATGTTGCGCGAGCAATTGATTCTCGCTTCCCCGATGCATCCTCTATGTGCGGAGGACTGCCGCGGGCTCTGCGCGCATTGCGGGAAAGATTTGAACGAGGGGCCCTGCGGTTGTGCTGTGGAATCGGCGGAAAGCCCGTTCCATGTTTTGCGAAGGATGAAAGAAAAGATTCAGGAGTCTGCGGACCGGTGAGAGGGCCGGCGGCAGCTCAACGAAGGAGAAATCATGCCCAATCCGAAACATAAACATTCACGGGCGAGACGCGATAAGCGACGGACTCAGAAGCTGCGCATGACGCCTCCAGGGATGTCCGTATGTCCTCAATGTCATGAATTGAAGCTCCCGCATTACACCTGCTTGAACTGTGGGACTTACAAGGGGAAAGCTGTCATTCAAGTCGAAGAGGCTTGACGGATGGTGCCATGTGCTTCTTGACATCACTCCGACCCTGGCTCAAGGCTCGGCTGTCTTTGGCAATCTCTCTCGGTGTACTCCAGGCCTTCACATGTCCAAAGCCAAACCAGGCTGAGGATCTTGAGGTGGTTCTCGTGCCGAACGTATTGATCGCAATCATCCTTTGTGCCAATTAAGCCGCGGCGCTCGCCTCGCTAAGTGTGATTGGATCAGGGGGGCGCAAGTACACCCGGTTTGACCGATGCCAGCCGTGACTACATCATCCCGCATGAAAATCGCACTTGATGCAGTAGGAGGCGACCACGGACCAGCTCCTTGCGTCGAGGGGGCCATCCAGGCTGTCAGAGAGTCGGATGTCGAAGTTATTCTTGTCGGCGATGAGGCTACGCTTAAGCAGGAATGCACCCGCCTTGGATGCANNCAATGGTTCGGAAAAAACGGGACTCGTCAATTTGGGTTGCAACCGTTATGGTCAAGAACGGTGAAGCCGATGCGGTCGTCAGTCCGGGTAACACCGGGGCCAGCATGGTGGCCTCGTTCTTTGTCTTGGGGCTGACAAAAGGGGTGGAACGTCCGGCGATCGCCACCAGCCTGCCCACCGTGACCGGCGAAGCGATTATCCTCGACGTGGGGGCCAATGTCGATTGCAGCGCCAAGGATCTCCATCAGTTTGCCCTGATGGGCAACGAATACGGCAGGTATTTATTCGGCAAGCCGAATCCCCGTGTTGGTCTGCTGAGCATCGGTGAAGAAGACAGTAAAGGGAACGAGGTTACGAAGGAGGCGTTTAAACTGCTGAAGGCGAGCCCTTTGAACTTCGTCGGCAATGTCGAGGGGCGTGAGGTATACAGCGGAATGGCTGACGTGGTTGTGTGCGACGGCTTCATCGGGAACGTCGCCCTGAAAATATCCGAGGGTGTCGCCGAGACGATCGGCAAGCTGTTGCTCAAAGAGATCTCAGGCTCATTTTTCGGGAGGTTGTCCTACCCCTTAATCGCAGGCCCTCTCAAGAGGCTCAAGCGGCGAATCGATTACGCCGAGTTTGGGGGCGCCCCGTTGCTCGGTGTGAACGGCATCACGATGATTTGCCATGGCCGGTCGTCAGCGAAAGCCATCAAGAATGCGATTCGTCGGGCCAAGGGGATGGCGGAAGGTCGAGTTCGGGAACTCATCCAGCGAGATATCGAGGACAGTCTCGCCCATCCGCCGGTGGAACTGGAAACATGAGGGCTCGTATTACCGGAACCGGCTCGTATGCACCGGCCAAAGTGCTGACCAATGCGCAGCTCGAACGCATGGTCGCGACATCGGATGAATGGATTCGCGAGCGAACAGGAATTCGCGAGCGCCGTATTGCGGGAGCGGGAGAGGCCTGTTCTGACTTGGCTGTCCAGGCCGGCAGGAACGCGTTGGAAGCGGCGGGTCTCTCGGCCGCCGATCTCGACATGATCCTGGTCGCCACGTGCACCGGAGACCACCCTCTGCCAGCGACGGCTTGTTTGGTCCAGCATCAGCTTGGCGCGACCAAGGCGGCGGCCTGCGATGTTTCTGCGGCGTGCTGCGGATTTGTCTATGCGCTTTCGGTGGCCGATGCCTATGTCAAATCCGGAATGCGCCATGTCCTGATCATCGGATCGGAAGTGATGTCCGCGATCATGGATTGGACGGATCGGAACACCTGCGTCCTATTCGGAGATGGTGCAGGAGCAGCGGTTGTCAGTGCCGGTGATGCGGAGGACGATCGAGGTATTCTGTCGACGCACCTGCATTCAGACGGAAAATTCAACGAGCTGATCGCCGTCCCTGGCGGCGGGTCTCGGATCCCCCCCTCTGAAAAAACCGTTGCAGAACGAATGCAGTGCGTCAAAATGAAAGGAAATGAAACCTTCAAAGTGGCGGTGCGAACGCTGGAAGAGGTGGCGCGGGAAACCTTGGCGGCGAATCATCTCCGTGTGGAAGACGTGGATCTCTATGTCCCGCACCAGGCGAACGTGCGAATTCTCACGGCCGTGATGGAACGGCTCGGCGTTCCTCCGGAGAAAGTAGTGATAAATCTCGACCGCTACGGCAATACCTCGGCCGCATCGATTCCTATTGCCCTGGATGAAGCGGTCCGCGCGGGGCGCATACAAAACGGGTCGCTGGTCATGCTCGGAGCCTTTGGGGCAGGGCTGACGTGGGCTTCCGCCATGATCAGATGGTAGCAGGGAAGGGACAATCTGTCGGACTTCTCAAAACTTTTTCTCGTTGACATTCAAGGATATTTCTACGATATCTAACAGCCTATGACATCCAGAATAGGCCTGGTGTTCCCAGGCCAAGGTTCGCAATCTGTCGGTATGGGCAAAGCTTTATGCGATGCGTATCCGGCGCTCAAGCAGGTCTATGATGAAGCCTCAGCGGTGCTGGGGTACGATATCGCTGCGCTCTGTTTCGAAGGGCCAGCGGAACGTCTCAATTCGACCGAGTACACACAACCGGCTTTGTTAGTCAGCAGCATCGCTGCGTTGAAAACGTTGGGCCCAGAGGGAATAAATCCTGTTGCAGTCGCCGGCCATAGTTTGGGTGAGTATACGGCGCTCGTGGCGGCAGGTGGCGTCTCGTTTCGGGATGCCGTGGGTCTGGTCCAAAAACGTGGTCGGTATATGTCGGAGGCCGTGGCGCCCGGAACAGGTCTTGTGGCGGCCTTGCTCGGCGTGGCCTCTGACATCGTCAAAGATGTCTGCCGCGCAGCGTCGACCGATGGAATCGTCGCTGCGGCGAATTTCAATTCGCCGGGGCAAGTCGTGATCGCCGGAGAAAAGGCAGCGGTGGAGCGGGCCATCGAACTCGCCAAGGAGAAAGGTTGTAAGAAAGCGATCCCACTGCCGGTGAGCGTGCCGGTTCATACGCCGCTGATGCAATCGGCGGCCGATCGCTTAGCTGAGGACTTGGCGGCGGTCCGGTGGTCGGATCTGACG
>DKBD01000108.1 GCA_002451055.1 Nitrospira sp. UBA6909 | reverse complement strand
CTCGCCTGCCAGAAGGAGAGCGAATCTGTCGTTTCCATCGCGCTGCATCCCAAGAATTCCGACATTCTCTATGTCGCCACCAACGACGCGGTCTATAAGTCACGCGATGGAGGAGGGACCTGGGAGAAATTTCCGAGTTTCAGTGCGCGGCGGGTGACGACGCTTGCGATCGATCCGCTTCTCCCTGCCACCGTCTATGCCGGAACCATGGGCGATGCGGTCTACAAGAGTCCGGACGGCGGGCAGCGTTGGCTGCCACATAACGTGGGCTTGAAAGAACATGTCTCGTTCGTCAATCAGTTCGTGTTTCATCCGGCGCTCAGTGAACAGATTTATGCGGCGACGACCATCGGCGCCTTTTACACGAAGGACGCGGGCCGCGAATGGCAAGAGCGGATGAACGGCATGAAGGAAGTCCACATCGTGACCTCGATCGCGATCAATCCCAAAGACCCGACGGTGCTCTATGGCGGAACGACCGGCGGGGTCTATCGTTCGGACGACGGGGCGATGACCTGGAAGAAAATCAACAACGGATTGATTCCGGAAACGGAACTGATGGCTGCTATGGCGTTGGGCGTCAATGTCATCGAGATCGACAGGACCAACCCCGACGTCGTGTATGCGGGCACCACGAAAGGCCTCTTTCGCACGGCGGACAGGGGAGAGCACTGGGAACGGATCGGCCAAACTCTGCCTGATCTGTTCATCAGCAGCCTGGTGCTTCATCCGGTGGAATCATCGCTGGTCTATATCGGCGGTCCCGGCGGAGTGTGGAAAAGTTTGGACAGCGGAAAGACCTGGCAGGCGATGAACCAAGGGCTTGCGACTCTCAACATCAGAGCGTTGGCCATGGCGCCGAAGAATTTCCAGGCGCTCTACGTCGGCACGAACGGCAGCGGCCTCTACCGCTCAACCGACGCCGGCGCCACGTGGGTGTCTGTCCCGCTCAAAGCCGCGGCTCCAGGACCAGGTTAAGGTTGAGGCTAAGGTTTACGTAGGAAGCACTTCTCTCTCGGCCATAACCTCAGCCTCGACCTCAACCTTTCTCAATACCCCGTCTTCGGTCCTGTGCCGCCGTGCTGGTATCGCCCACTGTACGACAGCATTTTGTCGGTCAAGGCTTTCCATTCTTCGGCGGTCATGAGCTCTTTCATTTTGAAGCGCAAGGTGAGGATCTTCGCCGACGTCCCCATCCGTTGCTGGCTCGCCTCATTGAGAATCTTGGTGAACTCGTCGGGTGTCGCTGTATAGTTGGCATTCAATGTGTACAGCTGCCGGTGATAGCCCCGCTCCTGCTCGCGGCCGGCTTTCAGCTCGTTGATGATGTCGCCGACCAGGCCGTTGACCTGCTTGGCCCTGTCGGGGTCCTCTACCGTGCGGTTGATCAACCCTTCCATGTCCTGCCGACCCTTTTCCCAATAGGCGTCGCCTTGGCTGCCTCCCATCATGCCATGGTGATGATGATAGGATGAGCAACCGGCCAACACGGCCACTGCCAGCACGCCAAGCAATCCCTTCCACATCCGATTCATGTCCACCTCCGTGAAAAGTTGTGATGTGTCTTGTTCATACCGTATTATGCAGGCCAATACCATGCCAAATGCTGTACCGACTCAGTCAGATCCGATCCAGATCCTGAAAGACGAATTTCGACGTCACCTGGAGACATTCTACGCGCGGCTTCAGTTGGCGCCACCGTATGACAGCGTGGAGAAGGCTGTCCGGACATTGACGAGTGCGGTGTATGCCCTGCCCAAGGAAAGGCAGTCCACGCTCCTCGCGGATCCCGTCGCGCGATGGGAGCAATTTCGGGTCGCCTTTGAAGCCTCGGGCCTTGCCAGGAAGCATCGCGGGATAATCGCCGGCTTGGCGCGCAACCGGTCGTCCCTGGATCTGCCGGCCGAATATGATCATTTTCTGAATTTGTTTCGCACTTAACGGCGCCCGATTTATGGCCGATCCGAGCCTTCGAGCGCTTCCCGCAGTTCGTCATATACCTTCGTGAGGCGGCCATTTTCCAATCGGTAGGAGATCACGACCGTCACCACCCCCGTGACCAACACGACCGCCGCGCCGGCGACGAGGCCTAATCCCAAAAAGACCCCTTGCAGCGAGGCGAAACCACCATCCTGGGCGTAGGTGAAGACGAAGGCCAGCGATCCGATCGATACCAGCGCAAACCAGATCAATGTGATGAGCGCGGACGACCAAGGAATGCGCTTCACGCATAGCGCTCCCATGGTGTGATCGTCGGGGGAGAGGTAAATAAGGCCCTTGACCGGCCAAGCCGTGCGAAAACCAATAGAAAAGAGACGATATTGCGGGCGGATCGCGATCTGGGACAGATCCGGGTAGAACCGAGCCACTCCATGCGGAAGCATCAACACGCCGTCGTGATTAAATTGATCACGCAGGGTTGCCAGGGTACTCGACGCCCATCGATCCTGACTCCTTGCGACGCTGCATCCATACCGGATGGCGTCCGGCGTCAGCCGGACAAAGTATAGCCAATCGCCGAGGATCAGCCCGATAAACAGGATGCTCGCAAATAGCCCGGCTAACATCATTCGGGTAGGTATCCCATAGCGACTTGGCTTGAATCAAGCCATGTGCGGTTTGAGGGGGAGGGCGGTGAGGATATGAGTGCTGCCCCCCCCTTGTACCCTTTTGGAAGAAGAAGTTTGTTGACTCGGTACTAGGGAGTTGGCTAGAGTAGGCCCCGTTTTCGCTTTGGGCGGGCCTTGCACTTCAAATATGGGTTTCCCGCCATGAGGGTTTCCCCCTGCATCGGCATAGTTTCGGTTTCCCTGCATCGTCGGATATGCAGGGTGCAAGTCGTCTGAGACTTGGAGGGAACAATGGATCGCGAAAAGATCGAACGGGTGTATACAACCTACGCGGGATTCTACGATCAAGTCTTTGGAAAAGTGTTCCAGGAGGGCCGAGAATCGGCCATTCGCAATCTGAATGTGCAGCCCGGCGAACATGTTCTTGAAGTCGGGGTGGGAACGGGTATCGCACTGCCAATGTATCCCAGCCATTGCCGCATCGTGGGAATCGATCTGTCCGAGGGTATGCTGGCCAAGGCCAAGGAACGAGCCGAAGCCCAGAATCTCTCACACGTTCAGCTCCACCGTATGGATGCCGGGGCCATGGAGTTCCAGGATGATAGTTTCGACACAGTCGTTGCCGCCTATGTCGTGACGGCGGTGCCCGACTATCGGAAGGTCGTGAATGAAATGATTCGTGTCTGCCGCCCCGGCGGCCGCATTATCATGCTGAACCATTTCAGTAATGGGAATAAGGTGATCAACGCCGTGGAACGGGTGCTCTCTCCGATCACCAAGCACTTGGGCTGGAGGACCGACCTCTCCCTGACTACAGTCTTAGAGGGGACGTCGCTCCATGTCGCCCGTAAACAAAAAGTCAATCCGCTTCGGTTGTGGGCCTTGGTGGAATGTGTCAATGGGAAGATCAGCCACAATCATGTGAATCTAAACGGCACGGAACATGGTTCCATCGGTTATGCGAACGGCAGCGGTACGGCGGGCTATCCCAACGGGAACGGCCGCTACTCGCATGAACCAGCCGTCTGACGTTTTCCTCTTCACGCGAGGTTTGTTCGACCATCCTGTGCAATCCAGTTCTCCCACTCACGGCCTGGAATGATTGTCGTGCCGACAAGGCAATTTCCGGCAAAATGTTGAGTGATGTGGTCCGCAAGAACCTCCAAGATTCGACAGACCCGCCGGTCCTGTGCGCCAAGAATCCGCAGGATCAAACCGAAGCCTTGTCCATCCAGTGGTCCATAGGCCATCACATGCACCATGTTCGTCCTATTCGCTAAGGCATCGTCAGCGGGGATGAGATCGCCCTCCCACGCGATCGCTGGATGGACCGCAGAATCCCGTTTCGTGGCTCTCCAGGAGCAGGGTATGCCGGCTTCGTCTAATTGGTCCAATAGCCACTGCACCGTGGGGCCGTCTGTCGTCTGGCCTTGGAACGTCCAGCGGGCCAGTTCAGCGATGGGGTGGGGGCTGACGATCGGAGTGGACACTTCTTGCAGGTGCGCTTCTTCGCACACAATATAGAGCTCTCCCTGCGGGTCAAACCAGAATCGAAATCGCCCCGCCCCATATTCGGCTTGAATGATGTCCAGCGACGAACAGTCCGCACCTTCCTGCTCAAACAGCGAAAAATCAGTCACGCCGGTCATCGTCAGCCTGGCGAGGCGAACCAGACCACGTACTTGGTAGCGGATCGTCATCATCACCGTTGTGCCTGCTGGAACCTCACGCCCGGATTCTTCGTCGAAGAGCCGGCGCTTGGACATCTGCACATCGGTGACATACCCGGAGCGGAACCCTCCAGTGTGGGTTATTAGCCAGCGAAGATCGTCAGCGGTTGCGATCTGATACTGCATGGCAAGATTGTAGCGCAGTGGTAGTCAGAAGGGCTAGCCAAGATGGTGATCCGACACGAGCCTGTTCGACCGCGATGGGGACTTATGCTGATTGGTTGCCCAGAAGCCGTTCGTAAACCTCCAAGTCTCTGGGTGAGAAGCAGCAGAAGATCACTTCACGAACGGCCGGGAATTCCTCAAGGGATTGGCGAACCGTTGAGATTGCGATTTGCGAGGCCTGTTCGACTGGGTAACCATAGATGCCGGTGCTGATACTTGGGAACGCGATGCTGGCAATCCCATTCGTCGCGGCGAGTTCAATGCAACGGCGGTAGCAGGAGGCCAGCAGTTCCGCTTCACCTCGCTGTCGCCCATCCCACACCGGCCCAACTGCGTGGAGCACGTATCGGGCAGGAAGACGGTAGCCTTTCGTCAATGTCGCATCGCCCGTCCGGCAGCTTCCAATCTGCCGGCACTCCTCTGCCAGCTCAAGTCCTGCGGCTTGATGAATCGCTCCGCACACTCCGCCGCCGGGGAGCAGTGACTCATTCGC
>DKBD01000225.1 GCA_002451055.1 Nitrospira sp. UBA6909 | reverse complement strand
GCGTCGGCCTGTTTGGCGATCAGCCAGTAGTACATCTCCGCATAGTTCATCTTATAGATGTGATCACCGGCCAGCACGAGAAGAAACTCAGGACGTTCTTCGTCGATCAGGAAGAGGTTCTGATGGACGGCGTCGGCGGTGCCCTTGTACCAGTCTTCGCTGATGCGCTGTTGCGGAGGGATAGAAGCAATATACTCTCCGAGCTCAGCGTTCAAGACGTTCCAGCCGGCCCGGATATGCCGGTCGAGCGAATGAGATTTGTATTGGATCAAGACGACGATCTTGCGGAGTCCCGAGTTCAAACAATTGCTCAATGTGAAATCAATGATCCGGTATTTCCCTCCGAACGGAACGGCAGGTTTGGCGCGCTGGTCCGTCAGCGGGAAGAGCCGCTCGCCCTTGCCGCCCGCCAGGATCACCGTGAAGATATTCTTCATGCGGCGAATTCTAGCAGGACTGGTATCAAATAGAAAGAAAGGGGAATGATTGACTTCCTATTCCCAGCGGACAATACTAGCCGTCGGAACCCGCGTAATTGTCGCCGGCAGGCACTGACAAAGGAGAAAGCATGAAACGCGATGTCGTGGTGGCCGCCCTCGAGAGAAATCGCAAGTCAGGGGGGAAATCTTCCAGTAAATTGCTGAATTCTTTGAGCGACATGGCCTGGCGGGTGGAGCGGTTGGAAGTGCAGATGCAGAAACTGTCAGAGCTGGTTCGGGAACATGCCGAAGATATGGACAGGCTGGTGCGGATCGTCGCCGAAGACCGGGAAGTCATCCGTCGGCAGTTGCTCCGCAAACACCACGAGAAGGTCCGGGTCAGGAAGCATTTACGGGATAACAATTCCAGAAACGGGTTGGACAGCTGACCGTATCGCCGACCTTGTTCCGGTCGGTCCCGCCGATTCCACCCTTGAGTCCCAGGTTAACATGGGGCATCACAGCCGTAAGCCTGTTGGTCGTTCACATTTGAATAGTCCTGTATTGGCGGATCGGTTAGCGGGTGCCGTGCATGATGTCCTAGTCGTTGCGTGTGATGTCAGAGCCTTGCGCGAGTAATGATGTGAATGTTCTTGCGCAATTTCGTCAGGCCCGCCTGTTTCTGTCTGTAGGAGCGGCTCTTACGGCGATGTGTAGTCTTGTCCTCGACGGGGAGTCCCTGGCGACTGATTCTTCCATCAAAAATACGAGCCCCGCAGCATCCCCAATAGCTCTTGAGGCCGTATCGGAGAAGAGATTGCGGTTGAGCCTCGATGAGGCGATCGGGCTCTTTTTGCAGCAAAACCTGGATCTTCTGATCGCCAGGTTCGGCATCGAGTTCAGTAAAGGTCAGGAGATTACCGCCAGATTGTTTCCGAATCCCGTGGCCTCTGTCGGCGTGGTGAGCTCTCCCGTCGAAGGCCGCACGCTCTCGAATAGCGGACAAATCTATCCTCAGATCCAACAGTTGTTCGAGTTGGCGGGGAAACGAGGGTATCGGATCGAGGGTGCCGAATTCGGAACTCAGTCGGCGGAAGCCGGCTTCGAAGATGCCGTCCGGCAACTCAGCTTCGCGGTCAAGGATACATACTATCGAATACAGCTGGCGCGTAGACGGCTGGCTCTGGCCGAAGAGAATAAGGACCGATTCTCGCGCATTCTTGAGATCAATACCATTCGTCTCAAGAAAGGGTTTATCGCCGAAGTCGATCTGATTCGTATCAGGCTGCAGTATATCGATTTTCAATCCCAGGTGATCCAGGCTATTCAAGAGGCGGAGCTGGCTCGATCCGATCTTCGCCGATTGCTACGAGTGTCACCGGCAATCGAGCTGGAATTAACCAGCAATCTGGAGTTCAAGTGGCTGGACCCCGATATTGCCAAGCTCGGAGCCATTGCCGTGGAAACTCGTCCTGATGTTCGCGCGAAGCGGCTCATACTCTCGCAACGGCAGGCCGATCTCAAGCTGGCCAAGGCATATCGGGTCCCCGACGTTACCATAGGGGCTGGGTACGGCATTCAAGGATCGAGGGGGCCGGACAACTCCAATCAAATGGCCTTCAGTTTCGGCATGCCCCTGCCGTTGTTCAATCGAAATCAGGGCGGTATCATGCAGGCAGAGGCCGCGGTGCAGTCAGCTGAAGCCGATCTTGGCAAGACGCTCAACGTGGTTGAAAACCAGGTGGATGTCGCCTATCGAAACTTGATCCAAAGTCGCCGTTTGGTCGAGGCGTATCTGGGAGGAGTTCTTGACGACGCGCGTTCGACATTTGCAATTGTCGAACGTGCATACGAGCGAGGGGGCGCCACGCTTCTTGATTTGCTGGATGCGGCCAGAACCTCCAGGACAATCCAGCAAAATTTTATCGAAGCCTTGTTTCATTATCAGCGCAACGTCATTCAATTGGAAAGCGCGGTCGGGCAGGAAATTGGGATATGAATCGGAAGGTCACGGCTGAGGCGAAGGTCAAGCGAAGGGACGCGGTAATGCGGAGAAGGGGAGGATGTGTTCCAGATTCGGTCTCGACCGCCGCCTTGACCGTGGTCTTATTGGTTTTCTCGTCCTGCGGCCAGAGCGAACAGCCCCCAGGTTTGAACGAAACACAGCTTCGGGCTGCCAAAGAAGGGGCCGTGCCCGTTGAGGCGGCACCGCATATCGAGACGGCGATCGTCGAATTCGACTCCTCGCGCCAAAGGTTGATGCTCTCAGGAAAAGTCGCCTACGGTGAAGACCGATATTCACACATCTCATCTCCGTTACAAGGCCGTGTTGTCGAAGTCCGGGCCCATCTCGGGGATCGCGTCAAGGCAGGGGATATTCTGCTTGTGGTCGACAGCCCAGAGATTGCGCAAGCCTATTCGGAGTACGTGAAAGAAGACTCTGAATTGCAGTATGCGGCCAGAGCGCACGAATTGGCGAAAGATCTCTATGAAGACAAGGCCCTGCCTCTCAAGGATCTTAAACAGGCGGAAAACGAGTTAGTTAAGGCGCGGGCCGAGTTTCGTCGCGCTAAGGAGCGGTTGCTTTCGCTGAGAATCGGGCCTGAAGAATTGAATAAGCCGTTGGATAAGCAGCAGGTCACCTCGCGGTTCGAGATGAAAAGCCCGCTGACCGGAATCGTTGTGGAGCGTACGGTGACCCCGGGCCAGTCAGTCACAGGAGATTCCGATCACGTGCTGTTCACGATCGCCGATCTGGATCGTCTACAAGTATTGGCGGATCTCTATGAACGGGATTTGGCTCTGGTGAAGGAAGGACAGTCGGCCATCGTGAAAGTCGAAGCCTATCCGGAGATGGATTTTCCGGCGAAGGTGACGGCGATCGGCGACATCGTCGACCCTGCGACCAGGACGATCAAGGTTCGTGCACAGGTGGACAATGCGTCTCACAAGTTGAAGCCTGAAATGTTCGCTCGCTTGCAACTCGATGTGAGCGATGCCGCACAAT
This sequence comes from Nitrospira sp. UBA6909, assembly GCA_002451055.1. Lineage (GTDB taxonomy): Bacteria > Nitrospirota > Nitrospiria > Nitrospirales > Nitrospiraceae > Nitrospira_D. Next base: position 11,551 of record DKBD01000225.1, on the reverse strand, counting down.
TTCTCACTGTGCCTCGAGAGGCCGTTGTGGAAATCGACGGCCAGCAATTCGTCTACGTCGTGGAGAGTGGAAGTCGGTATGTCAAACGGGAAATCAAGATCGCCAATATCTCCCCCGAGCGCGCTCGCATTCTTGATGGATTAGCGCGGGGAGAACGGATTGTGACCAAGGGCGTCGTGCTGATCAAGGGGCAGGCGGCTCTGCAGACGCCAAACTGACTGAGTATTCCAACCGTGCCACGTCTCCGGACATGATGGGCGTATGATTGCCAGAATCGTTGAAGTCTCGCTGGTTCAGCGGTTTCTGGTATGCGCGCTCGGACTGCTTCTCTTGTTCGGAGGGTTGTATGCCTTCCATCTCCTAGATGTCGTCGCCTATCCGGACCCCTCCCCTCCAATGGTGGAGTTGATCACCCAATATCCTGGTTGGTCGGCCGAGGAAATCGAACGCCAAATTACCGTTCCGATTGAAGTGGCGTTGACGGGGATGCCTGGACTCATGGACATCCGGTCACTGTCGATCTTCGGACTGAGCGATATCAAGGTATACTTCGAGTTTGATACCGAACTGTTTCGAGACCGCCAGGAAGTATTGAATCGGCTCGCCTCGGTTCAATTGCCGCAGGGCGTGCAGCCCGCGTTGTCCCCCTGGTGGGCTATCGCCGAGATTTACCGGTACGAATTGACCGGCAACGGCGTGGGCTTGACGACATTGAAAACCGTTCAAGACTGGCAGGTGCGACGGGCATTCAAGCGTGTGCCGGGCGTCATCGATGTGACGACGTTCGGCGGGACCACGAAAGAATATCATGTCGACATCGATCCGGGAAAACTGATCAGTTACGGAGTGAATCTGTCTCAGGTTATTACGGCTTTGGCCAACAGCAATGCCAATGTCGGCGGCAATTATTTGACTATCGGCGCACAGAGCTACAACATCCGTGGGCTGGGCCTCATCAATGATCTCGACGATATCGAAAATGTGATGGTGGCGGAGAAAGGTGGTACGCCGATTTTCGTGAAGACGCTGGGGAAGGTGGCGGTCGGCCATCGCGTGCGGCTCGGCAAGGTCGGGATCGATGATCGCGACGATGTGGTGGAAGGCGTCGTGCTCCTCCAGCGTGGCTACAAGGCGCTCCCGGTATTGGACAAAGTGAAAGATAAGGTCGATGAGCTCAACGGATGGAAATTGCCGGACGGTATCAAGATCAAGACGTTTTACGACCGAACAGCCTTGATCCATACGACGGTGGAGACGATTACCGACATTCTGATCAGCGGAATGGTACTGGTGTTTGTGATTCTGTTCCTGTTTCTCGGCCATTTGCGGGCGGCCCTCATTGTCGCGCTGACCGTTCCCCTGGCCTTGCTGTTCACCTTCACGATGATGACCTTCCTTGGGGAGTCGGCCAATTTGATTTCTCTGGGTGCCATCGACTTCGGCATCATCATCGATGCCGCGCTCATCATGGTGGAGAACGTGTTTTTCCACTTGGCGCACAGTACGAACACCCGATTGACGGTTCATCAGCACATTGTCCGGGCCGCCAGGCAGGTGGGGCGGCCCATTTTCTTTTCCACGGCGATCATCGTGGTTGCCTTCGTGCCTCTCTTTACCATGACGGGCGTTCCGGGGAAGATCTTTGCCCCGATGTCCATTACATATGGGTTTGCGTTAGTAGGTGCACTCTTGATGGCCTTTACTCTCGCTCCAGTGCTGTGTTCATTCCTGCTCAAGGGGGGGGTGAGGGAGTCTGATACAGCGGTGGTTCGGGCCGTGCGCTCGGTGTATATGACAATTGTCATGCGGGCGCTTGAGCATCGCGCCGTCGTGATCGGGTTCTCGACCGGGTTAGTCGCGCTTTCTGTTGTAGCGATGCAATTTATGGGCGGAGAGTTCATGCCGGCGCTTGAGGAGGGAAACTTGTGGGTCCGAGCGACGATGCCGGTTGATATCTCGTTCGATCAGGCGGACAAACTGGCGAGCGAAATCAGGAAGTTATTCAAGGAGTCGCCGGAAGTTGATACCATTGTCTCGCAATTGGGACGACCTGATGATGGGACTGATCCCACGAGCTTCTTTAACGGTGAGTTCCTCGCCAATCTCAAACCTCGTTCAGAGTGGAGATCCGGGTTGACCAAAGACGGCCTCATTGAGGAAATTGAAGGGCGGCTCAGAACAATACCGGGCGTGATTTTCAATTTTTCGCAGGTTATTCAAGACAATGTGGAAGAGGCGATGTCCGGTGTGAAGGGGGAGAACTCCATCAAGCTCTTCGGCTCTGATTTGAAGACGTTGGAAGCCAAGGCGGTGGAGATCGAAGCCGTGATGAGAGGTATTCATGGAGTGAAGGATTTGGGCATCCTGCGGCTGGTCGGCCAGCCGAATTTGCTGATCCAAGTCGATCGGGAAGCGATCGCCCGCTATGGATTACGGGTGTCGGATGTGAACGCCATTGTACAGGCCGCCGTCGGTGGCCAGGCGGTCACCCAGGTCTATGAAGGGGAACGTCTTTTCGACCTGGTCGTTCGATTTCTGCCGGAATATCGGCAGGACGTGGAATCGATTGGCAACATCTTAGTAAGCACTCCCGACGGCGCCCGTATCCCGCTGAAACAAGTGGCGGGCATTACGATGCAGACCGGCGCGTTCATCATCTATCGTGAGAACAACGAACGGTATATTCCGATCAAGTTCAGTGTGCGCGACCGAGATCTTCAAAGCACGGTAGAGGAAGCGCAGAAGCAACTGGCCGCTCAGGTGCGGCTGCCAGAGCATTATCGTATGGAGTGGGCGGGGCAGTATGATCAACTCAAAGACGAACAGAAGAGACTGGTCCAGATCGTGCCGGTCAGTTTGTTGATCATCCTCGTTCTACTGTATATGACCTTTGATTCGTTGAAAAATGCGTTGTTGGTATTGGCTGCGGTGCCGTTTGCCTTGGTAGGAGGCGTCTTATCACTGGTCGCGACTCATACGCATTTCAGTATTTCGGCTGCGGTCGGAGTTATTTCGACATTGGGTGTAGCCATTTTAGGTGGAGTTTTGTTGATCTCACGAATTGAAGAATTTCGGCGGACCGGTCTCGATGTGCGGCAGGCCGTGATGCGTGGCGCCGATGCGCAGATGCGCCCTATTCTCATGGCGACGCTCGCGGCGGCGATCGGATTGCTGCCTGCGTCTCTGGCAACGGGCATCGGAGCGCAGGCACAGCAGCCGCTTGCGCGAGTGGTGGTGGGAGGCATGCTGACGGCCGCCGTCTTGATTTTGCTCGTGTTGCCGGTCTTATATGAAATCGTGCATGAGCATGACCGCAACCACCATGAAGGATAGCAGCCGTTCGGCCTTGTGAGGCGGTTCGATGGAAAGGAGATCAAGCATTGTGAAGACATATCGCATGGGTGGAATAGCCATTGTTCTCGCAGCAAGCCTGGCGGTTGGACTAAATCAGCTGTCTGCATGGTCCGGAGAGATTCCTGAGATCCGGTTGGTCCAAATGACGTATGAGGCGCCGCCTGATGGCCAGGACGTGCCGGACGTCTCCGTTCCCCCCAATACCGAACCGTTGAGTCAGGAGGAGCTAGAGCGTGCCGAGGCGCTGTTGCCGATGCTGGAAGGAAAACAGGAGTTCTGGGCGATGGGGGAGTTCGTACATTTGGGAGAGTCGTCGGTGCCGGTCTTGGTGAAGGCCCTGACCATGCCGAGCCCGAGGGTTCGCTACAACGCCATAGAAACCCTGTCGATGATGAAGGGTGTGTCGGGAGTGCCTGCGCTCGTGGAAACGGCGAAGCGGATTGAGGAAATCCCTCGCGTCCGTGAGCATGCCTTGCGGGTGGCGGTTCGCCTGGATCCGTTGAAGGTCCCGGAGGCGATCGAGGCCATGGCCAAGGATGTGAACCCGTCAGTGAGAAAATCCGCCGCATTTGAGGCCCGGTATGTGCGGCACAAATCGGTTATCCCCATCCTGATTTCGATGGTGACCGACGATGAACGGTTTGTCGCCTTGTCGGCGGTGCATTCGCTATGGATTTTAACGCGCCACGAAACAGAGTTCCACGATTGGGACACGTCTACGAAGCAGGATCGCGCGGCNNCCTCATGCCACAAGTTGCAGGCTGTGAGATGGCTGTGTTAGGAATGTAAGACACTAGGCCGGTATCCTGAAACGAACTCCAGAGTAGTCGATATGTTGAAGATCGCAAAGCTCGGCAATCCGATTCTGCGCAAAATGGCGGCTCCCATCGATCATCGGGAGATCAAGTCGTTTGAGCTGCAACGCTTGATCGACGACATGTTCGAAGCGATGTACGACGAGCCGGGGATCGGGCTGGCTGCGCCTCAAGTGTCACGCTCGATTCAGCTGGTGGTGATGGGCTGCAAGGATGAAGGCGGGTTTCCTGAAACCGTTCTCATCAATCCCTCGATCGTCTATTACGGTCCGGAACAGGTGGAAAACTGGGAAGGCTGTCTCAGCGTGGATGGGTTGAGGGGAAAAGTCACCAGGCCGTCGGTCGTGCGGGTGAAGGGATTGGATCGGCGGGGCAAGCCGCTCGATTTCGAGGCCAGCGGCCTCTATGCCGTCTGCATTCAGCACGAGCTGGATCATCTCATCGGGAAAGTCTTTCTCGATCGGATGAAGGACATGTCCACCCTGACGCAGCTCCACGAATTTCAGCAGTACTGGCAAAAAGAGCCGACGAGCGTGATCTGACGCCCGCCCCCCCTGAACCAGCCGTGAAATCCCTTCTTCGTGTCCTTCGCTATCTTCAACCTCACCGTGCGCTGGCCGGTGCGACTCTCCTCTGTGCCGCCTGCGCCACGGCCATGGAGTTGGTGCCTCCCTGGGCGATCAAGATCGTCATCGATGACGTGATTCAAGCGAAGCAGATGGCGTTGTTGCCCCAAGCGCTTGGTCTGCTGGTGGGAGCCTACCTGCTGAAAAACCTGTTCGCGTCGTTCCGAATCAGGCTCAACAATCAGCTGGAGCAGACCGTGGTGCACGATCTGAGGCGGCACATCTTTTCTGCGCTGCAACGGCTGTCCCTGAATTATTATGAAAGCCGCTCGACCGGCGAGATCATGTCGCGGGTGACGAACGACACCGAGCACGTCGAACGCATCTTCATCGACGGGCTCGAAGGGACGATAACCGCCGTGCTCACTCTGATCGGCATCACGATCATGTTGTTCGCGCTCAATTGGAAACTGGCGGCGCTGACGCTCTTGCCGATTCCTTTCTTGATGGTGTCAGCCGGCTGGTTCACCTCGAAGGTACACGGGTATTACCGGCAGATTCGCAAGAACTCAGCCGACCTCAGCGGGTACTTGCAAGATGCTCTTTCGGGCATCCGGGAGACCATGGGGTTCATGCAGCAGGCGCATGAACAGGCGCGGTTCGATCGGTTGAGCCGGGCGTACAGCGATGCAAATCTGAAGGCCATGGTACTGTGGTCGATCTACTCACCGGGGATGATTCTCCTCGCCGGGCTCGGCACAGTGCTCATTCTCTGGTACGGCGCCGGTGAAGTGGCGGATGGCCGACTGACGATCGGAGAGCTGGTTCTGTTTCTGTCTTATTTGGCGCTATTTTATGTGCCGATCAATCAGATTCACTCGGTGAATCACATGCTGCAGCACGCCCTGGCGGCCAGCGACCGTGTCTTTGACGTGCTGGATGCGGTTCCGGAGGTGGCGGACCGGCCTAGTGTCGAAACTCCCGCGCGCCGCGTGCGAGGAGATGTTCGTGTTGACCAGGTGCAGTTTCACTATCGCCCTGATGTGCCGGTGCTCAAGAGTGTGTCGCTTTCCGTTGCCGCGGGGGAGCGGGTGGCGCTGGTCGGTCCGAGCGGGGCCGGAAAAAGCACCTTGCTCAAACTCCTCATGCGATTTTATGACGTCAAAGGTGGAGCACTCTTGATCGATGGGCAGGATATTCGCGATCTGCCGATAGCCTATCTTCGGCAACAGATCGGCTTCGTGCAGCAAGAGCCGTTCTTGTTCAATGGGACGGTGCGGGAGAATTTGTTGTACGGCGATTTCTCAGCCGGGCAGGATCGTCTTGAAGCAGCGGCACGGGCGGCGCGGGCGCATGACTTCATCACGGCGCTTCCGGAAGGGTACGACACCTGGATCGGGGAGCGGGGCGTCAAACTGTCGGTTGGCCAAAAGCAGCGGGTGTCAATCGCGCGGGTCCTGCTGAAAGATCCGCCCATTGTGGTCTTCGACGAAGCGACGTCCAATATTGATACGGAGACGGAAGTGAAAATTCGGGAGGCGTTGACCGAACTGACCAGGGGGCGCACCACCTTTATCATCGCCCATCGNNCCGGTCTCTACGAAGCGCAGTTTCAGATGTAGCGGCGAGCGTAGGTTGAGGCGAAGGTCAAGGTTCAGAGGGGCGATTCAGATTCTTGCTCAACTTCCTCATCCTTAACCTGAGCGTTCGTATTCCCTGCGGTTGCGAGCGGCGAGAGTCGATCGGTATACTTTCACCTGGAACATACGGCGGATATCCATGGTTCTTATTTATGAAAGTGATCCCTTAGACGATGAGCATGCGAGGGGGCGTTTTTACCATGTTTGCCATGGGAGGGTCGATCGCACGCCGTTGAACGTGCCGGAGGCGGATCAGCCCTACGAGTGCCCACGTTGCGGGATTGACCTCGAAGCGGAGGACTTTTTTATGGCGCTTCAGAAAGGATCGGTGTAGGACGCATGGCCGGGAGCGTGGGAAGAAAAACGGTCGGGGTTTCGCGAGGTCTGATGATGCTGTGCGATACCTGTTACACACAGGTGGTCAGTGAAAAGCTGACAGATGCCAAAAACTTCGTGGCGGATTTTGAGGGGTTGTTGGATAGAATCTGTCCCGGCTGCACCGACATCAACCGCCCTCTCATCGATGACATGGCGGGGAGTGGGGAGTAATTCCTTCTCCCGCCTGCTAGTTGCATTCCTTTCCGTTGAAGTACATGCAGGTCGATTCCCCGGATTTGACCTTCCAGGTCTTGATGACCGGCATCTCGTTTTCGCCCGTGACTTCCACCACGAAATCAACCAGCCCTGAAATCGGCAGCTTCTCCATATGGGGCCGTGCGGCTTCCGGGACATCAATATAGAAGACGCCGCCCAACTGTGAAATCAGGATGCGGTGATGTTCCACATCGATGTAAATCACAGGGCTGTAGTAGCTCTTGTCGACAGCGAGGCTTGTGCTCACCGATGCCGCGCTTATGAGAATAGCGAAAAGGATAGTGCGCATGCGATCACTCACTGTGAAGAAATGGTGGCAGCGCCGCCATTATCGCATTCAACGATGGAGAAGAAAACCGCAAAAATTGTGTCACCGAACGGTGAAGGCGGCGGCCGTCACTTGGCCGGATTTGATCCAATAGTTTTTGACGTCTGGTGTGGCGCGCATGAGTGAAATCAAGAGATAAGAAGGCATCGGCAAATTGATCTTGGGCCAGATCTCTTCGTAGTCGGTGGCGATCTTGATGTCGGTGACGGAGGGACGTGCTGGGTCGTGCGGGTGCGAATGGTAGACGACTTGCAGATCAAGACCCTGGTTGCGCATGTCTTTCTTCGCAGCGGAGAAGTCCTGCATGTCCATGACAAAGGCGATTTCCGCCCGTTCCTCCGGTGACAGGCGTTCCAAGTGGGCGACTTTGGCCGGATCGAACGAGGAGAGGTTCTGTGCCCCTTCCATCGCGACGATGTTCTTGATCCGATAGATCCGGCTGACGATGCCGTTGGCTCCAGCCAGAAGCCCGCAACACTCGTGAGGCGCGAGTTCTCTGGCGTGGGCGATCATATCGTCGAGAATCTGCTGAGGGATGACTAGGTCCGCCACGGTCACGTGTATCCGTTCCTGCATGACGTTTGATGAGGTTAGATCGTGCAGCTGACCGTGTAGTCCATGCTGAGATCTGTGATCTTTGGGTTCGGTCCGCAGAGCGGGCAAGCGGGATCCTTGGGCCGTCCGACTTTTCGAAACTTCATGTCGAGCGCATCATAGATCACCAACTTGTCGGCGATCGTCTCGCCGATGCCGAGGATTTCCTTGATGGCTTCCGATGCCTGTAAGATGCCCATGGTGCCGGCCAATACGCCCAAGACCCCGGCTTCTTGGCAATTCGGGACCAAGCCGGTCGGCGGGGGTTCGGGGTAGAGGCATCGGTAACAGGGATAGCCTTGATGAGGCTTGATCGCCGTGAGCTGCCCCTCGAAGCGGAACATGCTGGCGGAAATCAGGGTCTTCTTGGCGAAGAAACAGGCATCGTTGACCAGGAACCGTGTTGTGAAGTTGTCGGACCCGTCGAGCACGATATCGTATTGCGAGATGAGCGGAAGAATATTGTCCGCATCGACCAGTTGGTGATAGGCGTTGATCGTAATCTCCGGGTTGATGGCTGACAGCGTGTGCTTGCCGGATTCAACTTTTGGCTGTCCCAGGGTCGCGGTCGAGTGCATGATCTGCCGTTGCAAGTTCGACAAATCGACGACGTCTCCATCGACGAGCCCGATGGTGCCGATACCGGCGGCAGCGAGATACAAGCCGGCCGGCGATCCCAGCCCGCCCGCACCGATGAGCAACACCTTGGCGCGCTTGAGCTTGAGCTGTCCCTTGCCGCCGACGTCCTGAAGAATAATATGGCGGCTGTACCGTTGGATCTCTGATTCGGTCAATTCCATCTCATAAATCCGTTAGAGGTGAAAGGTTAGGGCTGAGGGGTATGAATCGAAGGTATTCCGCGCAGGACCGTTATCTTACCCCTCACTCCTTACCCGTTACTGTTCACCAGTCTATTCGACGACGTTCAGTTCAATGGGATCGACGCTGCATCCCTTGGCTCGTAAGCCGGCAACAGCCCGTTCGACTTCGGCCGTCTCGCCGGAAAGTTCGACGTCGACCCAGCCTGTGGTTTCACGCACGTCGGCGCGGCGCACGTTGGTGACGACATTGTACTCGCGGCCGATTTGGTAAATGATCGGTTCCTTCACTTTGTCTTCCGGAAACCGGACATGAAACCGCAAGTGCGATAAGTGTGTCATGATCAGCCTCCTGCGATAGCCGGCACGATCGAGACTTCGTCTCCGGTTTTCAATGCTGTTTCTTTGCCATTCAGAAATCTGATGTCTTCCTCGTTGACATAGATGTTGACAAATCGTCGCAGTTCACCGCTCTCATCGCAGAGGCGCGCCTTGATGCCTGGGTAGGACGCTTCGAGCGTGTTGACCATGTCCGCAATGGAGCCGGCAGCCACGTCGACTTCACCCTGGTTTTTCGTCAATGGTCTCAGCGGAGTTGGAATACGGACTTTAATCATGCGTCACCACCACCATGTTCCCCGAGTTGAAAGGTTTTCTCAAACGCCACGAGGCTCGGCTGAATGCGGGTCGGCCGTCCGACGGCGTCGATGACCGCTTCCTGCGTCTTCAATCCGTTGCCTGTAATGTAGGCGACCGTCACTTCATTCTTCTTGATGAGTCCCTGCTTGACCAGCTTCTTCAAGACGCCGATGGTCACGCCGCCGGCGGTTTCTGCAAAAATGCCCTCGGTCTGCGCCAACAGCTGAATGCCTTCCACCACTTCTTCGTCGGTCACCATGTCCATGGCGCCCTTGCTTTCGGCGGTGGTTTTGAGGGCGTAATAGCCGTCGGCCGGGTTGCCGATTGCGAGTGACTTCGCGATGGTTTTCGGCTTTACCGGCTTGAAGAAGTCGCGGCCTGCCTTGAAGGCGGTGGAAATCGGCGAACAACCTTCGGCTTGGGCGCCGTTGATCTTCGTGTGCACATCGTCGATGAGCCCCACGTACTTCATTTCTTGCAGCCCCTTCCAGATCTTGGTCAGCAGCGAACCGGATGCCATCGGGACAACGACTTGATCGGGAGTCCTCCAGCCGAGCTGTTCCACTGTTTCGAAGGCCAGGGTCTTGGAGCCCTCCGCGTAGTAGGGACGGATGTTGATGTTCACGAAGGCCCAGCCATGCTCGCCGGCGATTTCGCTGCACAGTCGGTTGACGTCGTCGTAGTTGCCTTCCACTTCAACGACCTGCGGCTTGTAAATCAAGTTGCCGAGCACCTTGGCGGCTTCGAGGTCGCCGGGGATGAACACGTAGCAATGGAAGTTGGCCGATGCGGCATGGGCCGACACCGAATTGGCCAAATTGCCGGTCGAGGCGCAGGCCACGGTCTCGAAACCCAATTCACGGGCTCGGGTCAAGGCAACGGCAACCACTCGATCCTTGAACGAGAGGGTCGGGTGATTCACCGTATCGTTCTTGATGTACAGCTCGTCCAGTCCGAGATAGGCGCCGAGATTCTTGGCGCGCACCAACGGGGTGAACCCCGCATGAGGGCCGACGAAGTTCGTTCCTTCGACCGGCAGCAGGTCGAGGTACCGCCACATGCTTTTGGGGCCGTTCTCGATCTTCTTGCGGGACACGACCTCCTTGATCTCCTCGTAATTGTATTTCACTTCGAGGGGACCGAAGCACATCTCGCAGACGTGAATCGCCTTGGTCGGGTATTCTTTCCCGCACTCGCGACAGACCAGCGCTTTCATCTTATTCATGGTTGCACCACCTTCGGCAATCGGCGATTAAGGATGCACCGCGCAGCCGGCATAGGGATCTCCATCGTCGAACAACTCGGTGATCGTGGGGCGATCGCCGCACAGGGCACAATCGGGGTTGCGGCGGACTTTGATTTCTCTGAACTGCGTTTTGCGGGCATCGAAGTCGAGCATGCGGTTGGTCAGCGGCCGTCCAATCCCCAGGACAAGCTTCAATGCCTCAGTTGCCTGGATCGTGCCGATGATGCCAGCCAGCACGCCGATGACGCCCGCTTCCTGGCACGACGCGACCAGGCCAGGCGGAGGCGGTGTCTTGAACACGCAGCGGTAGCAGGCCGATTGTTTGGGGATGATCGTCGTCACCCGGCCGTCGAAGCGTAGAATACCTCCGTGCACCAGCGGCTTGCCGGCGAAAAAGCAGGCGTCGTTGATCAGGAATTTCGCCGTGAAATTATCGACGCCATCGATGATGACATCGTAATCGTTGAAGATTTTCAGGGCATTTCCGGCGGTCAAGCGTTCTTCATACATCGAGACAGTCACGTCGGGGTTCAAGGCCTGAATCTTTTCTTTTCCCGACAGAACCTTGGACCGTCCGACATCCGGCGTGTGGTGAAGAATCTGGCGTTGTAGGTTGGTAAGGTCGACCACGTCGCTGTCGATGAGGCCGATCCGGCCCACTCCGGCTGCCGCCAAGTAGAGGGCGGCCGGAGATCCAAGCCCGCCTGCGCCGACGAGCAGAATCTTTGCCTTGGCGATCTTCTTCTGCCCCTTGCCTCCCACTTCCGGCAAGAGAATGTGTCGGCTATAGCGGTTGATCTGTTCGTCGGTAAATTCCATCTTTCAACGGGGTGCTAAAAATGGCTTTCAGCGGCGTTCTCGGTTCGAAGAAATCCTCAACGTGCCCCAGAGGGTACGCCCCCGGTTTCTTCTCGCCTGCGGCCTTGCCGGACGACCATTTTGAGCACCTCTCCCTTA
>DKBD01000102.1 GCA_002451055.1 Nitrospira sp. UBA6909 | reverse complement strand
TTCAACCAATCCTCCCAAATATTCACAATCACCTGACCCATGAAGTTAGCCGTCAACAATCCGACTAAAAAGATCAACAGAATGAGCATCGCGGCGCCCAATCCTGGCACATAATAGTTGGGCGCCAGCTGCGCGAGAATGTCGCCTAGAATGCTGTCCACTGTCATGAACAATGCCTTCAGAATCAGAATCGTCCCCCAAATCGGGGTCACGACAAGAAGACCGGTCAATAGATAGCGTTTTAATGCAGTTTTAAGCATTGTTCTGGACTCATACGGACATGAATTTTAATCATTCATCATACAGAGTTTTTCGCAGATGCCGCAAGCCTTTCTTGCTAATTTCAATGAGTTAGATAGGCACCTTGCCCTAAACACCCGCATCCTTCAGCAGAGTTCCGCCTTGCTATTCATTGGTGCCTGGCATAGGATCGTTTTCCGTTCGTTGCACCGGTCAGGAGCCTCAGTTGCCGTCACAATCACGAAGCCTCAGGGGCATCTTCATTACGCTGGAGGGAGGCGAGGGAAGCGGGAAAACCACGCAAGCCTTCCGTTTGTTCCGATCACTGACCTCGCAAGGCTACGATGTACTGCACACGAGAGAACCAGGAGGGACGCCTTTCGCCGAACGGCTGCGCAGCATCTTGCTCGACGGCTCGGCTGAAGTCGTTGCGCCGGAAACAGAAGCATTGCTCATTCTCGCAGCCCGCCGCCAACATGTCGATCATGTCATCAGGCCCGCGCTCGCACGCGGGAAAGTGGTCATATGCGACCGGTTTTCGGATTCCACCATAGCCTACCAAGGGTATGGACGGGGACTCGACCTGAAATTTTTGCGCGTGCTCAACAATTGGGCCACGAGCAAGCTCACGCCTCACCTGACGCTGTTCTTCGACATCCCCGTCACGACCGGACTGCGTCGGCGGCATGGCCAAGCCGCCGATCAGAACCGCCTCGATCACGAAGCTCGCCGGTTTCATTCCAAAGTCCGCGCCGGGTTTCACGCATTAGCGAAGCGCGAACCACGACGGATCAAGATCGTGGACGCACGGCTATCTCCGGACTCGGTCGCGGCTTCCGTAGAGTCACTCGTTCTCGATAGACTACGGCGGTCACGGTCCATAACACGACAGTCGCGGTAACCTATGCCCTTTCGCGATATCATCGGTCATGAGCGGCCCATCACGGCGATCCAAGCGGCGCTGAGCCACGGGCGGTTGGCCCATGCCTACCTCTTCCACGGCGAAGCCCACATCGGAAAATCGCTGACTGCCATGCGGCTGGCCCAAGCGTTGAACTGCGAACACCCCTCTTCGATCGAGGATCGAGACAGTTGCGGGGCGTGCCGTTCCTGTCTTCACGTCGCCGTGCGGACGTACGTCGACTACGTCGTGATTGAACCTGATCAGGAATCGGCCGTCCCGCAGATCAAAATCGAGCAAGTCCGGGATATCGAACACCAATTCATCTACCGGCCGCTCATCGGGGAACGCAAGATTTGTGTCATCGACGACGCCGATCGCCTGACGATCGGCGCGGCCAATGCGCTTCTCAAGACGCTGGAAGAGCCGCCGGGACATGGGCTGTTCATCTTGATTTCCAGCCGCCCGCAGGCGCTGCCGATCACCATTCGTTCGCGCTGTCAATCGCTGCGGTTTACACCTCCTGCGCAAACGCAGGTAGAAGCCGCGTTGATCTTGAAACGAGAAATCCCGCCGGCTGAGGCACGGTTCCTGGCGCTCTTTACTCAAGGACGCATCGGAGAGGCCCTCACGCTGGACATCGCCGCGCTTCGCGCGCAGCAGCGCGAGTGTCTGGACCTCGTCGCTCCGGCGACGCTGACATCGATCACGGCCATCCTCACGTCGGCGGAAAGTTTGGCCAAAGCCGACCGGGGCGGGGACATTCTCAGCTGGCTCAGCCGGTGGATCCGTGATCTCGTCATTGTGCTTGTCGGTGGCAATCCGGACCAGCTGCTCCATCTTGACCAACTCGACCAACTGAATCGGTACGCCCGACAGGCCGACCTCGGCCATCTTCTTGCGCTGTTGAACGAGATCGAGCGCACCGAACAGCAGGCGACGCGCCATCTGAATGTGCACATGGCGCTGGAATCAGTCCTCCTCCGGTTACGCGACGCACTCGGGCTTACCAGGACCGAAGTCACAGCCTAGCATCCTCGCCGCCAACCTGGTATCTTCCCATCCACCATGCGTGATACGAACACGTTCTACATCACGACCCCGATCTACTACGTCAACGACGTGCCGCATATCGGCCATGCCTACACAACCATCGCTGCCGATGTGCTGGCACGCTACTGGCGGTTACGAGGCCGCGATGTGTTCTTCCTCACCGGTCTCGATGAACATGGCCAAAAAGTTCAACAAGCCGCAGCCAAAGCGGGTATCGACCCGCAAACACATTGCAACAAACTCGCCCCACAATTTCAGGAACTCTGGAAACGGCTCAACATCTCCAACGATGCCTTCATCCGGACAACGGACCCTCAGCATCAATCCGTCGTGCAACGATATCTCCAACAACTGTATGACCAGGGGCTCATTTATCAAGACTCATACACAGGGTGGTATTGCACCTTCGATGAACGGTTCTGGACGGAAAAGGACGTGGCCGATGGTCTCTGCCCCGACTGCAAGAGGCCTGTCGAACAGCTGAGCGAACACAACTATTTTTTCAAGATGGGGCAATACCAAGAGCGACTGCAGCGCCACATTCTCGACAATCCAGATTTTATCCGGCCTGAGTCACGTCGGAATGAAGTATTGGGATTTCTCCAGACACAGAAGCTCGGGGACCTATCGATTTCTCGACCGAAATCCAGACTTTCCTGGGGCATTGAACTGCCGTTCGACAAAGACTACGTCACCTATGTTTGGTTCGATGCACTGGTGAACTACGTCTCCGCGTTGGAGTATCTGCCTCAGGGAAACCCGGCTGGCTCTCGCTTCTGGCCGGCCAACGTCCACCTGGTCGGGAAAGACATCCTCACGACCCACGCCGTCTACTGGTCCACCATGTTAATGGCGCTCAACCTCCCTCTTCCGAACACGATCTTTGCCCACGGCTGGTGGACGGTCGATGGGGAGAAAATGTCCAAGAGTCGCGGCAATGTCGTCGATCCGAACAAGATGGTCGATGAGTTCGGCACCGATGCGTTTCGCTATTTCTTATTGCGCGAGGTGCCGTTCGGACAAGATGGAGACTTCTCACGAAGCGGGATGATCGCCCGCATCAACAGTGAACTGGCCGACGGACTCGGCAATCTCTTAAGCCGCAGCTTGACGATGATCGAACGATTTGCCGGAGGGGTCGTGCCGGCGCATGACGCCCCCGCCGATACTTCCCTTGAGAAGACCCTTGGGCAACGCACCGGCGACTTGCTCGCTGAAGCAGATGCGCATGTCGAATCCCTTCGGTTCAGCCGCGCGCTGGAATCCGTGGGAGAGATCATTCAACACTGCGACCAATACATCGACAAAACAGCACCATGGACGTTGGCTAAAAAGCCTGAACAGCGCCCCTATCTGAACAACTGCCTGTATCACATTGCCTATACATTAGGAGCGCTTGTTCAACCGCTGTACCCATTCATGCCGTACACGATCGCCAATATGGCGCGACAGTTAGGACTGGAGCCAGCCGATGCCGAGAAGTCCTTGAAGTGGGGCGACTCTTCTCTGCTTCCTGGAACTCGGATTCAGAAAGCCGCATCCCTGTTCCCTCGAATCGAGACAGCAAAACCACAAGGAGCCAAACCCGTGAGCGACACATCTGCTACTCCGCAACCTGTTCCTGCCGCAGCGACAACACCTCCGACTCAACCGACTACATCAGCGCCTTCACCACCGCCAGTTCCGCAGCAGATCACGATCGACGAGTTCATGAAGATCCAGCTGAAGACGGCGAAGGTGCTGAGCGCCGAGCGGGTACCGAAGTCAGAAAAGCTGCTGAAGCTGCAAGTGTCACTCGGGAGCGAGCAGCGCCAGATTGTTGCAGGCATCGGCAAGAAATACGAACCGGACACCTTGGTCGGCAAGACCATCATCATCGTCGCCAATCTGAAACCGGCAAAGCTCATGGGCATCGAGTCGCAGGGCATGGTCCTGGCTGCCGGCGACGCCGACGTGCGGGGTCTTGCCACCATTCTCGAAGAAGTCGATCCCGGCACGAAAGTGAAATGAACTCAGCCGGCAAGACGCTTTCGTCGGTCCTGTGGCTCTGCCTGCTCTTCCGTGCCCCATTCTGCCTCGCCGATCCGGTCCTCCAAGATCCCCCGAAGAACTCGCGCCTGAACGAATCCCAGCCGACGACCGTCGTGGTGCGGGTCGTCGCTCACGGATCAATGGTGCTGGGAAGAGAAGTCGGCGGGGCCCGCGTCACGATTACGGACGTAGAGAACGGACAGATCCTTGCCGCCGGTCTTCAACAGGGCGAAGCAGGAGATCAGAATCAGATCATGCGCACCCCTCGCATGATGGACGAGCCGGTGTACAGCACGCGTGCCTCGGCCTCATACAGCACAACCTTGGAATTGGCCCGGCCCACACTGGTGGACATCACCGCAGAAGGTCCGTTGTCCTATCCAGCGGCGGCCCAACGCGCGAGCACGCGCGTCTGGCTCATTCCGGGACAAGACCTGACCAACGACGGCATCGTGCTCACATTGAACGGATACATTGTGCAGATCGAGCATCCCAAACCGAATGAGCCGCTCATCGCACGGGAAGATGTCACCTTGCGGGCGTCGATCCGAACCCTGTCAGGGGCGTGGGTGCGGCCGCATGGCGACTGGGACTCGCGTAAGATTCGGATTTACGGCGAGGTGCTGATCGGTGAGCATGTTTTCGAACGGCTGCAAATGTTTTATAGCGGCCGGAAGGCCGATTTCGAAGCGCCGTTTTTCGTGCCGCTTTCCAAAGACGCGCCGGACGGCATTACGTTGCGCGTCATCGCTGCGGATCCTGCCGGCGGAAATTTCGGCGTCGGCCAAGCCACGTTCCCCGTACTCAGCGAACGTCTGCCGCTCAAGAAACGCGGCTCATGAAAGACCCCTATCCCGCACGATTCATACAGGCTTTTCCGGCAAACGGCGATACCTCCACGATCTCACACTGACGCATTGGATGAAGAAGCTCAGAGGCCTTCCGGCTCCTTATACCCTTCTGGTTTTTTCGCCTCGACGGGGAATTGCCCGAAACACGTCACCACACAGTCGTTGAGCGACTGTTTCACAACGCTCGGTCGGTACAATCGGTCGACCGCCTGCCATCGATCGGCAATGGATTCGCTCAAGCCTTGCGAAAGGATCGCGCGCCTCAAAAACCGTTCTCGCAACGTCGCCAGTTCATCGGTAATGAACATATTCATATGAACGATGGCCGGCGTCGCCCCACGATAGGCATGAGGACCGCCGAACGCGCTGACCATGAACTCAGTTTGCTTCCGGATCAGCACTTCCTTGCTCTTCCCATAGAAAAACTGGCCGAGCCAGGGATCTTCGAATATCGCATCGTAAAACACTTGATGGACATTTCTCACGACATCTTCCCCGCCGACGTCCGCCAGTAATCCATGGTCTTCCCGGACGCTCCACGAAGCGCGCCGCTCAGGCCCGGTCCAGGGCTTGCGCCCTTCGGCTCGCCGTTCCAGTTCGGCGGGAGGAGCCGCCTCGACCATAATGGCCGCCACGTCGTCATAGACCGCATCCCACGCTGTTGCGAGCTCGAGTGTCATGTCCTTACCTATCACGTCGTGCAGGATGTCCAGCAACGCCTGGAGCATCGGATGGATGAATAGTTGAAACTGCCGATGGAACCCGCGGTGCCGCTTGCCCATTTCGGAAATCGCCGGTGCCATTGCTTCCAGGCTGTTCAACGTACGAAAGGTGATAAACAGATTGGCGAACTTGCGCTGCCTGAATTCGTCGCTCCCTTTGAACGCAGCACGCGCCGCCGGGGACACGGCAAACAAGCGATCATAAAATAGTCTGCTGAGTTCCGGAATCCTGGGTTCAAGACGCTCGACACTCTCACCGACTAATGCGCGTTGGGCTTTCGTACTCGAGAGGGTAATGGTCATCACGTGGCGGTCCTCCTTCAAAGCCTCATCGCCCAGACTCATGCCGCAAGAGGTTCACCGAGGCTCTTGGCAAATTGTTCGACAAACGCGAGCTGCCCGTCCGTTTGGATATAGCGAGGGTTGATCTTTCGAACCGTCTCGATCGCCTGAATCGCTCCCTGTCCCCGATACACCAACACACAGGCGATGAGGGTTCCGGTTCGGCCCAACCCCGCCCGGCAATGCAGCACCGTGCATCGCCCTACGTCAATCCATGAAGAAATGCTCCGACAGAGATCCAGAGACGGCTGAAATTCCGGCACGCCCATATCTGGGATTGGGAAATGCAAGCTCCGCAATCCCAACGCCTCAAGTTCATTGGCATATAAAGGCTTTTCCGTAAGATTGACGACCACTGTCACTCCGA
>DKBD01000156.1:2071-4253 GCA_002451055.1 Nitrospira sp. UBA6909 | reverse complement strand
CCAAACCGTTATCATCTCTATGTCTCCTGGGCCTGTCCTTGGGCACATCGCACAATCATCGTGCGGAAGCTCAAAAAGCTCGAAGGGATCATCGGCATGACCGTCGTGGACCCCGTTCGTGACGAGCAGGGCTGGGCGTTTCGCGAGGGACCTGGCCATTCCCTTGACCCCATCAACGGGTTTCGTTTTCTCAGTCAGGCCTACCAAGCCACCGATCCTCACTATCGAGGACGTGTGACTGTCCCGGTCCTCTGGGATACCGTCACCAAACGCATCGTCACCAATTCAGATGATGATCTGATGCGCATGTTCAACAGGGAATTCAATCGATTCACAGACAACGCCCTTGACCTGTACCCGGAAGGGCTGCGCGAGGAGATCGACGATCTCAATGGGTTCATCCACGAAAGAGTGAACGACGGGGTCTATCGGGCGGGATTCGCCACCTCGCAGCCTGTTTATGATCAGGCAGTGCGACGGCTGTTCGATGCGTTGGATCAGCTCGACGCGCGGCTCGCGAGCCGCCGATACCTGTTCGGCGCGGAATTCGTCGAAACCGATTGGCGTCTATTCGTCACGCTGGTACGTTTCGACGCCGTGTATCACGGCCACTTCAAGTGCAATATCAGGCGCATCATTGATTATCCGCACCTCTTCGGCTATCTGAAAGACCTCTATCAAACCGGCGGCATCACCGAAACCGTGAACGTCGACCACATTAAACGACACTACTACCTGACCCACCGCGCCATCAATCCGACCGGAATCGTTCCCCTTGGCCCAATCCAAGACCTTACTGCTTTTCATGGGCGCGACCAGTTGTCCTAGGGGAAACCGGCCCTCTTCCGCCCACGCTGTCAAAAACACTGGACAGTCCTGAGGATATTCTCCCCATTCATCACGTTGTACCGTGACAAACCTCGCAGAACCGCTTACTTTCTGAAGGAATTACAATTGGAATAATTCAAGGAAGTGAGCACGATAGTTGCTCAAATTCTTGAACGGAAAATCGGCATGGCTCCCTTTCCGGAGAAGGGGGACCATTTCCGAGGAACTCGGATGGAATAAGGACGATTTAGACAAAGGGAGTAGGAGTAAACCGTTCAAACGAAAGGGGCAACTATGGATCCTTCACTGTTAATGTTCATCGTCATCATGATCGGCCTCGGGATTGCCGGCGCCATTATTTACAAGAAGGGCCAATAAACCGAGTCTGGAAGGAATGTTTGCGTTTCCCCCGCCCTAGGTTTCCGCTGAGGAGTGTCTTGATCGGAGAAGAAGAACGAGATACTCCTCACCCTCTTCCGTTTAAAGGCATTCGAAGGGTACACCTGCCACTTATTGAAGGAGAAGCTCGTCCCTCTGTATATGGAACATCGTCGCGACCCTGAAACGTGCGGCTGCGCAGTGCCTTCGTTACCGCACAACCAGGACGGAGCAATCACTCCGCTGAACGATTTTCATCGAGACGCTGCCCTGGAGAAATCGGGCGACTGCACTTCGCCCTTTCGCGCCAGCGACGATCATATCGGGTTGCTCACGGCTCACCACCTTCAAGATTTCATCGGCGGCGGGACCGACTCGCGGAAACTGCCTGACGCGATATCCCGCTTTTTGGAGTTTCGTCGCCTCCTGGGCAAGCAATTTCTCTCCCGCTTCTTTGACCATCGTATAACGCAGGAACGGCATAACATGGACCAGAAGAATTCCCATCGGCTGGTCACCTTGCTTGATACGAAACTGTTTGGCAAGGAAATTCAGCGCCTTCTCTGAAGAGGGAGAGCCATCCGTTGCGAACAGAATCCGTCGGATCGGCTTCGGCGGCTCCTTGACGACCAAGACAGGACAGGATGCGTGCAGGGTGACGGCAGTAGAAACGCTCCCCATCACGAATCGGTCCAGCACATTCAGTCCACGGCTGCCCACCACTACGAATCCCTTGCGCCCCGCATGCTTGAGCAGCACCTTCGCGACCGATTGCCTTTCCACACGAACTGAACCTTTCAGCCCAAGGGCTTTCATGCGCTGCTCGGCTTTCGCCACCACTTGCTTGGCTCGAGATTCGAGAAAGTGAATCGCCTCTCCCACATCCGGCTCACTCCCGCTGAGAGACGGATGCGTCAGCAAAGGCGCCGGCTCCGAATTGAGATCAATGCCATGCACCCCGATCACG
Organism: Nitrospira sp. UBA6909; assembly: GCA_002451055.1. Lineage (GTDB taxonomy): Bacteria > Nitrospirota > Nitrospiria > Nitrospirales > Nitrospiraceae > Nitrospira_D. The sequence continues at coordinate 2,080 of DKBD01000156.1, read as the reverse complement.
TTAGGCACC
>DKBD01000156.1:0-2059 GCA_002451055.1 Nitrospira sp. UBA6909 | reverse complement strand
GCGAACTCTACCCAATTTCGATTCACAGCATAGAAGATTGACGCCAGCATGACAATGGCCGCTGCCATGGCATATGGTGGAAAAAATGATTGGCGATTAGATAGACTTTTGGTAGAGTGCGGAGCCCGCTTATCGACATGGCATTGATCCAACTGGGATGTGGAGTAGAAGAATGACGGCCGGAATAGACGGAGTCACGATCGAGCTGAAAGGAAGAATACTTNNTCAGAGCATTTTTCTCTTCTTCCCACTGATTACGCGAATCCCTCAGTTCAGCTTGCTGAAGCAGCCTCCGGCGGATCACATACGGCTACGCCAGTTGAGAACAACTCCCTGGAAGAACCATTCGACCCCTTTGCCCAAGAAGGCGATGCAGGTCTTGAAGAATACGATCCATGGGAACCGCTCAACACAAAGATCTTTGAATTCAACCGACAGCTCGATCGATGGATCCTGAAGCCGGTGGCCAAGGGATATAACTTTATCCTCCCGGACCAGGTTCAAGTCGGGGTCGGCAACTTCTTTTATAACGCGAGATTCGTGCCGCGATTCGTCAATAATGTCTTGCAGGGGAAGTTCCGGGGAGCGGGAATCGAAGCAGGCCGCTTCTTTGTGAATACCACGGTTGGCCTTGCCGGGTTTATTGATTGGGCGAGCGATCTAGACTTGCAGACACCCGAGGAGGACCTCGGTCAAACGCTGGGTTTTTATGGAGTCAAACCTGGCCCTTATATCGTGTTGCCGCTTTCTCCGCCGTTTACCCTTCGCGACTTGGCCGGATATGTCGGAGATATTTTTCTTAATCCCATCTACTGGCTGGCTCTGCCCATTATTGAAATCCACGCAATTCCCTCTGCAATTCCTCATCAGAACCGGCTAACGACGTCTCTCATACTATTCACGGCAAAAGTTACCGAAGTGGTAAATGACCGTTCTCTGAACCTGGAAAAGTATGAAGGGGTTGAAGAATCCACGGTCGACCTCTACAGCGCCGTCCGCAACGCCTATCTTCAGAAACGAGCGAAGGCCATTCTAGAATAAGCAATCGACGGCCATAATCTCACCTGCACCAATCCCTTCACTACGAGATTTACGACCTCATCTCCTTGCTTTACGGTGCGGTATAGCGAGTAAATCGGGAATGATCTCGGAAAAGATCAACGACTGGCAGGATCTGATGGTCAAACAGGTGACCCTGTCAACCTGAATCAGATGATTATTTCAAAAACCCCGGGTGACGCAAGTGACTCGGTAATGAAAAACACCACAACCGTTACAGATGACGTATTCCTGTTTCTCAAAAATCACCACACAGCAGGACACCGAGTCACAAAGCGCCGAACAACCGGATCACCAACGAGATGATCGTTTACTGGCCCTTCTTGTAAATGATGAAACCGGCAACCCCGAGGGCGATCATGATGACGATGAACATTAACAATGAAGGATCCATGATTACTCCTTTCGTTTTTCGTTCGAGCCCTTTTCGATGATGAATGATTGCACTGCAACAAGCCCCGCTGTTCCGAGTTGACCCGTCCCCAGCTTATGCCTACCCAAACATTGTTGTCAAGATTCTGGATCGCCCCAAAAAGCAGTATTTGAAAATATTATTTGAATATTTTGATGAGGGAAATGAACCTGTTCCATCGAGCAACCGGCAGATCTCCTCTTCTTCCTAGTTTCAAAAACTTGCGTTGACTCGCGGATAATGATCGTTACCTCGGAAGTGAGCGGAGGCCTCGGTGAGAGGAACACTCGAAGATATCGAGGTCGAGCGCTGGGGTGGTGAGCAGGCCCGTCTGTACTAAACGGGAAGCCTAAGCCCCTCCAAGACCTCCACTTTTCGCAAGGAGCTCTCTAGACCCGCCTCCGCTTCGTTTTTTGGTCCTACCGCACCAAACCACGCCAATTGAGGGTGTTCAACTAGGTTATTCAAGTAATTGAGGCACTGTTATTGATTGAAGACTACAGCGGATCTCAAAACTTGAGGCTGCCGACCTCTCTAAGCTCCAGCCACCCCCTTCTTTTCTCGGTTAATCACGGCCATTGAAGAATC
>DKBD01000183.1:3236-3548 GCA_002451055.1 Nitrospira sp. UBA6909 | reverse complement strand
GACTGGAAAGTATTATCGAGTCCGTGATGGACGCAATCATCACCGTGGACGAAGATCAGCGGGTCGTGTTGTTCAACCGAGCGGCCGAGCACATGTTCGGCTTTCCTGCGCAAAAAGCGGTAGGACAGTCGCTCGCTCGATTCCTGCCCGCTCGGTTCCGCGACGCCCATCACAATCAGGTTCATGCGTTCGGACAGTCCGGGGTGACGAACCGAAAGATGGGCAAGCTGGGAACAGTGATGGGGCTCCGTTCCAACGGAGAAGAATTTCCAATCGAGGCGGCTATTTCGCATGTCACCGTGGAGAGGAAAA
>DKBD01000183.1:0-3199 GCA_002451055.1 Nitrospira sp. UBA6909 | reverse complement strand
GGATACAGTTCGGAGGAAGTTACGGGGAAGGCCCTGTGGGACTTTCTCATCGTTCCCGAAGAGGTCGAATCCGTGCAGGCGGTATTGGGGCGGCTCACAAGAGGGGAGCTGCGCAGTGAACATGAGAACGACTGGGTCGCCAAGGGCGGTCAACGGCGACGCATAGCCTGGGCCAACACCGTCATCACCGATTCGCGGGGTCGTGCGGGCTACATCGTCGCGACAGGGATCGATGTGACGGAGCTGAAGAAGGTTCAGGAACAGCTTCGGAAAACGGAACGCATCGCGGAGCTCGGCACGATGGCTTCAGGAATGGCGCACGAAATCGGCACGCCGATGAACGTCATCCTGGGCCGTGCGGAATATCTGATGGATCGCGTCAAGGAAGAGCCGATCAAGAAGGGTCTCAAGACGATCGTCGCTCAGGTCGAGCGCATCACCAAGGTGATGAACCAACTGCTCGCGTTCGCCAGGCGCAAATCTCCTGAGCGAGGGCCGCTCCAACTGAAGGACATCATTGAAGGCGGCATGGAGCTGTTTCGGGAACGACTGGAGAGGAGCCGTGTCGAGGTGGAATTGGCGTTGGATGACGTGTGTCCGAAAGTGCATGCCGATGGGGATCTCATTAGCCAGGTGTTCATCAATTTGGTGATGAACGCCATCCATGCGATGCCGGAAGGCGGAACCTTGCGGGTCGGATTGGCGCAGGAGAGCGATATGGTGACGCTCACGGTGGCCGACACGGGTCACGGAATCCCTCGCGAGGTGCTTCCGAAGATTTTCGAGCCGTTCTTCACGACGAAAGAGTTCGGCAAGGGGACCGGCCTTGGGCTTACCGTGGTCAAGGGCATCATTGAAGAGCATCAGGGCACGATCACGGTCCAAGGCGAAGAAGGAAAAGGCACGACCTTTACGGTTCGGCTGCCGATAGCGGATCGTCAGACATGAAACGGTACGCGTGAAACGACTGCTTCCGACGGTCATGCGCGCGCTCTGACTCCTCTCGCCTCACCCTGTACCTTTCACCCGCCTCCGCAGGAAGCCACGGCTGGCATGTTGGGTATCATCTGAAGCGTTGGCGAAGGGGGACACGCTGCCAGCCTTCGTAGCCTGTCGGCGACTACGGCGGAGTAGGCTCGGCGAGGTGTTGCCGAAAATCCAACAGGGACCACGGCTATCACGCCGTGGGGCTCCACCTTTCACGCCTCGTTGTTGTAGCATCCCGCGCCAGCCGAAATGCTCTCATTTGTGGCCTTTCTCTCCAACCTTATCGTAAGTCGCTTGGTCTTTGCTGAGAATCATCTTGTGTTTCAAGGACTTCGAATTTGTTCGATGGCATGTGCCTTGCCTGTACCCTTATTGAACGAGAGGGCACCAGACCAGGATTATGGGGATGGCGACTGTGACGAGAGGAAAAGCCGCTGTTGTATTGATTGTTGAGGATGACCGGGAGATGCTCAGTCTTCTCTGCGATGAATTTTGGGGCGCCGAGTATCAGTTGCGTCAAGCCAGAGACGGAGACGAGGCCTTCCGGATGGTGCTGGAGTCTGTGCCCGATCTGATCTTAACGGATCTCCGCATGCCGGCCGGAGGAACCGATTATATCAGCCGGCTGCGAACGATCGCCCCCGAATGTCCCATCGTCGTCATGACGGCCTTTGGTGACATGGAGGGACAAAATGAGGTATTAAAGGCAGGCGCCAGCGCCTACTTCAACAAACCGGTGCGGATTTCAGAATTGAAGACATGCGTACAGCGGTTGCTTGATCACAAGGTGACGTAAAGGAAGTAAGGGGTCAGGCGTGAGGGGTGAACGCAAGAGACATCCCCGCCTGCCCCCTCACCGCTCATCCTTTACCTGAAGAAAAGATGGCCGGATCTCCACGCGAACAGACGACGACGTCCTTTAGCGACCCAATCCTGGTAGCCAGGCTTGAAGCTATTAAGCAACTTGCCGGCGGCTTGACCAACCGCGTGGCAGTGATGGATCACCGGTTCAACGTGATCTATGCGAATGAGTCGGCTTGGTCGTCCGCCGAGGTGAGGAATTCCAACGGCCAGCAGACTAAGTGTTACGAGGCCTTCGCCCAACAAACGGATCCTTGCGGGACCTGTCCGGTGATCAAAGTATTCGAGGCGCCGGAAGTCCAGTCGGTTGCTTGCTCTATCGAAGGCGCCGGATCGGTGTGCGACATGCATCAGGCTTTTCCGCTCGCCACGAGTCTGGGCGACGTCAGCTTGATGCTGGTGATCTTCAAAGGCGGACAATTGCGGAACCTGCCGAACCTTGAGCTTGCGCAGGTGGAGCACCAGCCTCCAGCGGCGCGGGAGCCGCTGGGCGACCTGATCGGTCGGAGTCCGGTCATGCAGCAACTGTTGGATATGGCCAGCCTGGTGGCGGACAGCTCGGCCACGGTTCTGATCCAAGGCGAAAGCGGAACGGGGAAGGAACTGTTAGCCAAGACGATCCACGCCTTGAGCCGNNGAAAGCGAGCTGTTCGGCCATGTGAAGGGCGCCTTCACTGGGGCGGTGGCGAACAAACGTGGTTTGTTCGAAGAGGCCGACGGAGGGACGATCTTCCTCGACGAGATTGCCGATACGACCCCGATTTTTCAAGCCAAGCTGCTGCGTGTCCTTCAGGAGGGCGAGATCAAGCCTGTCGGCGGGAACCGGCCGATCAGGGTCGACGTTCGTGTCATTTCCGCGACGCATACGGATCTGGCCGAACTCGTGAAGGGCAAGGCGTTTCGCCAAGACTTATATTATCGTCTTGCGGTCTTGCCGCTGTATCTGCCGCCGCTTCGGGACAGGCGGGAAGATATTCCGTTCCTGGCGGAACATTTCGTCGTCCGGTCATGCAAGCGGCATCATCAGCCGATTCGACCGGTGTCGGAACGGGCGATGCAAGCCTTGATCAATGCCCCATGGCCAGGCAACGTCAGGGAGCTGCAGCACTACATCGAGCGGGCTGTGGTCACAACCACAGGCCCGACAATCGCGTGTGAAGATCTTGTCGCGCTGAACTCTGTTGACGAGGAAGAAGATCTGCGCTCGGCGACGCGGGAGGCGGTCGCGCAGGCCGAGCGTTCTCGCATCGTTGAAGCCCTCAAGAAAACCAGCGGCAATCGGGCAAGAGCTGCCAAACTGCTCAAGATCAGCCGAGCGAGCCTCTATAACAAGCTTCGAGACTATTGCATC
>DKBD01000222.1 GCA_002451055.1 Nitrospira sp. UBA6909 | reverse complement strand
GACGACCATACCATCGGCGGACGATCAAGTCCATGCCTCCACCACGAGCGTCCTTTCCCATTGCTCACTCCTTAACCCTCGTGGATGGACAAGCAGATCCCTTCTCGACCGACTCATGTCCGCCGGCAAGGCCGGGCTGGGATGCGCCATTGGGTCTGCCGGTCATGCACGCGCGCCTTCGGCGCTCGACCAGATGAACGGGTCCCCTTCACGGTCCCTCCGGCTTGGTCAGTCCCGGCCGCCGGTTTCAGATGACACTTAGAAAAAGAAATTGAAGGGCAGCCCGAGCACATTGCTGTGCGCCGGTTCGGAGCGAGAGTCCTCTTGTCGCAGGTAGTACAGATCCAAAATGACCTGTCGGATGGGAATCTCGATGCCGACGGAATACCGGAATCGGTTGATCGCATCGAACCGCGTGTCCTAGAACAGCTCGGCGGACGCATAGGGAAGCCAGGCATATCGATCGAAGAGCACAATCGGTCGTTCGAGGCGAACCCGATTGCGGTACCGCGGGAATAGGTTCTGTTGATGAACCGGAGGTCTCCCTGGCTCCGGTCGACCAGCATGACACCGCCGGGCAAAGGAAAGCGCGCCGTCATCTCCAAGACGACCCGATGCGCATCGAAGGGCTCATCGCTGGAAAATTCATTGCCATACCGATAGCCCACGCGAAACCACAGGTACTGATACAGATTGCGATCAGGCAGCAGCCGAGGGCGCAAGATCGCAAGCGCCCCAATGTCCGGATGCGCTCCTGATTGCTCCGGCGACCACTGATGGCGCGGACCTCTTGCGCCGATCGGTGGTCAGCATCCCGCTAGGCCACATCAAGAGGTCCGAGCTTATTGGTCACAGGTCAGGGAACCTTGATTTTGAAACCAAGCCATCATCCGGCCGTTCGACACTTGGTGCCCTGCCCGGGCGCACGCAGGACCCGACATCTGCCGGGTCCTGCATGGCTGGCGACGCCTGTGCCACCTGCCTTGACTCTCTCTTGGCGGGCCCGGCACAACCGAATACGGAGGCCCTGAAACACATCACGGCACGTGATCAGGACGAATCACAGCCACGTGCGGAGCGCATCCCATGAACTCGTGCCCATCAGAGCATTCCGCCTTCTGCTGTGGAAATCTCCTGGCGACTCTATCCCACCTTGTACCCTTTGCCCTCCAGGCACACACCATAGGCCCGATTGAAATTCTGTTGAGCAGCCTGACGATCGGCCGCTTGCTCCTGAACCTGCTGCTGATACTGCATTTCGGACTGCCGCCGCCGCATCGCACCAGCGCCGCCCCCGACTGCGGCTCCGATCGCGGCCCCTTTGCCGGCATCTCCCGCAATCGCCCCTCCGACCGCGCCTAGCGCAGCCCCGCGTGCCGCTCCCCGTACCGCTTGTCCGCCTTGTGGGGGCGGCGGCGGCGCGGCTGCCGCCTGCTGGTTTGGGTCGTACCCGGATTGCTGCTTGGCCCACTGATAGCAACTAAACTGATCCTGTTCCTGCTGTTCTTTGGATTGCCCCTGTTCAGGGAAGATGTACATTTGCGCATCAGCCTCGACTGTCCTTCCGGCCATCACGGCGAGCAGCGCCGCACCGGCAACCAATCCTACACGCAGCATAGACGCCTCCAATTTGTTGATGGTGATCCTGTTCGCTCGCTGTCACTTCTTCGCGGGAATTCGATAGGTCAACGCAGGCCACACCGCGATACCTTCGCCATGTTGCTCCGCCGTGTCGAACCCCACAACCGTCGTCAACTGGCGGACCTGTATCCGCGAAATCATTTCTCCTTCGCCGGTGATCCCGGCGAACTTTCCGGTTCCCCCTTCGATCTTGAAGGGACCGCGGCAACCCTCTAAATCCCCGCTGCAGGTATAGCGCGCATAGATCCGGTTGCCTTCCTCATCACTCAGGATGCACCGCCCCTGTCCGGTCTTTGTCATTGATTTCAGATCCCCTTCGGCCGTTGAGGGGCAGACGATCGAGGCCGCGTGCAGGGCACCGGTCCCGTCCTCGACATAGAAGGTCCCGGTATACACTCCGACCAAATACGCTTGGTCCTCCCCGACCGGGAAGGCAAACGCATGGCCTTTCCATGCTGCAACCGCTTTGACCGTTCCCCCATCCGCCTCTGCCGCAGCCGCCACTGCGCCAGATCCTAAGATCGCCACCATACATGTCAACACAACCGCTGTGAGCCCTCTCATGTGTTCCCTCCTTGTTGTGATCCAACCTGCCGCTGCGCCACCTCTGCCATATCTGAACGTCATTTGAAGCAGACCTGTGCAGGTCCGCGGGAGTCTGAGCAAGCATGGCCCCGAGGGCCACGCCCACTCGCTCCACCCGTGTCGCACAGGCCTGATGAACCACACGTCTCGGCCGCGACCCTTACTTCATCAGCCGTGCCGCAGCACTGCGCAGCGCGGTTGACTTCGGATTGCTCGCGCCCCGCTACATCCGGCTCTGACGAGGCCCTCACTGTAACACTCTCTCAGTCCGCCTGCCTCCTCCTGCCGGGAATCGCTTCGATCCACTTAGGCGGATCGGCGGCCTGGAGTCCGATCGCAGGTAACGCGAACACCGATGTACCAATGATGGTCAGGAGTTTTGATCATGTCATACTCATTCTTCTTCCCTGCCTGTGTTGGTTAATCGGAGCCGATGGGAGAATGTTCGGAAATGGATTCGTCTGCTATCCCTCCTCAATTATCCCGAGCCTGGCTCCAGCTAGTCCGACGTTCGACAGACCGACCCGAAAGACACTCTGTCTCAGAATAAGGGAGGAGCACCAGGCATCAGTAAACTAATGGAATTTCTCGAGCGAGCCCGAATTTCACAGCTGACCGAATCTTGTTCTCGATCTGCAGATACCGCGCGACTTTGGTGGAGGGCAGCACCAGACTAAGTCGCTCAACAAAAGACTGTCTCAGCGCCACCTCGCTTTCATCCGCGACGAGCGCTTCTTCGAGTAGTGCGGTTGCCGTACCTTCGGACAACGGACCTTTCCTATAGGCCTCGGCATAATCCGCGATCATTCGGCCAAGCCGCTGGTTGATCACTTCAAGATTTTGCTGATACGAGTCGTATAGAGGCCAGAACTGTGCGGCCTCTGCGTCCGTGAGATTCATATTACTGGCAACCAGCAATTTTTTGTCCGCTTTGATCTTGCTCAGCAAGATCTCCGCGTCGGCCGCGCTCATTGCCCCTGCCGTCGGACGAGGCGCCTCGCCCCCATCCGGCGGGCGGGCGGGTTCCGACGCACAGGCCGAGAGCACCATCAGTCCGACTCCCATCGCTCCCCACTTCATCATTTTCATCATTCGCATGGATCGCCTCGTTCCATTGTTGTACCGATGCACCGACGGGGCATGGCCCAGAGGGGGGCGACGCCACAATCTCACACCAATTTACGACTGACCTCCTAGAGGAGTCAACCTTTGGGGACAGGCT
>DKBD01000132.1 GCA_002451055.1 Nitrospira sp. UBA6909 | reverse complement strand
CCTGCCTGGGAGACGATTCTACAAACTCACGTAGCCTTCTATCGAGCTCTGGATGACGCGAGCCGTATGCGCTTCCGGCAACTGGCACAGATTTTCTTGGACGAGGTCCGGATCACCGGCATTCGCACAGAGGTGGACGACACGGTCAGGCTGCTGGTGGCGGCAAGCGCGGTGATTCCCATCTTCGGATTTCACGACTGGACGTACCACCGGCTACGCGAGGTGCTGATCTATCCGGACGCGTTCTATGACGACTTCCGGACCACTGGCGGGACGCAGCGGACGCTATTGGGAATGGCGGGGCTGCGCCATTTGAGCGGAGTCATGATTCTCTCGAAACCGGCGCTCCTGGCGGGATTCGATCATCCGTCTGGACATCGCCACATCGGGGTGCATGAATTCGCGCACCTCATCGAGCGAGAGGAACAAGAGTACGGGCTTCCACCGGAAGTACCATGGATGGCGGTGCGGCAGTGGGTCTGTTATGTCGCACGGGAATTGGACCAGCCCACGCGGCAAAAGGCCCTGTTGGACGCCTATGCCTACACAAACGAGCATGAATTCTTCGCCGTGCTGGCTGAATATTTTTTCACCTCACCCGCATCGCTGCAACGCCGTCACCCGGCCTTGTACGCCCTCCTGCGTGAGCTGTTTCACCAGGACACGCGAGCGCTGTTCTCCCTCGCTCTCCGACGACCCCGCGGCCTCGGTCGCAACGCGCCCTGTCCCTGCGGCAGCGGGAAGAAATACAAACACTGTTGTCTCTCCGCCGCCGCATCATGATGCACGAGACCCTTACTCCTCTCTCAATCCCTCCGCCAGCGGCTGCTCAGCGGCCCAGCGGGCGGGAAAGTAGCCGGCGATCAATGTGGCAACGGCAGCCGCTCCGACCGCTTGCACAAGGCCGCCCAGAGGCACGATCATCTGGATGGTCCAGCCGAACGATTGCTTATTGATCACCTTGATGAGCAAGAGGGCAAGCGCTCCGCCGCCGATCAGCCCCAACCCAATCCCCACGAGGCCCAGGTAGGCCGCCTCCCACAGGACCAGTTGACGGATTTGCCCCGCGCTGCCGCCGATGGCCCGCAACGTTGCGAATTCCCTGCGCCGCTCCAGCACCGACGTAACGAGCGTATTCACAATACCGAGCATGGCGATGATGACCGCGATAGCTTCAAGCACATAGGTCAGGAGGAACGTTCGATCGAAGATTTCAAGGATTTCTTTCCGCAACTCGGCATTGCTGATCAACAACGGCGGAAGCCGGCCTGCACCGACCTCGCCCAATTTTGCCGCCATCGTGCCTCGTATGCGATCAAGATCCGCGCCCGCCGCCAGATACACGGGATACACCGTCACCAGATCGTCGTGCCAAAGCGATCGATACAGCTCGCGATCCATCAGAATTTTTCCGCCGTCCGTGGCATAGTCATAAAAGACGGCGATGATTGGAAAGTGCCTGGAGCCTTCCGGCGTCAGAATCTCAAGACTGTCCCCTTCCCGAACCCCAAGCCGATCGGCCAGGATCTCCGAGACCAACAGGCCGTCGGCATCCGCCGCGCGGGTGAGCTGTTCTGAGGAGTCGCCCTGTCGCACCAAATACCGGCTTACACGCGCATGCAACCGCAAATCCCGCGATACGATCGCCACGCGCTGTCCGTTCACTGTGACACGGACCTCACGATACGTATCGACTGCCGCCACATCCGAGATCGAAGAAAGAACCGACAACCAGGATGCCGGCAGGCTTCTTCCGACACTCCTGGCCTCCGTTCCCCGGAGCCACAACGACGGGGCGACGACCACGTCCGCCATCACGGTATCGGCCACCCAGACTTCCACCGTGTGGCGGAAACTTCGGACCATGACCAGTACGCCGATCATGATAGAAAGCCCAACCATCAAGGCAGATACGGTCACCCCGTTGCGGCCCAGATTGCGTGAGGCATGATCGACCGCAATCTCCCGCATCACTCCCTGCATGCTGGCCTTGAGCGCCTGTTCCCGTCCATTTCGCCGCCAACCCGTGATACACATCGGAGCCACGCAAGACAAGCCGGCCAGGAGACAGAGGGTGGCGGCATAGCCCGGCACCGGCACTCCGTCTACCGGCCCGACCACACTCAACGCCCCCGCAGTCGCCAGCAGGCCCAGTCCGACCGCGCTCAACACGCCCACTTGAAGCTGTCGCCCCGCTTCGTAATCGCCAGGGGCCAAGGCGCGGGCTGGCGCCGTCCGTCCCGCATCCAAGCTCGGGCCGATTGCGCCGATCATGGAGACGACACAGCCGATCAGAATGCCTTCAGACGACAACGTCCAGAACCAATCGGATTCGAAGAGATGACCGGCCCCGACTCCCACCGGAACGTACAAATCCGAGATCGTTCGGCTCAGGAGGACCACCAGTTTCTGAGCCAGCAAGAATCCCGCTCCGCTCCCGACGATTCCACCGGCCAATCCCAGCACCGCGGCTTCGGCCAAAAACAGGCCGGCTACCCGCAATTGGGTCATCCCGACGGCCCGATAAATCCCAATTTCGCGTCGTCGCTGCGCCACGGCAAACGCCATGGTGTTATAGATCAGAAACATCCCGACCAACAGCCCCACCCAACTCAGGATCGTCAGGTTCAACCGGAATGCCCGCATCATGTGCTCTACTTGGGTCGTCCGGCTCGACGGACGTTCGACGACGACATCGGGAGGCATGACGGCACGCACGGCCTGTGCCATATCTTCGACCCCTCTCCCTTTCTCGGTGATGAGGTCGATCCGATCGAGACGCCCGACCATGCCGAACGTGATTTGGGCCGCCGCAATATCCATCACAGCCAGGCGGTCCCAGGATGAGGTCCGATCCGTGGCATCTTCCAAAATGCCCTCGATCCTGCACGTGACCAAGCCGGGCCCCACTTGCAGGTCAACCGTATCACCCACCGAAAGATCCCACTCAGTCGCCAATTTCGTGCCCAGGAACAGGGTCTTCGGATCAAGGATCATCTCCAACACCTGCTCCCCCGACCGCCGACTCAGACGAAACCCCCGGGAATCGATCTCGGAAAAAAGATCCAACCCGAGCACTTGCACGGCCTGCTGGGGCCCGCCGCCCATCTTGACTGCCGTTTGTAAAATCACCGGGGACGCTGACGTGACACCCGAAACCTTCCGGACAGCCGTCATGAGCCGTTCATCGAGTCCCAGATCACCTCCGGAAATTTCCAGCGTGGTCGGCCCCGCCACGGTCAACACCGCCTGTTCAAAGGATCTCAGCACATCGACATTGGCCGTCCGCACCGCCACAGAGGCCGCTACCCCGAGGGCTACACCCATGACGGTCAAGAACGTGCGCAACGGTCTCTGTGTCACATGGGCGGCAAGAACCAGTCGGAATACTTTCAGGAAGGCGAACATCATGGATCACATGATGAACAGGAGGGGAGTCTTGGATGCCTGCACAAATTTACAGTTTCTTTTACACATTTTACTTCCTTTGTTAGAGTCAGTCGTCGGCTTGAAAGGAGCGTCCCGTGACAAGAATCAGAGGCAATGCGGCATTTCAGATTGAACGCAGCCATCGGCACCAGAAAGCGCCGGTCGCCCTCACTCCCCGCCAATTGGAGATCTTGAAGATGATTGCCATGGGTCGTACCAATCGAGAGATCGCCGCCACGCTACGCCTCAGCATCCGTACGGTCGAAGTGCACCGTTTCAACCTGATGCGTCGGCTGAACGTCCGCAACGTCGCGCAACTCCTGCGCCAGTCGCTTCGACTGGGCCTGTTGTCCCGCAATTTCGGCGGTCGCTGACGCTACAATTCTTTGAGCATTCCCTGGACGTCCGCAATCGACCGGTACCCTTTGTGCGTGAGGATCGCAGCCAGCTCCGTTTCCAGCCGGCCGAATACGTCCAGCCCTTCCTCCACCAACACCGTTCCGATTTGGACGGCAGAGGCGCCGCACAGGACATGCTCGAACACATCCACCCCGTCTACAACGCCGCCCGTACCGATGATCGGGATCTTGCCTTGGAACAGTTTATAGAAAGCTCGCACGTTCGCGAGGGCGACCGGTTTGATGATTCTGCCGCCCAGCCCGCCGAATCCACCTTTCGGCTTGATGACGACAGCTTCACGCTCCGGATCGACGACCAACCCGTTGCCCACCGAATTGATCATATTCAGGAAATTGACGCCGTGTCGTCCTATCACTCGTCCCATCACCTCGTGATGGGCCGGGTCGAAATACGGCGGGAGCTTTAATCCCATCGGGACCGTGATGAGGTGACGCACTCGCTTGATCACCCGCTCGGAGGCCTCGGGATCATAGCCGATTTGAGGCTTGCCCGGAATGTTGGGGCACGAGAGGTTCACTTCGATGAGATCCGGTTGCGCGGCGTTGATGGCGGCCGCAATGACCGGAAAGTCGTCTTCGCAAAGCCCGGCCACGCTGGCCACGACCGGCTTTCCGAATCGCTTCAGCTCGGGAATCATCTCGGCATAGGCTCGATAGCCAAGATTGGGGAGCCCCATGGAGTTGATCGATCCGCCTGGAAATCCATAGTAACGCGGCTCAGGGTTGCCTTGGCGCGCGTCGACCGTCATTGACTTGGTGACGATAGCGCCGGCGCGCGATTGTCCCAGCGCCATCAGTTCGTCACGCGTCACACAGAGGGCGCCGGCGGCATTCATGAAGCAACTGGGAAACTGTACGCCGGCAATCGTGGTCGACAGATCCGTCGTCATAAGGGCGCCGGTTCCGGCGACCGTTCGGTCCGCGCCACGAGGCGGCCGTCCTGCATCGCCCAGGTGTAGTCGGCGGTCTGCGCCGCCTGATCGCTGTGGGTGACCAGCAGGACGGTCTGCTCTCCCACCGTAGCCAATGTTCTGATGAGAGCCATGATCTCGGCTCCCTGATGCGAATCGATGTTCCCGGTCGGCTCATCCGCCAGCAACAACCGCGGCCGATGCACCAGGGCCCTCGCAATCGCAACCCGCTGTTGTTCGCCACCGGACAACTCGCCNNTTCTCCTCCGCCGTCAGCCCGGGAACCAAGTGAAACGCTTGAAAGACAATACCGATGGTCTCGCGCCGGATCCTCGTCCACTCGGCGCTGGTCAAATTCTCGGTGGACCGCCCGTCAAGGATGATGTCTCCCGACGTGGGCCGATCCAAGCCCGCGATGAGATTCAAAAGCGTGCTTTTGCCGCAGCCGCTCGGCCCGACAAACGCACAGAATTCGCGCCGCCGTATCTCCAGATTCACGTCGATCAGGGCAGCCACTGTGGACCCGCCGCGCGAGTAGGTTTTGGACAGCTGTTTCAGAAGAACCATGGAAACATTGGCATAGCCGCGGCTGCCATCCTCGTCACCCGCCGACCGATACTCCAGTGCATTCGTATAGCACAACCGTCAGAGGGCGACAACCTTGACAGAAGACAGCCTTTCGCATAAAGAAATCCTCGATCAGCCGAGCCGCTTCACCCGCCTATACAGGAAGCCACGGCTGTGAAGCCGGGGAGGAATGGCGGGTGTCCTCCGACCCGTCGGCCAGAGCCTATGGGCGGCGTGCCGAAGCGTTGGCGAAGGAGGACCCGCTTCGGCGATTCAGCGAGGCGAGCCCACTTCGGCGAGGTGTCGCCGAAGAC
>DKBD01000073.1 GCA_002451055.1 Nitrospira sp. UBA6909 | reverse complement strand
TCGAGATTGGCTCCCCGGGCAGGACTCGAACCTGCGACCAGCCGGTTACAAGACCCCCAATCTTTCGACTGGGCTTGGACTATCTCTTCACCCGCCTGTCGATCAGACAGGGGAGGGTGTCGGGCGCTGATGAGGCGTTATTGGATCGGTTCCTCAGCCTCTAGTCTCTGCACGTTCCTGCATACACCATCGTGGTGATGGACCGTTCTGCAGGCTTCGCTCAGGATTCCCGTCCCGCGCGTGCGGGGACGGCTTCCCTGAATTCACCCGATGTTTCAACCACAGTTTCCCGTGGAGGCTGCATTTCTGAGTGGATTTCGCGGTGGCAGTTTGCGCAGAGGAGCATGCATTTATCTAGTTCTTCTCGGATTTTCGTCCAGCTCCGTGTGTAGCCTTTGCTGGAGATCCCAAAATCCTTACGAGAGGAAGTTAGATGATGAAACTCCAATGCCTCCATACATCGATCGTAGCCGCATTTCTGACAGCGCCCACCTTTGTAGGCTAGCGCTTTCTGCCGCACGGCCTTTCGCCGTTTACGCACGGCATCAATCAGATACTCGCGACGATCCGTGTATGAACGTCGCTCAGCCACCGAGTCCCTCGCTTTTACAGCCGGCTGCTCTACCAACTGAGCTACCGGGGAACGGTTTTCAGTTTGAGCGGAGGTCATTGTAGCACAAACTATGAGGCTGTTGGCTAGCGTTTTGTGATGGCGTGACCTTCATGAAATACGTTCGTGGTCAGCCTTTCGACCGGTTCAAGGCAGGACATTCTGTAGGCTTAGGGGTTATGGGATAAGAACAGGGTAGGTGAAAAGAGCAATGCGGTAGGCGCCGACTAGACGTCAAAATCCTCGGTTTCGTCCTCGTCCGATAAGGCGTCGGTATTGCCGGCGGCCAGGGCGGCGTAGTGCTTGGCCCAGGTCAGATACAGGTTGCCGCTGTCGCGCATCGTGTCGGCGGCTTTCATCAGTTTTTCCGCCAGCTCAGGATCTTTTCCTGTGGTCTGGATGACGGCGGCTCGATGCTCAATGGCCCTTGGATATTCGCTTAACAAGGCCGCAATTTCTCTGAGCATCTCGTCCAGGACGTTGTCCTCGTTCTCCATCGGCCCCTCCATCCGGTAGCAACAAAAAACCCCACAGCGTTGACGCCATGGGGTTCTTTGATCAAAACAGAATTGCTCAGCCTTGGTAGGCTTGCCCCAAGGCGGCAGACTCCCCTTTTTTCGAGATCAACTGGCCGCTGGCGCTCACCGCCTGCATAACGATGGCGTTGTGTTTGGCTGCATCACAGACCACCACGCAGAGCTCGCAGCCTTTGCAGCGGTCGATGACCACTTCGGCTACCATCTTGGTCACGTTCAAGTCCAAGCAGTTGGCTTCCGGGCAATACATGATGCAGAGCCGGCAGCCTTTCTTGGCCGTACATTTCTCATCGATGACTTGGGCTACGTTATACATGCAACGTGCTTCCTTCTCTTATGCCGCGACGGCTGGATTGCCGACTTGCAACTCGATCTTGTTCTTCTCAGCCCATTCGCTGGCAATTTCGTAAGCCCGTTTCACGGTTGCCAGGTTCTTCTGCAGCAGCATTTCCTTCTTGGCGAACTTCTTCTTGATCGCTTCGTCCAGCGAGGCGGTTCCGCCAGAGGCGACGAACTTCTTGCCGAAGCGCTCTTGGAGCGCGCCGTCCAGGGCTTCCATCGAGACACACTTGGTGATACCGGCCACCGAACCGATCATGGTCATGTTCGTGGACAATTCGGTGCCTGCGATTTCAATCGCAATTTGGGTTCCCGGAATGTAGAAGAGCGCCACGTTCAGATCCCTGAGGCGTTCAATGTCTTCTTCGGAGAGTAACGGTATGTCAGAATTGATGATGACGACGCCGCCTTCCTTGATTCCAGAGTAAAACGGCATGGTATAGCTCTTGCCCATGGTGATGACCTGGGGGTGAAACACTTCAATCACGTCGGGGAACACCAGTTCACCACGGTCGTAGATCCGTTCAATGCCAATGCGGCAATAGCTCTCGGCCGGCGCCATGCGTTTTTCCGCACCAAAGAATGGATTTGAAATGGAAAATTTGCCGTCCCGATTGGCGGCCATAGCCATGACGTGCGCCGCCGTGACGGCCCCCTGGCCTCCAAGGCCGGACATTCGAATATTGAGTCGTTTCTTAATCATTGCTGCCCTCGTAAGTTGATCAGGACTATGCCTTTCCTGCCAGTTGCTTCGCGGCCGCTTTCCGTTCCTTATCCTTCGCCGCCAGCTCGGCGAGCAATTGCTTGGCCGGCTCACTGACGAATTCCTTGTAGGCGAATCGTTCGGTTGGCTTCTCCGAATCGCGCATCTCTTGGAGGCCTTCCATGCTGTTTTTGCCGATTTCAAGGATGCAGGGCGTGTAGAGCTGCAAGTAAGTCGGGCCGATCTCGCGGGCCACATGCACTGCGTTGCGGATGACTTTTTCGACCAGCGACGGCTTGCTGACCGTACAATTGACCACGTAATGGCAGCCGGATTCGCGCGCGATCTCGGGCAACCGGACTTTGTCGAACAGTTTGCCGACCGGCGCCATTTTGGCGACAAACCCCTTTTGCATCAATCCGCTTTCCTGGCCTCCGGTATTGGCATAGAGCTCGTTGTCGAAGCAGATGGTCGTAAACTTTTCCTGACGAAACCAGGCTTGCAGAGTCATGTCCAGGCCGATGTCGACGGTCGCTCCGTCGCCGGCCAGTACGACGACATCCTTGACGCGGTCGGGAAACCGGACGCTCAACGCCCGCTTCAGGCCTGACGCGACTGCGTTTTGGTTGCCGAAGAGCGAGTGAATGTTGTGGACGGCTACCATCGGGAACACGAGACTGGTACAGCCTGTCGAACCGACCATCACCGTGTCTTCGGGATTCGGCAATGAGGCCAGGATGTACCGGAACGCCATCGACTCCGGACAGCCGGCGCAAAGTGAGTGTTGTTCGATCAGTTCCTTCGAGGTGCCGATATCTTTCCAGCCCCGGTCTTCCTTGCCGTAGGTAGCGCTCTTCACGAGATCTTGGTAGTCCGACGGCATAATGTCGTACAAGTCTTCAGAAATTTGAATGCGTTCTTTGCTCATGTGGCCTCCTGTTTCTTGTCAGAAGGTTAAGGGTCAAGTTGAGGTTGAGACGAATCGAACGTCAGTTCGTTTCTTCCCTTACCCTCAGCCTTAACCTGAACCTTGATCTAGTCAGCTCCCGCGCCCCGCCATGACAAATGATTTCTTCATGCCCAACGCCGTCTTGATCTCGTTGACGATAATTTCCGGCGGCATCGTCATGCCTCCGCAGACATGGGGCCCAGCATGTACCCGTTCATGATTGGGAATCGTTGCCTTAATCTCTTTTGCCAGCCAGCCGGTGACGTTAAATTCTGGCACAAAGATGTGCTTCGCGTTTTTTGTCGCCTCGCGGATTTCTTCTTCCGGCCAAGGACGGAGGGTCTTCACTTTTACCAGACCACAACGCACACCCTCGTCTTCCAGCAGACGGATCGCTTCACGGCCCTGTGAGACGGCAGTGCCGGAAGCTACGATGACGATATCCGCATCGGTGTTCTCTGTATCGATCAGGCCGTTCAGCCAGTGGATCGAATGTTTGCGGGAGCGTTCGACGGCCGCCCAGATTTCTTGCTGCCAGCTTGCGTGGGTGGCATAGCTGATGTAGTTGCTCTTCATGACGAACGGATCGCGCATCATGCGGACCGGCGGACATTCCATGTCCATGCAGGGGACCGGCGATCGGTACGGATCGTACGGCGGCAGGCACATTTCGGGGGGTGTTAGCTGCACGACGTCCTTGGTATGGGTGACGAAGAAACCGTCGCAGCAGAGCGCGAGAGGCAGATGCACGTCCGGTTCTTCCGATACCATGTAGCCCTTGAGAATCCAGTCGAAGAAGTCCTGGGCCGTTTCCGCATGCCAAACCAGCATGCCGGTGTTCAAGAGATACGAAATCTCCAGCGTGTCTGGTTGAATCGACAGCGGTGAATTGACCCCCCGGCAGGTCACGATCATCTGGATCGGCAATCGCGAGCCAGCCCACATCGGGAAATTCTCCATCGCGCGCATGGTACCTGGACCGGCCGTCGTCGTGAAGACTCGCGCGCCGCCGAATGAGGCCCCTGCGCACTGGGACATGACGGCGAATTCGCTCTCGCCCCGGAAATAGTCGCCGATGTAGCCCTCAGCGAACAGCTCGCCGATCAAGGCGGCCGCTTCCGACTGCGGAGTGATCGGATAGGCGATCATGACGTCGCAACTGGCGCGACGAATGGCTTCTTTGATGACCTCGGATCCTGTAAAGAATGACGGAGTCCGCGGCGCTTCATTCATTAATTTCCAAGGATCGGTAAACGTCTGCCCCTTCTTATTTTGTGTTCCGATAACGGACTTTGTTTCTGCCATGGGTCCAGCCTCCTTTCACGGGCACGGGATTCCGGCGGTGCTTAGCCTTTGGCGGAGTTTGACCGCAGCTCCACTGTTCCCTTGAGCCGCTTGATCGTTTCGGCCAATTTCATGATCTTCTCAACCGACGCATCACGGAACGACAACATCGCATCTTCATGGCCGGCTTGGGCGCACATCGCGACGGTGTAGCAGGATGTGCCGCCGCGGATGATTTTCAGCGACAGATTGGCCTGATGGCAATGCACGCCGATGAACATGCAGCAATCGATCTTGTTATGCCAGATCGTCAAATTCGGGTGGTTGGGGTTGATCTCGACTTCGGGGTTGATCTTGGGGTACTTCGGTCGATAATCCGGCATGGGAATCAACATCGGCTTTTGGCCGGGTTGGGCGCATTCCTTCATCGTGTTGAAAAGATGCCGGATGGCCGTCGCTTTTTTGGCGGCCTTTTCGTTCCATGCCCACAGCACCAACGGTCCAGGGAAAATCGTCGGTACCTTAGCCATTAAGAATTGCCGCGCGGCTTCCTCGTAAGCCTGATCTTCGGATACGATGGCGCCGTTGATATGAGCCTCGCCTGGGTTCGGCAATCGAATACCCATGCTGGCGGCGGCTGGGGGCAGAAAATGTTCTGGTCCTGGAAGCACACGGTACGTGCTCATTACTGCCTACACTCCGAGTGAAAGGTTAAGTGGCAACAAAAATAACGGTTTTNNATTATAGGTGCCCGTCTCTTGGGTTGTCAAATGATGTGGAGGGAGGGGCTTCGGGCTGCCGATAACGGACAATGGCCTGTAAAGAAAGCTAAGGGAGCTGCTTGCAGGCCTCGGCAGATCCAAGGAGGCACGCTTGCTCGAAGTCATCTTTTGCCATATGCCCCTGGAGCTGTTCCCGGTACAGCTTGGCTCTCGCCAGGAGTGTGTGCGTGTCCGTCGGGTCGACTCGAAGCACGACGCTCAAGTCGTCGATCGCTTGATCCGGCTGATTCAGTTTCTTGTAGACGGTGCTCCGGAGCAGATAGGCATCTTTGTGGTCGAGGATCCAACCATCCGGCGTGTGGCTGCTCAACAATTGTTCGAGAACACCCAACGCCGCCGCCCAGCGTTTCGCCGCGACGAGTTTCCGCGCCTCTGCCGTGTGGAGCTTGATCAAGCGTTGGCGGGCGATGTCGAAGAAAGGATTCAGCGCCAACGCCCGTTCATATGAGCGGGCCGCGTCGTCCATTCGTCGCAGCCATGTATTCACGTCGCCTTGGCCGAGCAGCGCCCACGTATTTCGAGGGTCGATCATGAGCGCCCGGTCGAAATCCATACGGGCGTTGTCGATGTGCTTTGAGTATTCACTCGGCTTGGATTTCTTGGAGTAGGCGGTGGAGACGAGCTTGAGATACGTTTGGCCGCGCACCACCAGGGGATCTGCGGATTGGGGAGTCAATAGGACCGCTTGAGACGTCAGGTCCAGCTTCTCCAGAAGGTTCGGAGTCAGGATCGCTCTCTCGATCAGCTTTTGGGCCTGCTCCCCGGTTTCGTCGCGGTCCGGAGAAGTGATGGTGAGGCCGCGTGTGGCGGCCGGAGTGGTTTTCAGATCACGGATCTGTGCCTTCAATCTGGTATTTTCTTTCTGTAGCCGCCGGAAATGCTCGGCGAACTGTTGCTCGGAATGCCGGCGGCGAATGGCGTCTTTCAGGTGGTCCAGGTCGACGACGGCGCGGATGCGCACATAGAAGCTGGGACGATCGTTTTCAAATGAGCGATGTGATTCCAGAATCTCCGTTTTGGTGATGGCCGACGCAATGGTGCGGATTTCCAAAGAGCTGACCTGGAAATTCCTGCCGCCTGCCGCCTTCTCGATATCGAGGAATGTCGCTTCGAGGTACACCCCGGCTTCTTCGACCGCCTTCTGTTTGGCTCGTTGAAGGACTGCTTCTTCGGCCCGGGACAGCGTATCGCCGTCCGCCATAAGGTAGCGTGCTTCCGTGATGACTGTGGTCTCAGATGCCGCAGCTTGTAAAGGGAGGAAAAGACAGGTTGCAAGGGTAGCGGCTGAAAGAGCCGAAGTGTAACTCAGGGCCATGTTGTAACTATACCGCTTGAAAAATGGTATGTGCAGAGCGTCCCCGACGTCAGATCGGTCGGGCACGTGTGGGTCGAAAGACCGAATGAGGATGGTGTCAGGATGCAGAAAATGGGTATTAGTGGGGCTTTGGCAGTACCTGCGTGAAGGGGTGAACTTCAACCCGTTCGAACACGCCATGTACCGTATAGGGATCGTTGTGAGCGAACTGTTCAGCCTCTTCCTGGCTTCCGAACTCCAATACCAACAAGCTCCCGGTCTTATCGGTGAGGGGGCCGGCAAGGGTGACCCGTCCTTGTCGATCCAGCGGTTCCAGGTTGGCCAAATGGGCTGGGCGGTGGATCTTTCGTTTCGCCTCCCCTTCGGGGCCGTCGTAGCCGATAATGACAAATTTCATGCAGCTTGCGCTCTTCTCTCTGTCGGGTGAATGATCCCGGTGTTGAACGTGAATTGATCAACGTCGGCTATACGTGGTCTTCAAGTGGGCAGCGATCCTTGTATCCGGTCGTCAGTTCGTGCCACCAGCGGATTTCTCTCTCGCCGAGCTTCCAGCATAAATACACGACTCGGCCTTCACGGACATGGGGGAAATCACATAGCCCTAGATCGATGTCCTTGACGACCACTCCCAGCTCATGGATCGCCCGGAGGTTGGCGCTGATGTCTTGAAGGCTTGTGACGTAATGGGCCCCGACCGCTGTGCCGCCTCCGTAGTGGGCCTTGGACGAAGCTTTCCGTACCTCTTCGCGAGTTCGAGCAAGGACAGCCTTCCGTTGTTGCACGGTGGTCAGATGTGATTGGAGCTGGGGGATCAGCTGATTGGCTTCGTAGAGGGAAAAGAGCCGCTCAGGGCTGGTTTCGTAATCGTCGTGTGCCATGTCATGTAAGGTATCTCCACGTTGTGTAACACACTTTGAATCCGGGGAACAAGCGGCGTATTCTAATGGGATGAGGGATGAATCAGCTGGTCGAGGGGAGTGAGGGAGTAACAAAACAATACATGTTAGTTGACAATCGGCCCTTGGTCTGAGTATGATCCCGCTCAACATACCAGTGCGAACGTATTCTCTCCAAAAGAACTCAATTCCGGAACCTGTCTCGAACCAAACTCTAGTAAGTGCGGGAATGAGAGAGTTTGTAGACCAAACCAAAGATTATGATTTGTGCCCTGTAGGTCGGTGATCTCGGAGATCACATTCTTTCTGCATGGATTAGGTAGATAGGCGTCCTCCACAAGTTGTTCCATCCAAACGCACCGAACAATAGCCGCCAAGACGATACAACACATAAGTAAGCGCCGTTTCGCATGATCGATCAGTTTGAGCCAATTGTCGTGATCCGTAAGCAAGCAAAGGGTCTATAGGAGTCGTATGTCGGTAGCAAGGGGGGAAGTGATGCATTTGGCAGAGTTGAAACAAAAGTCGATTGCGGACCTCAATGACGTGGCCCGCGAGCTCAAAATCGAAGGGGCCGCCAATCTGAGGAAGCAGGAATTGATTTTTGCAATCCTGCAAGCTCAGACGGAGAAGAACGGAGTAGTTTTCGGAGAGGGCGTTTTGGAAACCCTTCCCGACGGTTTCGGGTTTCTGCGCGCTCCGGATTCCAACTATCTCCCAGGTCCCGACGACATTTACATTTCGCCGTCGCAAATTAGGCGGTTCAATCTCCGCACGGGTGACATCGTCTCGGGGCAGATCCGTCCTCCGAAAGAAAGCGAGCGCTACTTTGCGCTGCTCAAGGTCGAGAAGGTCAACTATGAAGACCCGGAAGTGGCGCGGGACAAGATTCTTTTCGATAACTTGACCCCCCTGTACCCAGAAGAACGGATCAATCTGGAGTTTGACCGTGAGGAATATTGCACGCGTGTGATGGAGCTTGTGACACCGATCGGGAAAGGGCAGCGAGGGTTGATCGTGGCCGCGCCCCGCACCGGGAAGACCATGCTTCTTCAGGCCATCGCCCGCGCCATCATCAAGAACCATAAAGAGGTGACGCTGATCGTCCTGCTGATCGACGAGCGGCCGGAAGAAGTCACCGACTGGCAGCGCCAGGTGAAGGCGGAAGTCATCAGTTCGACGTTCGATGAGCCGGCGCAGCGCCACGCCCAAGTCGCCGAAATGGTGCTGGAGAAAGCGAAGCGGCTTGTCGAGCACAAGAAAGACGTTGTCATTCTGTTGGACAGCATCACGCGCTTGGCGCGCGCCTACAATACAATCGCTCCGCCTAGCGGAAAGGTGCTCTCCGGCGGACTCGATTCCAACGCGCTGCAGCGTCCGAAGCGGTTCTTCGGGGCAGCCAGGAATATCGAAAACGGCGGGAGTTTGACCATCATGGCGACCGCCCTGGTGGACACCGGTAGCCGGATGGATGACGTGATCTTCGAGGAATTCAAAGGGACCGGCAATATGGAGGTCCATCTCGATCGCCGGTTGGCCGACAAGCGTCTCTTCCCGGCCATCGATATCAGCCAGTCGGGCACGCGCAAGGAGGAATTGCTGGTGGACAAGGATCGGCTCAACAAGATGTGGATTCTGCGCAAGGTGCTGAGCCCGCTGGGCACGATGGAAGCGATGGAATTCCTGATGGACAAGATTCAGGGCACCAAGACCAATCAGGAGTTCTTGCAGTCCATGAACCGGTAAGCAGCGCTTGTGTATTGCTCTCTGCTTCGGGTAAAGTAAAACCCCCTTGCGGAGAGCCGCAAAACAGAGTGAACGTTCGGTTAAGGAGTGATCAGGCTATGCAACAGGGTATTCATCCGGTCTATCGGGAAGCCACAGTCCATTGTGCCTGTGGAAATTCGTTCAAGACGCGGAGCACCATCGGCGACATCAGCGTCGATATTTGCTCCAATTGCCATCCGTTCTTTACCGGTACGCAGAAGATCATCGATACCGAGGGGCGTGTGGAGCGGTTCAAGAAGAAGTACGCGAAGAAGGGCAAGTAGCGCCGCGCACGGTTATGTATGAAGGAGAGACCCTGTTTCGCTCTGAAGCAGGGTCTCTTTCTTTTTGAGGCCCAGTGTGCCGGGGAGTCGAAGGGGCCAGTTGAATGGAAGCCGCACTGCTCAAAAAATGGGAGTCTGCCTCATCTCGCTTTCAGGAGTTGACGGATCAGCTCATGGACCCGTCCGTCGCGAGCCAGCCGTCTCAACTGCGCAAACTCAACAAGGAACGGGCCGAGCTGGAACCGGCCGTCAAGTTGTTCGAGGCCTATTGCGAAACCGCCAAGCAGCTGGAGGAAGCCGCACAGATCCTGGCCGATCCTTCGGCCGGACCGGAGTTGCACGGAATGGCCGAGGACGAAACCGCCGCGTTGGAACGGCGACGACGTGAATTGGAGGACCAGGCGAAAGAATTCTTGATTCCCAAAGATCCACGGGACGACAAGAGTCTGGTGTTGGAAATCCGGGCGGGCACCGGCGGCGAGGAAGCGGCGTTGTTTGCCGGAGAGCTCTTCCGTCTCTACATCAGGTATGCGGAGAAGAAAGGGTTCAAGGTTGATACGGTCGAAGCTTCAGAAACCGGCATCGGCGGATACAAGAACATCGTCGCGCTCATCGAAGGGAAAGGGGCGTACAGCCATTTCAAGTATGAAGCNNGAAGTGGACGTCCAGATCGATCCGAAAGACCTGCGGATCGATACGTTCTGCTCGTCTGGCGCCGGCGGACAAAGCGTCAACACCACCTATTCGGCCGTCCGCATCACGCATATTCCGACCGGCGTCGTCGTCTCCTGCCAGGACGAGCGGTCGCAGCTCAAGAACCGTGCCAAGGCCATGCGAACGTTGCGGGCCCGCATCGTCGAGGCGGAACGTGAAAAGCAGGAAGCGGAAATCGCTCAAAACAGGAAATCGCAGGTAGGCACCGGCGAGCGAAGTGAAAAGATTCGAACCTACAACTTCCCGCAGAATCGAGTGACGGACCATCGGGTCGGCGTGACGTTGCACAAGCTCGAATCGGTGATGGAAGGCGATCTCGATGATATCGTCCAGGCGTTGAAAGCTCAGCAACAGCAAGCGGAAACCGCGAACGTGTAACCGTCGGTGAGTACTGTATGGCGGAATCGAAAACGATAGAGACGCTTCTGGCATGGGCCAGGCAGGCGTTGGGGCAAGCCGGAGTCGAGAATGCGGCGCAAGAATCCATATGGCTTATGGCGCACGCTCTTGGATTGGCCAGCCATCACCTCGCGAGCAAGGCGGAGCAGCCGGTTTCAGATGACATGTGGGCGCGTGCCGAATCGCTGGTGTCAAGGCGGTCGGCGCATGAGCCGCTGCAATACATTTTGGGCACGCAGGAATTTTGCGGTCTCGAGTTTCATGTGACCCCGGCCGTGCTGATTCCCAGGCCTGAGACCGAGTTGCTCGTCCAAGAAGCCCTCAGAGTCGTCGATTTTGCCAAAGAGACAATGCTCGTCGATGTGGGCACAGGGTCCGGTTGTGTAGCCGTCACCTTGGCGACCATCCTGAGCAACGCGAGAATTATAGCGGTGGACCGTTCTCCTGAGGCATTGGTCGTTGCGAAAAGCAATGCGGAGCGGCATGGGGTTGTGGACAGGATCGAGTGGATGGAGGGCGATCTCCTCTCTCCCCTCCGTGAACGAGGAGTGACAGGGATGGTGGACGTCATTGTTTCCAACCCTCCCTATATCGCCGAAGCGGAATGGGCCGGCTTGCAGCCGGAGGTGCGAGAGTTCGAACCGCGAGCGGCGTTGGTCGGCGGACCGAAGGGTACGGAGGTTCATGAGAGGCTTCTGCGCGAGTCCGTGGACTTTCTTGTTCCCGGCGGATCGCTGGTGATGGAAATCGGGCAGGGGCAATGGCCAGCCATGCAGGAGATGATAAGAAATCTGGGAAGCTACGAGGCTTTGCAGGTGGTCAAAGATGAAGCGGGAATCGAACGTATCGTCATCGTTCAGCGGAAGGAATAGGAATCGCCGCGGCGTATGGATAAGATCGTCATCTCAGGCGGGAATCGGTTACGGGGAGAAGTTCGCGTCAGCGGGGCGAAGAACTCCGCCCTCCCGATTTTAGCCTCAACCATCCTGGGTGGCGGTGAATGCGTCATTACGAACGTCCCGCGCGTGGTCGATGTGTTGACCATGGGGAAGCTGTTGAGCATTTTTGGCGCGGATGTTTCCCATGAGGGCAATCGGGCGGTCGTGAAAGCGGACGTAATCGCTTCTACCGAGGCCCCCTACGATCTTGTGAAAACCATGCGGGCCTCCGTCCTGACGTTGGGGCCGTTGGTTGCCCGTTGGGGAAGGGCCAAGGTGTCGCTCCCCGGCGGGTGCGCGATCGGGTCTCGCCCCGTCAATCTCCATCTTGCCGGATTGGCAAAATTGGGGGCTGACATTTCCCTCGAGCATGGATATATCACCGCCACAGCCAAACGGCTGAAAGGGGCACGGATTTATTGCGACACGCCGACGGTGACGGGAACCGAGAATTTGATGATGGCGGCATCGCTTGCCGAGGGGACGACGGTGTTGGAAAACGCGGCGAAGGAACCGGAGATTATGGATTTGGCCGACTTCCTGATCAAGCGGGGCGCGCGGATCGAGGGGGCGGGAACGGATGTTATGACGATCGAAGGGGTGCGAGAGCTTCGCGGCGGGGATCATGAGGTGATNNCATCTCGAAGCCTTGCTGATGAAGCTTGGGGAAACCGGGGTTGAGGTGCATACCGAGAAAGAACGAGTGCGTGTGGTGGCGTCCGACAGGCTCAAGGGAATCGATGTGAGAACCCTGCCCTATCCAGGATTCCCGACCGATATGCAGGCGCAAATGGTGGCTCTGATGTGCCTAGCCGAAGGCACAAGCGTCGTTACCGAGACGATCTTTGAAAGCCGCTTCATGCATGTTGAGGAGTTGCGTCGGATGGGGGCCGATATTCGTGTTGAAGGCAATCGATTGGTGGTGACGGGTCGACCAAGCTTGACTGGCGCGCCGGTCATGGCTTCCGACCTTCGAGCAAGCGCCGGGTTGATTATCGCTGGTCTGGCAGCCGATGGAGTCACCGAAGTGCAACGGGTGTATCATCTCGACCGGGGTTACGAGCGGATCGAAGAAAAATTGCGTGGATTGGGCGCGAAGATAGAGCGTCAGAGTTCTGAGGCAGTCGCTTCCGTCTGTTAGGGAGTTCGGATGCTGACCATCGCACTGTCGAAAGGAAAATTGATCGAATCGGCGCTGGATCTGTTCAGGCGAGCCGGATATGAAACCGGTGGATTATCCCCTGAAAGTCGGCGCCTGGTCTTTGTGTGTCCCGAGATCGATATCACCTTTTTGATTGTCCGGCCGAGTGATGTGCCGACCTACGTGGAATATGGAGGGGCGGACGCCGGGATCGTTGGGAAAGATGTCCTGATGGAGCAGGAAACCGACGTCTATGAGCCATTGGATTTAGGATTCGGAGCGTGTAGAATCTCCGTCGCCGCGCTCAAGGGAGAGGGGCTGCGCGATCGGTTGTCGTCTAAGATCCGCGTCGCCACGAAATATCCCAGAATTACCGAGCGGTTTTTCAATCAACGGGGCATCCCGGTCGAGATCATCAAGCTCTATGGCTCGATCGAGCTGGCCCCTGTGGTGGGATTGGCCGATCGGATCGTCGATCTTGTCGAAACCGGCGGCACGCTCAAGGCCCACGATCTCGTCGAAGTAGAAGTCATCGCCCAATCGACGGCGCGTTTTATCGTCAATCGGGCGAGTCTCCGACTGAAGCACGAGCCGCTCATGGAGTTAATCCGTAAACTCCGGGCGGCATCAGCAAACCAAGAGCCGGTGCCCGGCAACGGTCGTCCATCAGCCGTACGCATGGGCAAGAAAAGGGCGTCGCGCGCATGAAGATCGTTACCCAGGCAGACCGCGGATTCCTCCCCAGTCTCAAAAAATCCGTATCCCGTGGGAAGACAGCCGGAGCGTCGGTGGAAAAGACCGTCCGCGCGATCCTGCAAGCTGTCGAGCGGGGCGGAGACAAGGCNNAACGCGTATTTCCACATTCGGAAAGACGAAGGCGATGCGCTTCGGCTTGCGGCGCAGCGGATTACTGCCTTTCATGAGCGACAGCGCACCAAGACCTGGATGTATCAGGATGACGATGCCACGCTGGGGCAGCTTGTCACGCCGGTGGATGCCGTTGGTGTATACGTGCCTGGCGGGAAGGCCGTGTATCCCTCGTCGGTGCTGATGTGCGCCATTCCTGCCAAGGTGGCCGGGGTGAAGCGGGTGGTGATGGTTACGCCGCCCCAGAAGGGCTCCATTAATCCCTACTTGCTGGTGGCGGCCGACATTGCAGGCGTGTCTGAGATCTATCGTGTCGGTGGTGTCCAGGCGGTGGCGGCGCTCGCCTATGGGACGAAAGTCATCGGCAAGGTCGATAAGATTGTCGGTCCTGGCAATATTTTCGTCGCGACCGCCAAGCGCCTGCTCTACGGGACCGTCGGCATCGACATGATCGCGGGGCCGAGCGAGTTGTTGGTGATGGCAGACGAACAGGCCAATCCGGCCCATGTCGCCGCCGATTTGCTGTGTGAGGCCGAGCACGATGAAGAGGCTCAAGTCTTCTTGGTCACGACGTCGGAGCGGCTGGCCAAGGATGTGTCGAAGTTGATCCAGCAGCAGTTGAAAGGACTCCAGCGGGAAAAAATCGCCTCCAAGGCCATCGGGCGCCACGCGGTCGCGTTCGTCGTCAGGACCATGGAAGAAGCGATCGACGTGGTCAATCAGATTGCCGCAGAGCATGTGACCCTGTCGGTCGACAACCCGTTCGACTATCTGGAAAAGGTGCGCCATGCCGGTGCGCTGTTCTTGGGCCGCTATACGCCGCCGTCAGTAGCGGATTACATGGCTGGTCCGAATCACGTGTTGCCGACGGGCGGAAGCGCGCGATTCTTCTCGCCGCTTTCGGTGAATGATTATGTGAAGATCAGCAACATCGTGCATTACACCAAGCAGGAATTGGCAAAGGTGAAGGATCCGTTGCTGCGNNCTCGCTCACATTGAAGGGTTCGATGCGCATGCGAAGTCGGCCCAGAGCAGGTTCTCATGAAAACAGGCGGATCGGCACCACGGCAGGGGGCTGTGCAGCGCGCCACGAAAGAAACTGACATCCGTGTCGAATGGACGCTGGACGGTTCGGCGCAGGGGAAGATCGACACCGGCATCCGGTTCTTCGACCACATGCTGGAACTGCTGGCGAAGCACGGCTTCTTCGACCTGACGGTTCAGGCCAAGGGCGATATCGACATCGATGAACATCATACGGTCGAAGACGTCGGCATCGTCATGGGCCAGGCGTTGCAGCAGGCCTTGGGCGAGAAAGCGGGGATCAAACGGTTCGGCTTTGCCTCCGCGCCGCTCGATGAAACGCTGGCACAGGTGACCGTCGATCTGAGCGGCAGGCCGTTCCTCGTCTACAACGTCGCATTGCCTGACCGGAAGATCAAATCGTTCGACCTCGGTTTGTTCGAAGATTTCTTCCAGGCTTTCGTCACCCACGGCGGCCTGAATCTGCACGTGAACCTCATGTACGGCCGCAACCCGCACCACATCATGGAAGCCATCTTCAAGGCGCTGGCCAAGGCACTCGATCAAGCGACGACGCCGGAAGAACGGCTGGCAGGCAAGGTCCTCTCGACGAAGGGGATGCTTTAGCTCGAAGAGGACGATCCAATGTGATTGGTCTGAAGGGGCGGGTTTCTGAAAAGGAGCCTGCCCTTTGTGTTTGGGTATTTGGCGGACAGGAATCGTGCGTGTGATTGCAAGATTTGGCCTTCACGCTACTTAAAAATTTGTGAAGCTGCAACGACGGGACAGATTGTGCATTAGTTAGAAGGGGTTGGTCTAGGTCCGCGGCAGAATGTCTTGCGCTCCATGGATGATGCGGTAGATCAGTACGGTTCTCCCACGCACTGTGTAGAAAACCAGATAATCATCCAGGACGAGAATCCGGTATCCCGTTCTCGCCAGCTTGGTGTCAGCCGGCACTTTCCCCAGAGCCAGAAAATATATCGGGAGTCTTTTCTGGTCTGCTTACTATAGCGTAACTGAGAACACTAAACGCACGCCTTTACGATGGTGGAGGAGAACGTACGGAAGTCGTCCAGCTGTTTGGTGATGATGGCATGGACCACGTCCAGATTCAGGCGGGTATATTCGTGGATCGCCACGTTACGGAAGCCAACCATGCGTTGCATTCGAGCTGCGAGGTCTTCCGGTAGGATGCCTGCAGTCTGGAGGAGGGCAAAGGCGTCACGGCTGTCCTGCGGTACGCCAAGCTTCCGCTGGCTCACTACATACATGGCCAGGTCAATAGCCGTTTCACAGGCTCGCTGGAGATTGAGGACAATGGCATCCTGCTTGGTCTGATTTGCAACGAGGTTGTGCTCGTTCCCCGCATATTCGTCCTGAATGCGCCGCAGGCATCGCTCGATGCTGGCGGCCTTGTTCAGGATGACATCATCAGCCATACACGAACCCGCGTTTGGCAATGTCTTTAAGGATTTCCCCCCGTTCCTCGTTGAGTCGGGCATAGTCCGAATAGGCGTACATTTCAAACTCTCGCCGAGCCGCTTCATCGAATGACATCAGGCAGGTTCCGGTGGACAAGACCTGCATCCGCATGACGGTTGAGGCAGTACGCAGGTCCACAAGATCCACGTCGCGATGCAGCTGCACGGCCAGGTCCTGAGCAAGTTCAAAACGGCGCAAGTTGGGAGTGGGGGCCCGAGCAAGTATGGCGAGGTCCACGTCGCTGTCTTGGCGGGCTTCCCCTTTAACTTGTGACCCGAAGTGATACACCGCAATGAGGTCGGGGACCGCTTCCTTGATAAGTTGTATCAGTGCCTTGTCGGTCATGTGTGGGCCAGTCGCTCAAGGGGATCGGTGAACATTGAGGGATCGCGCGAGACGGATGTCCACATCGATTCCGGCAAGGGGATCGGTTGGGGGCCATACTTTGAGAAGGCGTGCTTCTTCGTACAATGCTTCTACAATTCGGAGATTGCCGAAATAGTCAACCGGAGTTTGGCGGCTGAGGTTGCGTTCGAAGGCTTGGACCAAACTCACATTGGTGATCATAAGGCGGTTACCCCTTCTCCCATCGTAAAGTATACCGGAATTGTACGGAGAAGTCCGAACCTCTGTTCCCCAATAGGCCACGATTGCCAGTAGCAGTATCCTTCCGGTTGCGGTATTGTTACCCTCCCAGAGGAGCAGGCAGCTTTTATGATCGCGATTATCGACTACGGCATGGGNNGTGGTGTTGCCGGGAGTCGGAGCCTTCGGCGATTGCATGGCCAATATTGAACGGTATGGATTGGTGGAGCCGATCCGTGCATCGATCCGATCGGGTAAACCGTTTCTGGGAATTTGCTTGGGGCTACAAGTCTTATTTACCGAGAGCGAGGAATTCGGCCCGCACAAGGGGCTCGACATCATTCCAGGAAAGGTTCGACGATTCGCGGTCGGGCCGACACTGAAAGTGCCGCACATCGGCTGGAATCAGGTCGATTTTCAACGAACATGCCCTTTGTTTGATGGGATTGCCGACAGAGCCGATTGGTACTTCGTGCATTCCTATTTCGTGGATCCTTGCGATAAACAACTGGCTGCTTCGACGACGACCTACGGCAGTCCGTTCGTGTCGAGCATATGGCGGGACAATATCGTAGCCTGTCAGTTTCACCCGGAGAAGAGCCAGACGGTGGGGCTGTGTCTGATCAAGAACTTCGGAGCGTGGAAATGATTCGAGTGGTTGCGGCGGGACTCGTCCTGCTCATCATGTCGGGCTGCAGTGGATGGAAAGTCAAAACGGCGTCGTCGGATGTGTTGCCTCGTTATGCCATCCAGTCCATTGCGCTGGTGCCGTTCACGGCGATCACCACGCCGCAAGTACGTGACCAGGACGGCTTCGTGTTCTCCACTCCCCAGAGCGATCGGCAACAGGGTATCTCATCGGCGATTCCCCCCGATGTGGAACATCGGTCCAGGCAAGCCTCCGTGGTTCCGGCCTATGCGGCGGAGCGGATCACGCAGTTGTTCTGGAAACGGCTCCAGCTGAGGGAGGGTCTTCACATCTTACCGCTCGGCGATTCGGCCAAGGCCTCGGTCGACGAACCTACGCTCCCCGATGTCAGGCCGTCCGCTGCTGCCGCCGAGATTGCCAAGAAGCTTAAGGCGGATGCGGCCATGATCGGTTTTGTGTCGATGTATCAGGAGCGGGTCGGCAGCCGGCTGGGAGCAGATCCCACGGCCTCGGTCGGTTTCGAGGTAAAAGTAGTGGCGGCTGATGGGCAGGTGCTTTGGGTCGGCAATTACTACGAGCGGCAGCGGCCCTTGACGGAGGATTTTATGGGATTCGTGCAGCGTGGCGGAGGGTTTGTGACGGCGGAGGAGTTGGCGGAATACGGCGTGGATGAGGTGTTGAAGGAATTTCCGTTCGGCGTGAGAAGGGAATAATATCGTGTTGGTTATTCCGGCGATCGACTTGAAGGATGGACGCTGTGTACGGCTGCGCCAGGGCGATATGGCAGCGGAAACGGTCTATTCGGACGATATTCAGGCAGTGGCGCGAAATTGGCAGGAGGGCGGCGCACGGATGATCCATGTCGTGGATCTGAACGGCGCGGTGGACGGCGAGCCGCGCAACCTGCCACAGATCGAATCCGTGATGAAGGCAGTAAGCGTCGATGTTCAGGTGGGCGGAGGGATCAGGACCATCGACACCGTGCGGCGGTATCTGCACGCCGGGGTGTCGCGTGTGGTGCTTGGTACGGCTGCGCTCACGGATCGGGCGTTTCTCGAGCAGGCCAGCCGGGAGTTTCCTGGCCGGATTCTTTTGGGCCTCGATGCGCGTGGCGGCAAAGTGGCCGTGAAGGGCTGGACGGCGGTGTCGGA
>DKBD01000233.1 GCA_002451055.1 Nitrospira sp. UBA6909 | reverse complement strand
CGGCTGCATGTCGAAGACTTCGGCCTTCCGCTGTTCACCGTGATCGTCGGGCTGCTGGACGGTTTCAACCCCTGCGCGATGTGGGTGCTGCTCTTTCTGTTGTCGCTGCTCGTCAATCTTCATGATCGTTTCAAGATGACGATCATCGCCGGGACTTTTGTCCTCGTGAGCGGCTTNNCGCTTGGCTGCATCGCCTTCTTCATCGGAGCGGTCAACGTCAAAGACTTCTTTGCGTGGCGTCACGGCCTCTCGTTAGGCATCCCCGACAACGCGAAGCCTGGGCTCTACACGCGCGTTCGCCGCATCCTTCAAGCAGAACACCTCGTCGGTGCCTTGGCGGGCGTCGTCGTTCTGGCCGGTCTCGTGAACCTGGTCGAGCTGCTCTGCACAGCCGGATTTCCCGCCCTCTATACACAGATTCTCACGCTGCAGCGGCTGCCGATGTGGGAATATTACAGTTATCTCGGCTTGTATAACCTGGCCTATATTTTTGATGACAGCCTCATGGTCACCATTGCGGTGGTCACACTGGGCCGCAGAAAATTGCAAGAACGCGCCGGTCGCTGGCTGAAGCTTACAAGCGGGCTGGTGATGGCCGGGTTGGGAGCCGTCTTGCTTCTTCAACCCAACTGGCTTATCTGATGGGCGGCTTCTCTCGCCGAACCTGACCGCCGCACAGAAAGGTTTCGATGGACACTCCCNNAAGGAGGCGGCTTCACGGGGTCAGTCATCCCCATCAATCCCCACGCCGATGAAATAGACGGTCTGCGAGCCTTCCCTTCGCTTCAGGCCATTCCTGACCCTGTCGATCTCGCCGTGATCGCCGTCCCGCCCCATCTGGTTCTCACCGTCATCGACGACTGCGCCGCCAAGCGCGTACCGGCCGTGATTCTCATTACCGCAGGATTTGCCGAAACCGGCGAAGCGGGGACCTTGCTCGAACAGCAGCTTGAAGCCAAAGTCCGTCAGCACGGCATCCGCCTGATCGGACCGAACTGTTTCGGTTTGATGAATCTCAATCCGGCCATTCGTGTGAATGCCACGTATACGCCGATCGTTCCCCCAATCGGACATGTGTCGATCGCCTCCGAAAGCGGAGGANNGATCCGAACACCGAGGTCATTCTGCTCTATCTTGAGACTATCGTCGATCCCGTTCGGTTCAGGAAGATTGCCGAACGAGTGGGCAGGAAGAAACCCATTGTGGCGTTGAAAGCTGGACGCACCGAAGCCGGGCAATCCGCAGCCGAATCGCACACCGCAGCACTGGCCACGAATGAAACAGCGGTTGAAGCTCTGCTCGCTCAGTGCGGCGTGATCAGAGCGACAACCATGGATGAATGGCTTGCGCTGGCCAGCGGCCTGTCGAATCAACGACGCCCCACCGGACGTCGCATCGGCATTGTGACCAACTCCGGCGGCCCTGGCGTGTTGTGCGCCGACGGCTGCGCAGCGGAAGGGCTCAGCGTGCCGAAATTATCGGCCACGACTCAATCGGTGCTGGCCTCCTTTCTCCCGCCGATGGCGGCCGTGCGCAATCCCGTCGATGTGATTGGACTTGTCACCGAAGACCAGCATGCGCGGGCCGTCCAAACGATGTTGCAATCCTATGAGCTAGACGCGCTGATTATCGTGCATATGTCCATCAAGGCCGAGGACAACAGCCCAGTGGCATCCGGGATTACCAGAGGCATCCGTGGGGCACGGCTGGCCGGTTGCAAGACACCTGTCTACGTGTGCTGGATGGCGGAGGGCGATCTCGAACGGCCCTTCACCGTCGATGGAGAGACCATTCCAACATGCCGCTACCCTGAAATCCCGGCATACATCATCAGCCGCGCCCTGTCTTATGAATCCTGGCGACAGCGACCAGTCGGG
This sequence comes from Nitrospira sp. UBA6909, assembly GCA_002451055.1. Lineage (GTDB taxonomy): Bacteria > Nitrospirota > Nitrospiria > Nitrospirales > Nitrospiraceae > Nitrospira_D. The sequence goes on along the minus strand of DKBD01000233.1, from coordinate 1,907 downwards.
AAAGTACAGGACTATGCCGATGCCGACGTGTCCGAAGCCACATCAATCTGCGCCAAGGCACTCTCTGAGCGGGGCTCTGGCTGGCTGACGACCGAAGAGACGTATACACTCCTTGGATCGACGAAGGTCCCGCTTGTATCAGGTGGGCTCGCCATCAACGCCGAAGACGCGGTGACGCTGGCGCAGAAGATCGGATACCCGGTCGCGGTGAAACTCGCGTCATATGAAATCCTGCACAAGACGGAGATGGGCGGAGTGAGGTTGAACCTGGTTGATGACCAGGCAGTGCGTGATACCTTCGAGGCGATTCGGACCAGATTCGCGCAAACCAACAACTTGGAAGCAATGGAAGGGGTACTCGTGCAGCCGATGGTGCCAGGTGGGGTGGAGGTGATGGTCGGTATGACCCGCGATCCACTGTTCGGGCCCTTGATCGCCTTCGGCCTCGGGGGCATTCATGTTGAAATCCTCGGCGATGTGCAATTTGGCATGGCACCGCTGACCGATCGGGACGCAGCCGACATGGTGCGAGCGATCAAGAGCTATCGCTTGTTGACCGGCTACCGCGGCCAACCGGCGGTTGACCTGAAGGCAATTGAAGAAGTGCTGCTGCGCATATCCCACCTCGTCGAAGCGATTCCCGAGATCAGCGAGATCGATCTGAATCCCATCTTTGCCCTGCCGGAAGGCCAGGGCTGTAAGATTGTGGATGCGAGGATACGAATCGAACCTCGACGACCTGCGGTTTACGAACTTCAGCAGACCCCACCTCGGACAACCTAACCCCACAAGAAACCACAAATCAGGACTCTCCCGACATGGGGGCCAGATGGGGTCAGTTTGTCCTATTCTGGAAGCAGCGTGGTAGCAGACCCAGAAGGCGAGCAGTGCGTAGCATGGAGGAGCGGGGTGAGGATTGAGACGGAGGGGGCCTGTTGAGTAGGATGACAGCAGATACGGATGCACCGGCTTGATGAGCGAAGGCGGAGAGGACACGACCGGCCCCCGCGTGGTGACTCCGTGCTCAGTTGGTGGCGGTGGGCCGTGGGCGGCTTACCCGACCCGCATCCCTGCCTGTTGCCGGCTAGCTTAACCCGCGATTTGGCAGTCTGCCCCGTTCAAAATCGCCTGAAATGACAGCGTGCTAGAAGAGGTTGCTGCCACTAATCCCTCTACCTGCGAGCCTCAAGTCACAGACCGATGAAGAACTGCACAAGCAGGATGTGGTTCATCTGATTGACCAGACCGGAAGTCGCCTTATTTTGCGCCTGCATTTGATAGCCGACATCCACTGAGATCTGTTCCGTCACCTGGCGATTCATGCCGACAACAAATCGATTCTCATCAAACCCTTCCTGTGGGCCGTTGCGCACGGAATTCGCATTCACCAAGACTTCATTGTAGAGCACGAAGGCCCACTCGGGAGCCTGAGGAAGAGGAACATCGATCCGTACCAATGTGCGCGCGCGAAGGCCTATGCCATCGGCACCGCCGATCACGCGTTCCTCCAGCATGAAGCGGCTGAACAGATCGAAAGAAGAGAACGTCTGACGATAGATCACTTGCTGAATAGAGTGGTGTTCCTGGGAAAAATGTGGCTGATACGTGCCGACCCAGGTGTACCCTTGCCAGATGGACACGTGATCGGTCAGCTGATAGCCGAGCACAGGGCGAACAACCAGCTGATTCAATTCCGACACATTCTCTCCAAATCGCGGGTGCACCTCCATGGTTCCGAGAAATGAAGAAGGAAGCTGGGCAGTGAGATACACGGGCGACCAGAGCCGAAAATCATGATCGAGTGTTGATTGGGCGTGAACCGCCGATAAGGCGCCGTCGGCCACCCCCCAGGCCAGCACCCAGACAAGCAGCCATCTGCAGTGCGAATGCCCTTTCCTCCTACCGCG
>DKBD01000270.1 GCA_002451055.1 Nitrospira sp. UBA6909 | reverse complement strand
GCGATATCCACACCGGTCACCTCGATGCCGTCTTTCGCCGCCATCAGCGCGAGCTGGCCGGAGCCACAGGCGACATCCAGCACTTGGCATCCCGGCGCAAGATCCAGTCGCTCGTAAAACTCTCGCGCACCGCCTTCCATGTACCGTGAGAAGCGATCGTAGTCTCCCGCTGCCCAGATCGATTTGAGCCGACCCTTCAGCTCGTCCATTTCCCCCATCGTTGCACTCGCCATGGTGACCTCCTCTTGTGTGATTCATCCACGACACGCTTCATCGTCCCGTGCTGTTTCTGTGTGTGACTATACGAGAACGTTCTTCTGGCGTCTTAGCAGGGCGTCTTGCTCGCTTATCAGGAGGAGTGCTAATCTGCAGGTCGTTTATCCGATCGTCCGGCCGATTTAGCTCAAACGCTGTTGTTCTAGGAGCCACATCCCATGGATGTACTCTCTGAAGTTCTGAAAGCCGTGAAGCTCGACGGCGCAGTCTTCTTTAACGGTGAATTTTCTGCTCCATGGTGTTCGCGTGAGCCCGACTCGCGCACCATGGCGTCCCATTTATCCGTTGGCCCCAAACATGTGTTCATCTTCCATCTGGTCACCGAAGGCCACTGCACGTGTCGGGACGAAGAAGGCAGCCCCGTCGTGCCTCTGAAAGCCGGCGATCTCGTCATCCTTCCCCGCGGAAATACGCACCTCATGGGAAACGGCTCTCCGGTACGACCAAGCAACGCCATTAAGGAGATGCGAGAAGTCCTCGGAACGGGGAAAGTCCTCTCTCAGTTTGGAGGAGGAGGGGAGCTCACNNGAGGCCTCGGGACCAGGCGGGACCGCAGTCATCGCGAAATTATCCGAATTGCTGTTCGTGGAAGCCTTACGACGATATATCGCACAGCTACCAGAGTCTCAGACGGGCTGGCTCGCAGGCGTGCGCGATCCGGACGTGGGAAAGGCACTGGCACTCTTGCACAACCAGCCATCACGCCCCTGGACGATCGCTTCGCTGGCCAATGAGGTTGGTCTCTCGCGTTCCGTGTTGGCTGAGCGATTTCGGCATTATCTGTCAGACACACCGATGGGATACCTGACACACTGGCGATTGCAGCTCGCTGCGCAAGTGTTGGCATCTACGTCCAAGAGCGTGGCCGAGGTGGCAGGCGACGTCGGCTATGAATCTGAACCCTCCTTCAATCGCGCCTTCAAACGGGAGTACGGAGTCCCCCCGGCGAGGTATCGTACCCAATCAAGATCAACCCGAAGCAACACCAGTGGCCAGAGATCAGAAAACCGTCGCGGCAGAGCACGAGATTAAAAGTATCCGCCATGTTGGAACTGAGACCGACCTGCGAACATTGCGATACCGCCTTGCCACCCGACACACTGGACGCGCGTATTTGCTCCTATGAGTGTACGTTTTGTACTAACTGCGCTGAGAATGTATTGGGCAATGTCTGCCCAAATTGCGGAGGTGGCTTCGTGCCCAGGCCTATCAGACCGTCACAAAACTGGAAAGGCGACAACTTTCTCGGCAAGAACCCGGCGAGCACAATCGTCAAACACAGGCCTGTTGATATCGCAGCTCATGCGGTGTTCTCCGTCGCCATCAAAGCGATCCCACCGGAGAAGCGATAACACGAGCACATCAATCTCTGTTGACACCGTGGAGAACAAGCGAGGTCCACACTTCCTACCAAGGAATCCGCAACCCCCTCAAGTAAGAACCGGAACAGCGGCTTCTGGAAAAACGGCCAAAAGATCTGGAAGATTGGAATGAGAAGTCTCTCAGCAGCTGAGGCTCACGTCCATTTCCGAGGGAACGGCATGCGCAGTTGGGCCTCCACGTCCTACGTCAGCCTCTCCAGCCGCCCTTTGCGCCGGACGAGATTCTGATAGTCCCACTGAATCGCTCGGGCTTTCTTCAGCCATCATCGCAAATCTGATCGTTGTACTTCTGACACATCCTGATAGAACACTGAGGCATCCTTGAATTTCTTGCCTACCACATTCGGTCCTGCTTCTTGAAAATCTGCCCCGCTCCAGAACATCAGGCGGATGCCTGGGTTCTGTGTGCTGTATCCGACAATTGGATTGCCGGCCAAAAACCAGACCGGATGCGCGTGCCAGATCTTATTGTCAGCGTCCGGCAAATTTCTGTCGATTTCCTCGGCAAGTACGTCACGCACTTCCTTATGATGAGATTCTTGCTGACCGTTTTACTTCAGGATCTCTGGATGTATCTCATTCCCCTGTTGCATGACAATATATAGCCCAAGCCGAATGCGCGCAGCATATGGTCATTTCAATCCGCATCATTCGACAGTGCGCTTGGCTTCATTCACAGGTGCGCGGAACAATTGTGCGAGTCGTGATTCTTCAGACCAGGCACCAGGTTCTTCCAGAAATAAATATCATCGGCTTCCATTAACACATTCATTACTAACTCTGGCTGGAAGACCATGATGTCGATTTCGACCCTGGCCGACGACTATCTTACGCTGATGGAGGTACCCCATGAAATACCTGCTGCTGGTTCATCACAACGAAAACATGTTCAAGAGCATGCCCGAAGGCACCAGGAAGGACATGCTTACAGAGTCCATCCAGCTCTGTCATCAACTCAACGCCAATCACCAATACGTCCATGCGTCGCCATTACAACCTGAAGCAACGGGAACCATCGTTCGTGTGCGTGACGGCAAGCCGATGGTAACCGACGGGCCCTTCATGGAAACAAAGGAGCAGCTTGCCGGTTACTTTCTAGTGGACGCGAAGGATCGAGAGGAAGCGATCAGAATCGCTCAACGAGTACCGGGCGCACGGATAGGGACGGTAGAGGTCAGGCCCGTTCGAGAAATCAACGGGTTACCTGGCGAATGACAGAAAAAGGGGGGACTTGTCGATTTGGAGTCTGTTGATTCGACTAATAGACAGACTACCATCTTCAACAAGGAGACACGCATGTCCAAGATCACCCCTTTCTTATGGTTCGACAGTCAAGCAGAAGAAGCGGCGAGGTTCTATACCTCCATCTTCAAGAGTTCGCAGATCGATTTTATTTCACCAATGTCCGCCACCTTTCATCTCGACGGACAGAAGTTCATGGCCCTAAACGGCGGCCCACAGTTCCCATTTACGGAGGCCATCTCCTTCTTCGTAAACTGTGACACTCAGGCTGAAGTCGACGACCTGTGTGAAAAGCTTTCAGCAGGCGGCATAACACAACAGTGCGGCTGGTTGAAAGACAAGTTCGGTATCTCTTGGCAGATCATACCTACAGTGTTGGGTGACATGCTGCAGGATGAAGATACAGAGAAATCGAAACGGGTCATGAGCGCCATGCTGCAGATGGAGAAGATTGATATCGCACGGTTGCGACAGGCGTATGAAGGACGGTAGGACGGCCCAAGGCTGCCAATCTCACGGCTGATATTCGATCTTAGGCTCATAATTCGAGAGAGGAGCTCGCCATGCGATTCATGGTTATTGTGAAAGCCACAAAGGATTCTGAATCCGGTGTGATGCCGAGCACGACACTCTTGGCCGACATGGGGAAGTTCAACGAAGAACTGGTGAACGCCGGCGTGATGCTGGCTGGCGAGGGACTTCAGCCAAGCTCAAAAGGCGTGCGCATACAGTTCTCGGGGAACAAGCGCACCGTGGTCGATGGACCCTTTGTCGAAACCAAGGAACTCATCGCGGGCTACTGGCTCTGGCAATGCAAGTCGAAGGAAGAGGCGATCGAGTGGGCCAAGCGCTGTCCCAATCCGATGTCAGGAGAGTCCGACATTGAGATTCGTCAAGTCTTCGAAGCCGACGACTTCGGAACCGAGTTTACGCCCGAATTGAGGGAACAGGAAGAGCGCTTGCAGACACAGCTGAAAAAGAAATATTAGCACTATTTGTTCGCTCAGTCCTCGGCACTGATCCCCTCAGACACTCAGGAGAGAGCCATGCTAAATACCATCCTTATCATCGTCCTGTTGATTGCTTCGGCACTGATCTACGCCGCGACAAAGCCAAATACCTTTCGCGTTCAACGATCAGCAACTATCGCGTCACCATCAGAGAAAGTCTTTGCACTCATCAACGACCTCCCAGCCTGGGCATCCTGGTCACCCTGGGAGAAGAAAGATCTTGCGATGAAGAAAACCTACAGTGGAGCAGCGCAGGGCAAAGGGGCGATCCTCGAATGGGACGGCAATAAGGATGTGGGCACAGGTCGAATGGAAATATTGGAGTCGACTCCCTCCTCGACAATCCTGATTAAGTTGGATTTCTTCAAGCCGTTCGAAGCACACAATACCGCCGAGTTCACCCTAGCACCCAATGCCGGGGCCACAGAAGTCATCTGGGCCATGTATGGGCCACAGCCCTACATGATGAAGATCATGGGTATAGTGATGAATATGGACAAGATGGTCGGAAAAGATTTTGAGGATGGGCTAGCCAATCTCAAAGCATTGGCTGAGTCCCGCTGATCAATTGAGGAGGTTCACATGCAACGCCTCATCGTCTGCGATGAAGAATGGATAAACGCACGCATGGCGCTGTTGGCCAAAGAGAAAGAGTTCACCAAGTTGAGAGATGCCATGACGGCACAGATCCGCGCGCTGCCTTGGCGAAGGATCGAGAAGCCGTATATGTTCGATGCTCAGGGCGGCAAGCAGAATCTCACCGATCTTTTGGGTAGCAAGACACAGCTTGCTATGTATCATTTCATGCTCGGCCCAGATTGGGACGAAGGATGCAAGAGCTGTTCGTACTGGGCCGACGGCTTTCAAGGGATCCCGATCCACCTGGCACATCGAGATGTCTCGTTTGTCGTCGTCTCGCGCGCATCTCTTGCTCAGATCGAGCGTTTTAAGACACGAATGGGATGGGACTTTCCATGGGTTTCGTCGTTTGGATCAGACTTCAACTACGACTTCGGCCTGTCGTTCACGGAGAAGGACGAACAATCAGGACAGGCCTTCTATAATTATGCTGTCGGTCCTTATATGGCTGATGAAATGCCCGGTGCCAGCTTTTTCTATCGGGAAGGCCTGGAGATTTTTCACACCTATTCGACCTATGGTCGCGGACTCGATCTCTTAAACTGCGCGTATAACTGGCTTGATCTCGTCCCTAAGGGACGAAACGAGAATCCCGACTCAACGATGGACTGGCTCCGGCATCACGATCGATACGAGGATAGCCCCAATGCGCCATCGACTTGTTGCCACGGGGGCAAAAGCTAAGTTTCACGACATGTCATGAAACCATTCCTTTTCAAACACACACGACACACCCACAAGGAGGCCACCATGCGTCACATATCTCTCGTCGTCACCACGTTGTGTCTTCTGCTCACCGTCTCGCCTGTTTTCGCCAAGGAGAAGAAGCACGAAAAACCCATGGATGAAAAAGCCATGATGGAGCTGTGGAAGCAAGCCGCCACACCGGGTGAACCACACAAGCAATTCGCTGCCTTGGCTGGCAGCTGGACGACCCAGACGAAGGAATGGATGGAACCGGGCAAGCCACCGATGGAATCCACCGGCACGGCAGAGATGAAGATGCTGCTGGATGGACGATTTCTCTACCAGGAATACAACGGCCAGATGATGGGGCAGCCGTTCCACGGTATCGGCATCGATGGGTATGACAACATCCGCAAGAAATACGTCACGGCGTGGATGGACACGATGGGAACCGGCATCTTCATCATGGAGGGAACAGCCAGCCCGGACGGCAAAACCATCACACTCAAAGGCTCCCACCCCGAACCAGGTGGAGGCCAGATGAGCCATCGCGCCATCTGGAAGCTGATCGACGCTAATCACCAGACCTTCGACATGTACGGCGCTCACGGCAAGGAAAAGGAAATGAAACTCCTGGAGATCACCTATCACCGGAAATGATCGTTGGGGCGGGGGCGGAAGAAGATCCCTGCGGTGTCGAGTGCCTCAACGCCTATCGAGTCAGTAGGTCGCTGATACAAACAGTCCGCACGAGTATTTCTGTATCAAGAAGGGGAAGGACATCATAACAACCATGGTAACCGGAAAAGGATTGGTCGCTCTCTGCCGGCAGGGAAACAATCCGCAGGCCATCTACCATTTTCCATTCGCCGTCGGTCGTGAGCTTTGAACCCTGTGCCATGCCGGGCATGGACCGTATCCACAATGGGCTCCAAGCCGTTAAGGTGCAAAACGAATGGTGGCTCGGCAACCATGAGATCCACAGATGCACGGTTGAAGAACCCTATCCTCACGGCGACCAATTTATTGGGTATTTCACATACGCCATGATCCCGGAATACACCGGACAACGAATAAGAATCAAGGAATCGGGCCTTTATCCCCCTCAGGACGGCCAAATCGTCAAAGGAGAGTTTTCTACTCCCTGTAGCGATTGATGCTGTTTTCTATATTGACCTAGAACTGCCAACGTGCTGAACTAGATAGTGGTATGCTTTACTTTACCCTAATCATACAAGGAGGCGTTGGTCATGGCGACGAAAGAGTACAAGCAACTCGGATGCCTCGATGTTCAACCGTCGGGAGGGTGTGCTTTCCAGGTACGGACAGAAACGGAGGCGGAGCTGTTGCAGCTCGTCGCCTCCCATGCCAAGCAGTGTCATAAACTGGAGTCGATTCCACAGGAAATGGTTGACCAGGTCAAAGCAGCGATCAAAACAGTGACCGTCACGGTGTGATCGCAATCATGACACGGATGGTCCTCTCCCTGTAAAACTCCCTGCAGGGGGAGGATCTCTATTCTCAACTGACAAGTATGTGCCCCCTTCATGCTGGAGGTTCCAATGAGACGCATTGTTGGACTTCTTTCACTTTCGCTTTTGGTCATCAGCCTCAGCGGCTGCAGCTACGTGTTCTACCCGCACGCCAAAGATTTTGCAGCACAAGCGAAGGACCAGAACGACATCCAAACACTGATCAATTTGACGAACATGATGGAAGCAAGCGCGAGAGCGGCCCAAAGCGGCAAGGGGTATGATCAGGCGCTCAACGACCTTCACAACCAATTCCACGCCTTTGACGACAATCTGTGCTGTATCGAAAAAACGCTGCGCGAGAAGCCGGCCTATGCGGTGGCCGTGACCCATAACAAAGAACTCTGGGTGATTTTCAAACGCTTGTGGAAGTTCAGGAACGATCAGCCCCAGCGAGATCAACACCTAGACCTTTTTGCCTCGGAGGTCACGGAACTCCGACAGACTTTGGAAACCTTGAGGTGACGTTGTGACAGCACTCTCACCAGAGCAATTTATTGACAGCCAACGCCAGGATTGGAATCGCGTCGCCGGCGGGTGGGAGAAGTGGGACCGCTTCTTCGACGAACAGATGTCGTTCCTGAATCACCGATTGATCGCCGATGCTCGGCTTCGGACCGGACTCCGTGTGCTGGACCTCGGATCAGGCACCGGGTACCCGGCGTTGCTGGCGGCCCAAACGGTCGGCCCAGGGGGCTCCGTCCTCGGCATCGACTTGGCTGAGCGGATGCTCGAGGCCGCAAGGCGAAAAGCCTTGTCCCTCAGGCTTTCCAACGTCTCGTTTCAAACCGGCGACGTCACGACGCTCCCTTTTGAAGGAGCGTCGTTCGATGCCGTGACCAGCCGATTCTGTCTGATGTTCGTCCCGGAAATTCCCAAGGCCGCCGTCGAAATTGCTCGGGTGCTGAAACCAGGCGGCTGGCTGTCCGCCGCGGTCTGGTCCGCACCGGAGAAGAATGCCTATCTGACAACCCCGCTCGCCGTCCTCAAGCAATTCATCGAGGTACCGCCGCCAGACCCAACCGCGCCAGGGATTTTCCGTCTCGCAAAAGCGGGGGATCTGGCGAAGATGCTTCACGACGCCGGATTCAGCGGCGTCGTAGAAGAAGAATATCTGGCCGAAGTGCGATTTCCGTCCGGTGAGGAGTATTACGAAAGTTTGATGGACATTGCCGCGCCAATCCAAAACTTGTTCGTGCGGTTGTCCGGGCAGCAGAAAAGCGATGCCCGCAACCGGATTGTCGGTTCCATCGGACAGTTCAGGAGAACGGACGGAATCGCCCTGCCCATCGCCGTCCGCATGGTGGCGGCGCGCAAACCGCTGTAAGAGGTCGTATGCCGACCAAGCACGACGGCTTCAAAGACTTCGTGCTGGATCAACTCAACGACATCAGGCAGGTGAAATGCCGCGCGATGTTCGGCGGCTATGGTCTCTATCAACACACCGCCTTTTTCGGCATCATCCACAAGGGCCGGCTGTACTTCAAAGTCACACCAGCGACCGTCGCGCAGTACAAAATCCACGGCATGAAACCATTCCGACCCAATTCAAAACAGACGCTCAGATCATTCTACGAAGTGCCGATCGAGATCGTCGAAGACGCCGAACAATTGACAGATTGGGCCGCTGCTTCAGTGAGTCGATGACCTCATCACCTCTCATACTCTGGACCATCGGCCATTCCACCAGACGGATCGACGAGCTTGCCGGAATCCTGCAAGCGCACGGAATCCAGCTTCTCGTCGATGTCCGCACCATCCCCCGCTCCCGACATAACCCGCAATTCAATACCGAGGCGTTGGCAAAAAGCTTGGCTGACGTTGGAATCACCTATCGGCATACAGCCGCCCTAGGAGGATTACGGAAACCCGCGAGAGATTCCATCAACACCGGCTGGCGCAACGAAAGTCTTCGAGGTTATGCCGATTACATGCAGACGGAGGCATTCCGGGAAGCCTTGGAAGCGTTGATGGCCGATAGCCGATTGCAGCCCACGGCTGTGATGTGCGCCGAAGCGGTACCGTGGCGGTGCCACCGCTCGCTCATCGCTGACGCACTGGTAACCCGCGGCTGGGAAGTGCGGCACCTCATGAGCGAGACGAAGGCGAATCTGCACCGACTGACGGCCTTCGCCAAGGTTGACAGCAAACATATTACCTACCCCAACCTATCCGGCGAACAGGCACCGCGCCTGTTTGAATGACCAGCCTGATCCCAGCCTCATCAGCAAAGATGGCTACAAAATTCTGGAAAAGCGATATAATCGCCTGTGCTCCAACCAGAAAGACCGATCATGTCATTGCTGACAGGCCAAGCCATCGACCCGAAAGAATTGGAGAAGGTGACCAGCACCTGGCCGCCTGAACGGTTCGCTACGCTGTGTAATGCTGTAGCTTGGGCCGCATCAGGTCGTGCCTTTCAGGAACTTCCACGTTTCACTACCCGAGTGAATGTCAAAGATGGCGGTATAGACGCGGAATGGAAAATAACCATCCCACAAGGAAACGACTCCATTCCCACTCCAATCCTTGGCCCAGGCTGGAACGTCTTTCAGTATAAGAAACGCGATGTTCTCGCTGACAAACGGAAACCCATTATCACCCATCTCCGATCTTCGTTAGTTGGAGCACTCAAGGAGATTGAGAATACCTTCGGCAGGACACCTGACCGATATATCCTTTTCGTCAACATTGACTTCACCCCAAATGAATCAGCCTCTCTCAAAAAAAGCATTCAGGCTATCGACGGTGAAGACTTACGAACTCAAGTGGATGTGGTCGGAGCCGCAGAACTTGCCGCCATATTGAACAGTCATCCACACCTCCGGGCGGCTTTCTTTGCACCACTGGCTTTCCAGACTTGGGAGGACGCCTACAATGCCCATCGCAGCAAGAAACGGTTTGGATCTGCCATTGAACTCGTCGGACGAGAAGCGGAGTTGCACCAACTCCGCACCCTTGTGGACGACTCCACAGTTCGCGCCATCGTTATCAGCGGCCCGCACGATATGGGGAAGAGCCGTCTTGCGCTCGAAGCGACCAAACACAAACCCTATGACGTGGCGGTCGCGCTAAATCCAAGCTCAATCGACTTGGCGGACTATCGCAACCTCTGCCGGGATCATTCACAAGTCTTCTGCATTATCGAAGACCCTGAATTCGACACCCTACCATCTCTCATCGGCGAGGCCTTGTCGGTTCCCGGCTTAAAACTCCTCATCACGCTTCCGATGGCCGAGGACGCGCCGGATTTGAGCTATGGGCTCGATAACCGAGTGGCATCGCTCCCTCCTTCTCCGCTGAGTGACGAAGACGCAAGGAAGCTACTCCACGCGACAGGACAGGCGCTCGACTATGGGATTCAGGATTGGATTCTCAGCCAGGCCGGGGGGATACCTGGGGTCATCTTGGCAGCGGCCAGCATCGCAAGCAACCTTCGAGATGGTCATACGGACTTCCGTGACACAGTGGGAAGAGAGTTTGAGCGCCGCATCCAACGGGAACTGGGGCCATCCGCCTTGCGATCAGCCTGTCTCTTTTCCCTGTTGACACATGTTGGAGTTGCCGGACCCCATGACAGGGAAATTCAAACCATCTGTGAGATATTCGGCGATGGGCAATCGCCTCATGACACGATCAACCACCTGCCGGAATTGGAAAAGGCTGGCCTGACAAAACGGGCCGGTTACTTTGTAGAGATTTCCATTCCTCTTCTTGCCAATCACCTGGCCGAACAGCTCTTGCAGGGACGTAAAAACAACCTGTTTGCCTTATTCGCGCGCCTAGACGAAGCTGGGCAGATCAGATTCATCAAGCGGCTTGCACAAGTCAGAGGCCCTGAAGCCGAGCAATTCTGGGACGACTTATTTGCTCCTGACGGACCTCTTGGCGCAGTCGATCGTGTTATCAAACGGGCTCACCTGCTCAGGCTCATAGCAGGAACCGTCCCTCATCGCGTATTGAATGTCCTCGAACGCCACTTGCTTGCCAGCACCAGAGAATTTCGGCTGGCTATCTCCGGAGACTCTCGCAGAGAGTTGATGTCGGCCCTCGAGCAACTCCTTTTCCGTGCGAAGACGAGCAAGAGTGCCCTTCGCCTTATCTGGCTCTTGGCTGAAGCTGAAAACGAGACATGGGGGAACAATGCAACAGGAGTTCTGAAAGAAAGCTTGCACCCATTTCACTCTCAGATGCCGTTACCTCTCTATGAGCGAGTCGCATTGATCAAAGAGCGGCTTTCATCAGCCCCGACAACGGAAGTACGACTTCTCGCGGTTAAAGCAATCCAAAGCGGCCTCACAGGTCGCATGTCCATCCACCTCCGGCACAGTGTGGGCTCTTCACCGCTGGACACTCATCCCCCTCTCACATGGAGCGATGTATTCAGCTACGTCAAAAACCTTGCAGAGATTCTGGTTTCACTCGCTGAGGAGCAAGGCGAGGTTTCTCACGCTGCACTAGGTGCATTACCAAACTCTATCGCCGAATTGGCTTTCCGTGGGCTCACTGACGAAAGCAAACAGCATTTCACGCTATTGACTAATTGGGCTCTGGCTGAGCGTAGCGGGCTGGACGTGTCACACTTGGCCAGTATCATGCATCGAGTTCGAGACTTCTGTGCCAATCAGATAGCCAAGCCCGATTTGCCCGAGGACCGGAAAGCAGAGTACACCGAGTTCATTTCACAGCTCACGGCATGGGAAACATCATTGAATAGAGCTGGTTTTACAACCAGGCTTAAGCTTTGGGCCGGCGGAGGACGCCACCATGTGTCAGATGACTGGGAACAGGAGGAAAAGCAGTTAGAAGAACGGTTATGTCTTCTCGCAAAAGAAGCCGTGCAATCTCCTCAAATTCTTACGCCCGGCTTAATACAGTGGCTGTTGACCGATCCCGCACGCGAAGCCAGAAGATTCTTCCATGCCCTTGGGCAAGAAGACCGACACCTTCATTTCCGAGCCGCTATTGAGACCCTCGGCAAGAACGCTCTTGGGAGCAGCGCGTTCGCCCCTTATTTTGCCGGCTGGGCGAAGCGTGACCTCGAAGAGGTTGAAAGCCGGCTGGATCAGCTCACCGAATCGCGCGCGGTTTCTGCGACTTCTCTCCTGGAAACGACGAGCTGGCTGAACCCGACACCACGCGGGCTCAAGCGGATTAAACAGGTCGCCGCGGAAGATCCCGAATATACTGCCGCCATACTCGGCCGATGGATCGATCGCATAGACCTAAACGAGTTCAAGGAACTACTCCGGATCATCGCCGGAACAAATTATGAACAGGCTTCTGAAGCAGTCGATTTACTGGGAAGCTGGAACTATCACCAGAAATCTTTCGACGATGAGTTGAGCGCTTTTTCCTGGCGCTGCATCGAACAGGGTCCTTCGAAGAAACCGACACGTTCTGCGGAAGGGTGGCACTTTGATGAACTCGCCGCCAGGTTGACCAAGTCCAATCCAAACTTGGGCTTTGAGAAGTTCCACCAACTCCTTATCACCCCTGCGGCCGGTTCCTTAGAGTGGGAACCACTGGACATGGATGGAGGAAACCAATGGTGGAAGGCACTCCGAACAAAAGACCGACCGCGGTTGTTCCGAATCTTACTTGAAATCTCCTGCGCTAACGACATATCCCAAGAAGTGCTTTCATGGCGACTGAAAGAATTGCTGGATCAGGAACAGGACGCCGATGACTTGATTGCGGCTATCGGTGACAATGTTGCCTATGCCCGCATCGCAGCGCGATGGCTTGTCGGAAGCGCACCAGGATTCTGGGATCTCGTCTTTAGATTCATCAAAAAGTTTCCGCATGACCCCACCTTACAGAATGTCCTCACCTCGGCAGCCATGGATACGGGAGCCTTTATAAGGGGACCCGTATCTCAATTTTACGAAGCTCGGGGTCAAGAGGTGCGCAAACGCTTGGATGATTCTTCCACACCAGCCGAGGCCCGTTCGTGGCTTCAGGATGTGGCCGAGGCGCTTGGCTTGGAGGTCACGACACATCTGGTATGGGAATACGATCGAGAGGTCAACGATCTGAAGCGTTATATCCAGGGAGAAGATTTGGAGCAGAAAAGATGGGCGGTCGGCAGGATTCTTAAATACGCCGAATGGTCCGACGTGCGAAAGCTTTTATCGCTCAATGACATCGAAGAAGCCATCCCCCATATTGATCTCCCGGAGCGCAGGCGAACCATGATCGAACGGCTCTTACCCACGTGGAAACATGCCGGATAGCATTCTCACGCCGCTGCAACGCCGCGTTCTGACCTCCTTGTTTCAAGACGCTCTCGATCAGCGCGACTATTATTTGACAGGAGGAACCGCCCTGGCTGAGTTCTATCTCCACCACCGATATTCGGATGACTTGGACTTCTTTACCAGAAAACAGGGGTCGCTTGCGCAAGATTTTCAACACATTCTTGACCTCATTCCTACCCTCGGATTGACCATCGTATCAAAGAATCCAAAATCCGCTGAGCACCTGCTTCTTTTCGTTAATACCGGCGATGATCAAGACAACCTCAAGATTGAATTCGCGCGAGATGTGCCCGCACAGATGGCGCAGCCGACGATCCATGGCCGGATCATCGTCGATTCCTTTGAAGACATCGCCACCAATAAGATCTGCGCGATCTTGAGCCGTCAGCCTTCTGAACCGAAGGACTTTTACGACCTCTACTTCATTTTGAAGGAGTCACAATTTACACTCGACTATTTGATCAGCCGTGCCCGTGAAAAAGAGGCGCTCCTGGATTCAGAGGAGGGCGTGCTGATATTTACGGCCAATCTCCTGACCGTTCAAAATATCAATCTCATGCGGGATCTCGAACCCAGAATTGTGAAACCACTCTCCGCAGAGCATCTTCGGGACTTTCTACTTCCTCTTGCTACTGAACTGTCACGGCGTTATCGCCCGACGAGCAAATAGCCTCATGCTCTATCGCCTCAGCGCCGATCTCATTGTGGTGCTCCACTTCGGCTTTGTGCTCTTCGTGCTCTTGGGCGGGCTCTTGCTTATCAAATGGCCGCGCTTTGTTTGGGTCCACTTGCCGGCGGCCGCATGGGGGACCTTCGTGGAATTCAGCGGATGGATCTGCCCGCTGACACCGTTGGAGAATTGGCTGCGGGAGCAAGCCGGCGACGCGGGATACGCGGGCGACTTCATCGCCCAATATCTTTCGGCAATCCTGTACCCGGAGGATTTAGCCCGCAAGGTGCAAGTTATTCTCGGCATCCTGGTATTGTCGATCAACCTGACAATCTATAGCCGGCTCTGGTGGACCGATCGCCTATAGCCCTGGTCTATCCGGGCCCTTTCGCCTGTCTCTACCATCCCGGGTGCTCGATCTCAATTGACAGGGGAATGCAAGTGGTGAGTTTTGAACTTGAATTG
>DKBD01000003.1:3263-5467 GCA_002451055.1 Nitrospira sp. UBA6909 | reverse complement strand
AACCCAATGTTCTTATGGATCTTGCCGTTGAGATAAATACGAGCATTGTCCACGGTGAACTCGTTGCTGTAGTGACCAGCCGGAGAAGCACCTTCAACGGCGTTGAAGCTGGTCCTGAGACCCATACCGATGGAAATCCACTTATCATCATCGGCCTTGATCGTCCCGGCCGCATTGGCCACAAGTGGCGCGGACACAGTTCCAGCCACCAGCGCCGCAATGGCTCCGATAACTGAAAACTTCTTCCACAACCTTGTCGTATTGCCCTTCATCGCAACTGCCTCCCTTCTGAGATAATGAAAATACCGACTGCCCTAACTACGTAAAACTTCCGATGCCGATACAGTTAACACAGAATCCGCGGGAGTATATCAAAACCAAATGTATTAGCAAGAAATTTTTGAGGACTGAAACAAATTTACCGTCATCAATAAATACGCCCATTTCATGAGGGTACGTTCAATCCTTCTACGTATCAATAATCCTACATAGACAAGCATTCATCGGAAAACAAACATAAAGGGCGGGACCGGTCAGCAACCAATCCCGCCCTTCCATATTCACCGAACCCTCTTCTGATCTGTTTATCGGTCCGGCTGCGGCGTGTAGCGTAGGTACGGCTTCACCGTTTTGAACCCTTTCGGGAACAGGGTCTTGGCTTCCGCGTCGTCGACAGCCGGCGTAATGATACAGTCCTCTCCATCCTTCCAGTTGGCCGGCGTCGCCACCTTATATTTCGAGGTCAGCTGCAACGAATCGACGACGCGCAGCAATTCATCAAAATTTCTCCCGCATGACGCAGGATAGGTCAGGGTCAGTTTCACCTTCTTATCCGGCCCGATGATAAACACCGACCGAACAGTCATGTTGTCGATCGCATTCGGATGAATCATGTCATACAGCGCGGCGACCTTCTTATCCGGATCGGCGATGATAGGATAGTTCATCGTCGTCTGTTGCGTTTCGTTGATGTCCTTGATCCAGCCATTGTGAGAATCGAGCGGATCGACACTAATCGCAAGAACTTTGACTCCCCGCCTCTTTAGTTCCGGCAGGATCTTGGCCACGGTCCCCAACTCCGTCGTGCAGACAGGGGTATAGTCCTTCGGGTGAGAAAACAGAATGCCCCAGCTGTTGCCGAGCCATTCGTGAAAATTGATCCTTCCTTCCGTCGTGTCCGCGGTAAAATTCGGGGCCTCGTCACCCAATCGGATTGCCATAGTTCCTCCTTATTTTTTTGATGTCTTGGGGTTTGCAAACTGAAACGGAAGCTCGACCTCAACACCACCGCCGTTACGATACTGCCCTGACAATAGGGAGCGCAAGAGGGAAAGCGTGAGCGGACTGCGGGAGATGGGCACTCGACTGGAAAAGATGAATTTCCGGTTAGTCTCGTTTGTCGTGCAAGCCTCTACCTTCGCCGGTCGGACGAGTCTCACCTGCGCTCACGACCCCGCCGCCAGTCCAAGCTGAGTCCGCACCGGATCATGCCCGGACTCCGCGGTACTCACATCCAGCAGGAAGACCCGGTCGTTCGCCAGCTTCCCGCTTGCCAGCAGTCGCTCCTGCACGGCTTCGCCCCTCTGCCTGGCCAGCAACTGCAAATCCGATTCAGTCACGGGGATGGACTCAGCGACTCGCCGTCTCATCTCTTCCGCCGTCGGAATGTGATCCTCGGCAGGCTCCGGCGTCTTTCCTGTCGCCTCCGCCTGCTGGGATTGAAGCTTTGCGAATAATTCCGCCACCAACCGTTGTTCATCCTCTGGAGACAGGGTTTCCTGGTGCTTTGTAATTCTAAACTCCTGCCGCTTCATCGCCATGAGCCGGTCTGTGAGCTTTCGCGAGCGCAAGGCCGCCCGATCCAGTACGGCATCGGCGGTTCCCTTGATATCGAGCCTCAATCCGGCCCGCTCAACGAGCGCTTTTTCCAATACGTCAAGTTTCGTCGTTTCATCACGCATCAAAGCGGCGCTGCCAGGCTGAAAGCCGATGAATTGCAGGTCTTCTCCACCCTCCATGTCCGGCACGAGATGCCCCAATAGAGTAAACGGCGAAACCGCGATCTTGCCAAGCAGGTTGAGTAACGCCGACATCACGGCCTTGCCGTATCTAAAATCAGGATCGTTGAGATCGCCCCGAATGGGCAGGTCGATTTCGATCAATCCGTTCCGGTCTTGCAACAACGCCACCAGCAGCGGAACCGG
>DKBD01000003.1:0-3241 GCA_002451055.1 Nitrospira sp. UBA6909 | reverse complement strand
CCCTTTGACAGTCCATACCCAGCATACTTGCTGCTGTAGGGGCTTCCCGGAGTGAGATCCATCGCTCCCAGCGTGACAACCAAGTCGGTAAAAGCATCCTCGCCGAGAGGATTGATCTTTCCGACAACTTTGAAGGGGGCGGCCTTACCAACCCGCCCGGCGAGATCCACATCTGCCTTTTTTATCTGCTTGGACGATAAACCGCGGATGGTGCCGCTGAAATCCGAGATTCCGGCTTTCACGGGCGGCTGGATGGATAGATCATGGAACGTCGCCGCGGTTTTCACCAGCTTCACCTGACCGACGGTCACCGTCGGTGGGGGGGATTGAGCCGTTGTCTTTCGCACTTCCCCCTCGCTTGGCTGCGGTGGCGTAGCATCGGCTGGAGCCGACACGAGCAGCTTCGAGAGATTCAATGAGCCGTCCGACTCGATGACGGCGTGCACCGCCGGTTCCTGCCAGACGATTTCGGCGATCTTCACGGCCGTCGGCTCCATGGCTAGCGCCAGCCGATTCACAGCCAACGATTTCCATGAGAGCACCTCCTCGAAATCCTTCCGATCCGAGACCGAAAGCCGGTTGACTCCGACATCCCCTTGAAATCGAATGAGCGGTTTTTTGGAATGCGCCTTGTCATAGCGGAGCGTTCCGGCCAGATCGATCGTCCCGTCCCGCACGTCCATATTCAGGAACTGATCCAAATATGCCTGAAAGGGCCAAATGCTGATGTCCTTGAGCTTCACATCCAGGTCCGCGCTCATCGGGTCTACGGCCGCCCGTCCCCGCACGGCGACCAGCCCGCTCTGGTTGAGCGTCATGGACACATCCACCGGCATCGCCTGCTCGAACGGGACACGTATCTCCTCCACCTTCACATTTAGATTCTCCACATCCACGTATTGAGGCCTCGCCAGCGTACGGTCCTCAAAAATCGCCTCAAAGTTCTGAAGCTCGAACGCACCGACGGACACAGTCCAGGGTCGATCCGATGAATCTTCCTGTGAGTCCTTCTTAGCAGCGGTCTCGGCAGGCTCCGCCGGAGGACTCCCGCTCGCAGCCATGGGAGCAAAGAGCTGCTGCATATTCAGGACCCCGCCGGGATTCATCCAGACTTCGGCATGTCCATCGGAAGACCGTATCGTCTCAATCTGCACCGCTTGCTGTTCCAGATCGAATTGGACGCCCTCGATATCGAACACAGGAATCTTCACCAGCGGCTCCGGAAACACTCGCTCCCCGATCTCCAGATCTCGAACGGCCAAGCGCCCATCTTGTACGGTCACGCGAGGCGCCTGCCCGCGCATGTCGATATGGTAGGAGGCGGACAGCTTCATCTCACCCTGTTTGACATCGAACCGAAACCGGTCATGCACCGCCTGAAAGAGGGTACTGATTTTCACCCCGGACAAACTCACCTTGCCGTCGGACTCGAACGGTTCCAACGAAATGGTGCCCTCCCAGGCCAAGGCTTCTCCCTTGCCGATCTCGGCCTTGAAGGCATAGGCATTGTCGCTCTCACGACTCGTGCTGGTCGTACTGAAGTTCCGCAGCACAATTTGAATGGGCACGATGTCCAGCGAAACAGGTCTCGCCTTGGATTCGTCCCGGTATTCCACAATGCCCTTCTCGATCTCCAGCAACTCGATTTCCACCGGCATCATTTTCTTGGTGTCGCGCGCAGCCGGCTTGGCGGATTCCGCTGCGGGCGCTGCATCCGGGGGAGGCACCAACGCCAGCATGTTCAGCTTCCCTTCACGATTCACCTTCGCTGCCACGAACGGCATGACCAGCCGGATTTCGTTGAATCCCAGCGTTTGCCCAAACAGCGTTGTCGCGCGCAAATTGACCACCAATTTTTCGAAGCCGATGATCGGCCTCCGGTCGGCACCTTGTACCTCCAGCCCCTCTAACCGGAGAGCGAGGGTAAAAGGGTTGAAAGCCGCCTCGCGCAGGATGATGGAATGCCTCAGATGCTCTGAAGCAGCCGGAACACCGTATGTTGTGATGAGAAAGGGCAGCAGGACAAATCCGGCGAGCGTGTAGAAGATCAGCAGCCCCAGAACGAGGCCGGCCCACAGACGAGGAGAAGCCAAACGTCGCATGCTACGATCAACCCTTCAATGACGAATACGATGCTAAAACTATAGAGAAGGCGGCCCAGAAAAGTCTACCGACAAGGGGGCACAAACAATACGGCAACGCGCCACGAAAAAGGCATCGTAAATACGTATATGTGTGTATCCGGCGGCGCAAAGAAGAGCGGCTACAGAAACGGAAAGGACAAGGCCGTCCGGCAGCAAAATGAACAAGAAACCGAGCGCTGCCGTACCCGCGACCGGGATGAACGGCAGGCATTGATCCAGTATCAACTGGCCGAACGACGGAAGCTGCAGGAAGAGATTCTTCCCATCGTTCAGGAGCGCAAGCTTCAGCTCATGGGCTTCAAGCAGGACATCGCCCGCTATATGGAACTGGGCGCAGAGCCGCCAAAGCCTTCACGTGAGGATGCTCAACAACGCCGCAAAGACCGCGACTTCGATTACACGCCTGAACTCTAGCCGTGAATTCCTGACAGCTACAGGGCACTTCGCTTCTTTCAGCTTTTGGAAGCCAATTCGTCACGCAAGATTCATTACGTTTCATGTGTTTTCTCGTTTTCTCCCCCTCACCCACCGCCAGCAGATCGCCTTTCTCGTGGGGATGATCGGTGCGCTGAGCCCAGAAAAGGCTCCGGCAGTCGGGGCCTCCTGAAGAAAAGGAGAAACAGATGAAACTCATTACCCATTACGAGTTGGCTTCCAAGAGCATCCTCGAATTACGCGGCCTGTACCGCACAGCCTTCAACGCCCTCGTTCAAAGCGCTCCCGAAAGCGCGGGGCAGCGCAATGCACTGGCCTCTCTTGAGAACATCTCAAAAGAGTTGAACCGGCGCTACGCAGCTCAGTTGCAAATGGAGGCAGGCCTATAGGCACTTCCATCAAGCGATAATCGTCTCGTTGGCCTTGAGGGTTAGTTCGCCGGTCAAGCCCGTGACGTTTTCCAGCGTGGCGATCTGGGTCTAAGTTGTGTTTGTTCGAAAAGTTGATGCTTGCGAACACTTTTCATGAGGTGTCTCCATTTCACTAGTAGCCATAACCCATATATACGTGCTTTCAAAGAAAGGACGCATTAAAGCTGTCACAGAAGTGGCTCCGGTTGTTTGGACAGTTTCTGTCCGGTCATAAGTGGTGCCTGGCGCATG
>DKBD01000123.1 GCA_002451055.1 Nitrospira sp. UBA6909 | reverse complement strand
CCCATCATCGATACCAATATGGGAACAAGGGGATTGTGATCGATGAGCCGAGCACAGGGCCGGAGATCCTCTTTCATCCGAGCGGGCGATCCGCAAGCGCAACCACTATTCGACTGCACGGCCAAGAAGGAGACACTCAAGAAATGACGGTCTCCATAACCGGACGGGTGAAAATCCAATGAAACGCCAAAAGCACGATGAGGGATTCAGTCTGGTTGAAACCATGATTGCTGCAGCAATAGCCGCAATAGCATTCGTGGGAACGATGGGGACTGTAGAGATCGCGTCCCGACTCATCCATCACACCAGCGCGCTCAGCAAAGCGCAAGAAATCGCGCAGTCCAGATTGGAGGCAAAACGGGCTGTACGCTGGCGAATGCTTCTCGAGGATGACCTTGATCACGACGGAGTCCATGAAACCGTCATGAGNNGATGACGGAGAAGGATATGATGCGGTGACAGGGGACGGGATTTACACGGCCGCGGCCGAGAGAGAGGGGATGACAGAAGTCTGGACGATCGAAGGCGATCGCCCGGGGCCAATTGCATCGGTCGGCGGCGTCACGATCAGATCGGTCGTCACCTATGACGGATCACATGGCCAACAGGAAGTCCGTATGGAAACGATCAGAGCGAATCCGGCATTCGTAGGGGCATCGCAATTCTGACCGGTTCGGTAAGGCCAAGGCGAGAGGAGGGGTGAAGTGAGGGGAGTGGACCGCATCAATAATATGCAGGGGGTCTGCTTGGCTGAGCTGGTGATTGGCATGGCGACCGCTCTCCTCATCCTCGCTGCAGTGCTGGAGGTGCTGCAAGTTGCCCAGTCAGCGATCGGAGGGAAACAGCGCACGATCGCGCAACAACAAGATCTGAGACTGGGACTGGAGGTGTTCGAACAGGAGGTTCGCCTGGCGACGGCCGGAGCCATCATTTCCGCAACCCGAGACAAGATCGCATTCGTAGCCAATCTCCATGCCCAACATACCAATACCACCGCCACCGTCTTGCAGGGGCAGTCGGTTCTTCCGGTCCTGAATGGCAGCGGTTGGAGTCAAGGGAAAACCGTGGCGATCTGCGGGCGACTGGTTTGTGAAATGCATCGACTCTCACGCGCCGGACAACAAAATCAGTTGACGTTCGAGGATTCGGTTGGATCGATGTTTCCGGCCGGAGCTTCCGTGGATCTACGCAACCGAGTCTCTTATTACACCAAGGAGGACGAGAAGGGAGCCATAAGCTTGATGCGTATGGTGGACGGCGGGGCAAACGTGCTGATTGGTGAATTAGATACGGTGAATTTTTCTTATCGCGACAAAAACGGGCGCGTGGCGATCCAACCGTCGGAAGTGGCACGTGTTCTCATTGAAATACAACCAAGAAACAGAACACAACAACAGAAGCGCCAGATCGCGCTTCGGTCGTAGGAGAAACATGTCTGGGCCACGCATCGACACAAGGGGCGGGGAGAAAGGGCTTGCGCTGATGGGATCGATGGTGGTCTCACTGGCTCTGGTATTGCTGGGCGTTGCTCTACTGGAACTGCTGTGGCAGGAATCGCTGAGCGCGGACGCAGGGAAAAAAGCCGCAGCCGCACAGCAGTTGGCGGATGCAGCAGGTGAGTTAGTGATCGGGTGGTTCCACAACCCACAAGCTGGCCCTGCAGGGATCTCGACCGTTTTGGCAAAACGTCTTGTGAGGGACGACGGAACCGCAACGTATTTCGACAAAGCAGGGCGGTCACAATTTATTGGAAGCGCCGATCGGCCGGATGTGTTGTTGGACGCGTCGAGTCAGACCGATGACCGGGTCCTTCATGACCCGGATATCGGCCTGTTCCGACCGATGCTCGGTTCGGGGATGATACGACGACTCAAAATCTATGCGCCGTCAAAGCCTGGCTGGCTCTGCACGGTCGAGGTAACCGTGGAAACACGGCATCACACGCCGTTTCGTGAGTCGATCGGCATGCAACTGGCAGCCATCGAACTTCCGGCGCTGCGGCCTGGCTTACAGTCGGGGAAAAATCTCGGGCTCTTGTCCGATGGCCGATCCATCGGCGGGGTCCATTGGGGATCGGTAGCTGTCGGCAAGGATCTGGTCATTCGGCGGGTCGAAGACATTCCAACGTTGAATCCAGCGGCTCCGATCACGGGGCGCAGCTACGATGACAGCCTGGTCCGTGAAGACCGCTGGATGACTATGTGGATCGGAGAGCGTGTGCTGGTGACGGAACCGCCACAGGATTCCATGGATAACCAGACTCTCCCTCTCCATGTCCATGAGCAACAGAATCCGACGCCGGGGATTCGTTTTGATCGATGGAGCTANNTCACAGCGGGTCGGGGATCAGCTCGGGCTGATATTCATCGATACTCTCGACCGGACTGCTCCGCGCGAGGACAACCTGGGAACAGTGAGACTCAGCATGGGGTATTTCGAAGGGGTGGCTGTCATACAAGGGCACGTCCTCTTGAGTCCTTCGTCTGCGGGCCAGCAGCTCAAAGTGCAGGGGCCTCAGACGGGAGATGGCGGCAGCACAGCAAACCGTGAGACGGTCCAACTGACCGGAATGCATCTCAACGGGGTCTTATACGCAGCGGGAAACATGACAGTCGGCCGAGCGGCAAGAGTCTACGGGACGGTGATGGCAGAAGGGAGCATCCTATCTGCCGGTGCCGGAGCGACGCTTGAAATTTGGCATGACGATGACATGAGCCGGGGCTTGTATCGGGGCGTGCCGCTGGTCCATCGCGCTCCCGGGACATGGTCGATGCGGTACTGACAGGGACGAGAGTGATCAGGGGTGAAGGAGGGGGAGGAAACCGGGAGGATGATCGCGAATGTTCACGCAGAATATCGTGTCACGCGCCAAGCGGGAACCGCTTCAAGCCGTACCGCCGAGAAAGCCGCACAGCGCCAATCCATCGCGCAAGATTGAGGTGGAGCGCAGTCTGTTGGACTGTATCGCCGATCGCGGACTGTTGAAACGAAGTGAGTTGGATGCAGCTCTTGAAGAAGCTCTTGCCTGCCAGATGGATCTGGAGGAAATCCTCCTCGACAAATATGCAGTGTCCAACGTGGCTCTTGGAGCAGCGCTCAGCGCATTCTATCAATGCCCCTATGCCGGATACGACGAGCGAACGATCATTGATCCGGAACTGTTGCGGAATCTCAGTCTGGATTATCTCAGAGGCAACGCCTGGATTCCCGTCAAGCGGAACGGGTCGGTCCTCGACATTCTGATCAACGACCCCCATGACGTGGAGAGAGGAGCCGATATCCGCCGCGCCTTCCCGGGCGTGACGATTCGTTTCTCCGTGGCGCTGCGGCGCGATATCGAGCTGCATCTTCAGGCGGTGACGAGGCGAGCACGCGGCGGCTCAATCCCGGCGAATCTCGGAAAACTCCCGGAGGAAGCGAGCGCGGAGCAGTACGGCAAGGCCCATTCGGGTGACATAAACGAACACGATTCCGACATTGTCCGTCTGGCAAATCGGATCATCGCCGAAGCCTATCGGCGGGGCGCGTCGGACGTGCATATCGAACCGTATTCGGACCGGAAGGATATGGCGGTCCGCTTCCGCGTGGACGGCACCTGTTTTACCCATATGAAGATTCCCGCAGCCTACCGAAGGCCTGTCGTCTCTCGTTTGAAGATCATGGCCGACTTGGACATCGCCGAACGGCGAAAACCTCAGGATGGGAAGATCCGTCACAACTTGGGAAGGGGCTGCGACATTGAACTGCGCGTGGCGACGGTTCCCACGGCGGGCGGTAACGAAGACATCGTCCTGCGTCTCCTGACGACGAAGGAAATCATGCCCTTGGAGGAGATGGAGTTTTCTTCCGATGTCCTGCAGGCTGTCAAGGAACTGGCCGAGCGGCCGTACGGCCTGTTCCTCTGCGTCGGTCCGACGGGATCGGGAAAGACGACGACCCTTCATGCCGTCTTAAAACATATCAATACGGACGAACGGAAGATTTGGACGGCGGAAGACCCGATTGAGATCACCCAGGATGGACTTCGGCAGGTTCAAGTGCACCCCAAGATCGGCTTTACGTTTGCCGCCGCGATGAGGGCGTTTCTCCGGGCCGATCCGGATATCATCATGATCGGGGAGATGCGAGACAAAGAAACAGCTGACACGGCGATCGAAGCCTCTCTCACGGGCCATCTGGTTTTAAGCACGTTGCACACCAACAGCGCGGTGGAGACGGTCACGCGATTGCTCGACATGGGATGCGACGCGTTCAACTTTGCCGACACGATGCTGGGGGTGCTGGCCATGCGCCTGTGCAAGCGCCTCTGCCCTCATTGCAGGGAACCCTACCATCCGACGAGGCAGGAATACGATGAGCTGGCACAGGATTATGGAACGTCTTATCGAGACAGGTTGGGGGCGCTGTATCACGATGATTGGACGTTGTATCGCGAGAAGGGCTGCGACGCCTGCAATAGGAGCGGATTCAAAGGGCGGGTGGCGATTCATGAGCTGCTGATCGGATCGGAACCAATCCAGAGTCTGATTCAATCACGAGCGCGGACAGCCGAGATCCTCAACACCGCAATGAGGGACGGCATGGTCACGCTTCTTCAAAACGGGATCCAGAAAGTACTCCAGGGCGTCACCACCTACCGGCAAGTGAGGGCCGTCGCAAAGAAATAGCCGCAGCATGCTGAAAAAGTCCGCCAGCGGCGTTCTCGCGTCGCTCAGAGCCTCAAGGTACGGAAACAAGCAGAGGCAAAATACCTATCCGCTTGCATATGATCGAAGCGAGCGGGTCACGCGAAGCTTGGTATGTACCTCCTCGCCTACTTGAGCTCTGCGGCCTTGTTCGCGGAAAGGCGCGTCTTGACGCGCCGGGGTAAGGCGGGTGAGACCAGTAGGCCATTTTGAGCATCCTGCGGATTCTCGTGAGTTGGTTCAAGACCATCCATTCCAACCCTCCGTGCGGCACTAGCTCGATCCGGCCACGAGGTCTAAAAAATGGACGGCAAATTGCGGTGTCGTCGCAAAAAGCGTCATCATCGAATACAAGAAGATTCCGGCAAGGTGCTTCAATATTCAACGAGTTACCTCGAATGGGGGGATGGCACGGCTTGTGCGATATCACCGATCAACAAGCCTGAGGCGCAAAACATGCCGCAGGCAGTTGACTCCTGGTATTCACACAAGGGAGGTATTGCTATGAGAAGGATGTTATTGGTCGTGCTTGCTGCCGCATCGATCACTCTGTCTGCTGGGGCGGTTTTGGCGGAGCAAGTGGTCGTGTGTTCGCCGGGCTGCGGACCGGTTAATAGCACCGAAGCGCAAAACATGAAGCAGAACCAGGGAAAGACTACAGCTGGTAGTCATATAAGCTCGCAAGGAGCAAGTCACAACAAAGCTGGGATCAGCCAGGGGACGAACGGAGGAGGTGGTGGTGATAGTGGCGGAACCATCATGATCATGTTCTGATAATTTCCGTCCCCAAAAGGGTTTCGGCAAGGGCGGTGGGTCACCAACCCACCGCCCTTGTTTTTTGAAATTTCCCCTGCGGTTAAGCCAAGGGAGCAACGGGAGACCCGAAGTTACAGGAGGAATGCGGAGCCTAAAATTGTCATGCATCGTCCAAAAATTGATGGGCCAACGGAGTTTTAGAAACACGCTATACGATAAATCAATGGTTTACGCGTTGTCGGTGGCTCTCCGATGCAAGGCGCATCCTTTGCTTGTAAGAGGAATGGAGTGGCCATTTCAGTTCTGAAAGTCCTGGTGTCGTTGTCAATATGCAGTGTCGGCGGCGGTCAAGAAATATGAGGCGAGAATCAGGGTTTACGCTCATTGAAATCATGGTCACGGTGGCGATCGTCGGGGTGATGATCGGGATCGCCGCTCCCAATTATGTGCAATGGCAGACCCGGAACCGGCTTCATCAAGCAACGGCGGAGGTTGCGACTCAGCTCACAATGGCCCGCATGGTGGCGATGAATCGAAACAGAAGTGTGGACGTGACCATACAGGATAGCGGTACGTCGACACGAGTCTCTGCGGTGCTCCCATCCACCGGCACGACCGTGCTTGATAAGACCATTGAGCACTTCGGCAACAGGGTCTTGGGTAGTCCGGTGACTGTGAGTTTTTCCTCCATGGGACAGAGGACAAGCGGGGGATTCGGGGTCACAACGATTGGTCTCTGCAACCCTGACAAACTCCAATATTCCGTCACAATCATACCGGTCGGCAAAGTGAACTGGTCGGCCAACCCGAGCGCAGATCCTTGTCCCTAAGGGGAGCAATGGGAAGAATGGAAAGATTGGTCAGACGAAATCCGCTGCAAGGGCCTTCCGCCGAGCGAGGCTTTTCGCTGCTGGAAGGCATGATGGCCTCCGCCATTTTGGCCACAGGCCTGTTGGCGTTGGCCGCGATGCAAGGCATGGCNNCGGCACCCAACTCGAAAATGTCCGAGGGAGAGTGGATGTCTCAAATGTGCTGCCCCCGACGTTGCTTGGGCAGAGGTCCATCACCGTCACTATGACATGGATGGGATCGCAGAACGGCGGCTCGAGCGTGAAGCGGCC
Organism: Nitrospira sp. UBA6909; assembly: GCA_002451055.1. Taxonomy (GTDB): domain Bacteria; phylum Nitrospirota; class Nitrospiria; order Nitrospirales; family Nitrospiraceae; genus Nitrospira_D. The sequence continues at coordinate 15,977 of DKBD01000123.1, read as the reverse complement.
CAGGATCCTGACCATAGACCGGGTTATCGCTCCAGAGTAAGGTCATAGCAAAACGAATGAGAGAGATGATGCGACGTTCAATGCGGAGCCGATCTTCAGAAACAGGGTTTACGTTGATCGAGCTCCTCGTGGCCATGGTCGTCGGCTCCATTATTGTCGGCGCGGCCTTCGCGCTTCTCACGACCTCGCAACGGGCGCTCAAAGTCAACGAGCAGGTCGTGGACATGCAACAGAACGTACGAATGGCGATGGAGCTCTTGAGCCGCGACGTGAAAATGGCCGGATTCGGAGCTCCGAACGCGACCATCGGCAATTGCACCTCATCTATCGTCCCGAGCGATCAAAACCTCGCGGGAGCCGACACGGGCTCCGATTCGGTCCAGCTCTTGGTGCCGACGACGCGAGCGGATGGGGCCAACCGCTGGACATTGCGTAACGCCACCACTGCGAACGGCGTCACGCAGATCGATCTGCAGACGGGCGGCGGCGGAGCCGTAGCCGATATGGTGAGTTCAGGTTTGGCGGTAGGATCATATATTACGATCGGTGGCGCGGCCACCGCGCAAGTCACCTCCGTGAATGCCGGTTCGAACACCATCGGCGTAACGATGATCCCACCTCCTCTGTGGTTCCAAGTGGAGGATCCGATCTATCTGCTGCAGTGCATCCGCTACCAAATCGTGCAGTTGCCCGATGCAGGCAACCTCTGTTTGGGAGGCGCGCCGTGCTTGACCAGGGGTGTGGCCGGAGCGGCTGGTCCCAATGCAGAGGCGCCCATTGCGCAAGGAGTGGAGGACCTTCAATTGGCTTATGCGTGCGACGGATGTGTGGCTTTGATCAACAGCGGAATTCCAGACGGGATCATCGATGATCAGAACGCCTCCAACAGCTTCGATCAAGGTGATTTTATCAGCAATAACACGTGGGCGACGGCACCGCTGATGCCGGACAAGATTCAGATGGTCCAAATCGCGATCGTAGCCAGACAGCTTCAAAACGATCAGGGAATTGGAGAATCGGACAAGGGAGCAATGGGAAGCGGATTACTGACCGTGAATGCGGACCGGACGTTACCGGCCGTTCAAAATTACCGACGTCGCATTCTCATGAAAACGGTGGAGACGCGCAATGTCGGATTGTGAGCCCATGCGTTCTTCGGAGCGGCCACTGGAATTCCCGGACCTTGTATGTGATGAGCGAGGAGTTGCGTTTCTCACGGTCATGATGGTGCTGATTCTCTTGACGGCCATCGGAGTGGCCGCCACGACAATGAGCGGAATGGAGAACAACATGGCAGGTTTGCAACGCACGATGGAGACATCGACTCAGGCGGCGGAATCCTGTTTGGGAACGGGAGCGAACATCATCCTTCAGACGATGCTTCCGGAAAACGGCGGCCAGTTGCCAGTTTCGCTGCTCGACAGTTTCTCACCTCCCGGCCCGGTTCCAAGCAGCAATCAGACCATACTCGAAAACGAAATAATCGGGCAGCCCGAAAATAACATCGATGTGGCGTTCGGGATCGGGCCGACCGGGCTTCCGGCTGCCCCAAACCTCCGCATGACGGTCGGCAGCTATCAAGTCGTGGGCGACATCGATCGGCTGTATGTCAAATTAAAAGCCGGGTCCGGCCAGCAACAGAATGCGGCCTATGAGGGAGCCGGCGTCGGCGCAGGGTCCAGCGGGTCGGATGTGTATTTTCGAATCACCTGTATTGCGACCAATGCGGCAACCGGCACGGAAGGGCGCGTGTCAGCGCTCTATGCCTGCTCCTTTACGGGGGATGGGTGTCAAAAACAACCATGAGTAACACGGACGGGCTGTAACAACACACTCCCACGGCGACGGCTCCCCTGCTTGTTGCTGTGAGCTTCACCGGGAGGACATCATGATCCAACAGTCGACAACTCGGATCCGGAGCCAGGTTCTTGCCGTGATTCTTACAAGTCTCCTGGGCGGAGTGGGAGTGCATTCAGACGCAGGGGCCCAATCGATGGCCGACTATACCAATATGCCCATCACCATCAGCAAGACCGTGGAGCCCAATATTCTCTTTCTGGTCGACATGGGCAACGCCACGCTTGAAGCGGCCTATACTGGAACCGGCTACTACTATCCTCTCTCGTTTAAGAGTCCCTATACGAAGGACTCAGGCAACTACTATTATGCGGCTAATGTCACGTTGACCTCCTCCAGCTTCAGCGGCGGGTCCGCGCCGGATCAAACAGGGACGAGAGCGGTTAGCCTCTCCGGGTCCATTCAGACGGCTGCATTGAGTGACACCGGGTCGACAGCAACGGTCACCGGATCGGCAACCTCTCTGCCGGTCTATAAGATCACCAATCTCACCGACACCTTCAATCCAGCCACCAAGTACTACGGCATCTTCGACCCGGAGCGCTGCTACACCGCCGGCGCTAATAGCTTCCAAATCGGAACGGACAGTTCGGCAATCAAGGGAACGGGAAATTATAGCGATCAATGTCCGAACACGAAATGGGACGGCAATTTCCTGAACTGGCTGGCCATGCGCAAGCAGGAAATCATTCAAAAAGTGCTGATCGGAGGCAGCGGCCATACAACCCCGGCACAGGCGAATCTCGATGGGACGGCCAATTCGCTCGCGGGAGAACCGGACACCGGTGAAAACGGATCGACGACGACGTGCAGCACCAGCGGTGGCAGCACCGCCTGTTGGCGCTATGTCAAGTACGTGCCGCTGACGACTTTGCCTGGTCGGGTACCGGATGCCTTGCCTCACGCGGTCACGGCCGTTCTGGACGGCGGTTCTAACAAGGCGCTCACGGGCGTCTTTTTCGGGATCGGCGAGGGAAAGATTTATGTCAATCACAATGCCGGCATCAACCCCTTCGATACGACGTCCGGAAATCAATTAAACATCAAGATCGACTTGACCTCGGAGCCCAATGTGCCCTCGGGAACCGGCAGTTTTTCAGGAACCTGCGATCCGGCCGATGTGGCCAACTTTGCTGGTCACCGGGTCTGCTATCAGCGCGGCCAGTCCTTGGGGCTCTTCCAGACCATGCAGAGCAGCAACATGCATCTGGGGGTGATGATGGTGAACGCCTCGACCGGCAAGGGCGGGAGCCTCTTCTACGGGTTCGACGAGCTGTACAATTCCAGCGTGGTTGCGACCTTGCGGAATAAAAAAGTCGAGGCGCAGTCGCCGCTGGCGGAATCTCTCTACGAAGCCCTCTGTCTCTTCCGCAAATCGCAAGGCCCCTGCTACAGCAACAGCGGCGGCGCGGCGTCCTGGGGGACGAACTATACTACCACGGTCAATACGACCAGCGATCCGTTCTACTACGTGAAATATAACCAAGTGGTGAACTGCTGCAAGAACTATGTGCTCATGATCAGCCCAGGCATCGGCACCGCGGACGGGGGCAATCCGGATGTACAAACCCCCTTCCCGACCGGGTCGACGATCAACCCAGCCTATGCCAGCAACGTTGGCGTCAAGGCCTCATCATCCTCAGGCGATTCTGCTTCAGCAGCGACAGGCGACCGGCTCGATGACGTGGCCTTCTATGGCCGCACGACCGATCTGCGTGCCAGTCTTGGTGGAAACCAAACCGTCACATTTTATGCGGTTAATGCCCTAGGGCGGAACTCGGGCGCCACCCTGTTGGCGTCAGCTGCCAAATACGGAGGATTCGTTGATAAGAACGGAGACGGAACCTCAAACTTCAATCCGACGAGCGGCCAAACCTGCAACTATCTGCCGGGGTCGAACCTTAATCCTGGGGGCGCCGGACCCTTTTACAGCGATCCGGAGTGGGATGCCCATGGGCCGACCGAAGCCGATCCGCCCGATTGTGTGCCGGATACGTTTTTTGATGCCAATGATGGAGAAACCCTTGTCAACCAGATCCAGAATGCAATCAACGATATTCTGAAACAGTCCTCGTCCGGTACCTCGATTTCAGTCTTAGCTTCTTCTTCCACGGGAGAAGGTTCGATCTATCAAGCCTACTTCTATCCGGAAACGACCGAGGGAGATCGTAAGATTTCCTGGACCGGCCATTTGCAAGGGCTCTTTATCGACGGGTTCGGGAACTTACGCGAAGATCGAGGCGGACCGTCAGGCGCACCAGACGGACGGCTGGTTTATACCGATGACAATATCATTGCGACCACCATCGATCCGACCACGAACGACGTCGTGGTGCAACGATTCGCCGATGCCGACGGCAACGGCGTAGCGGATAGCGTGACACCCTATGAAACGGTGCCGTTGCGATCGACGCAAGGGTTATGGGAAGCGGGAAAGAAATTAGCTCTGCGGGACATTGCGGCCAATCCGAGAAATTTGTTCGCGTGGGTGGATAAGGACAATGACGGCGTCGTTGATTCCGGCGAGCAAGTGGCCTTCACGCCCGCGAACGCCGCAACTTTCGCGCGCTACTTGCGAGCCACATCCAGCGGGACCTATACGGCGGCGAATATCATCAGTTTCCTTGAGGGCAATCAGGTCTCCGGCATGCGTGATCGGCAGTTGACCGTCAACGGATCTTTGCGAGTCTGGAGGTTGGGGGACATCGTTAATTCGAGTCCGGCCATCGTCGGCCCGCCTCGTGAACGATTCGACATTCTCTATGGCGACTCAGGATACCGTCAATTTCTCCAGAGGTGGAAGAACCGGCGGCTGACCGCCTATGTGGGGGCCAATGACGGGATGCTCCACGCATTCAATGTGGGCTATTACCATCGCGGAGATGATGCTAGTACGACCGGGGTGGCGGAGCATGGATGGTACACCACGGCTCCAACCGACAACAGCAGCGGTCCTGAATTGGGTGAGGAACTCTGGGGTTTCGTGCCCCATTACATCCTACCGCAACTGGTGTGGTATACGCAGCCAAGCTACACCCACGTGTCCTACGTCGATTTGAAACCCAAAGTCACGGACGTGCGGATCTTTACACCGGAGGCGGCCTGCGGCACCTTGGCGGCGCCGACCCCGACTGCGATCGGCTGCATCCATCCGGACGGATGGGGAACAATCCTGATTATCGGAATGCGATTCGGGGGGAGCTGCGGGGCCTGTCTCTCGGGCGTCAACAACGGGGGGCCGCCGTTGAGCGTGACGGCGGATTTCAACGGAAGCGGCACAATCTCCACGCGCTATTTCTACAGCGGATATGTCGTGCTCGATATCACCGATCCGGAAGCTACGCCCACGGTGCTGAGCGCCTATTCTTCACCGACCCTGGGGTTGACCACCAGCTATCCGACGGTGGTGCGGATGAGCCCTACGACCGATGACAAGAATGACCATACCAATGCCGTGTGGAGTATGGTTGTTGGGTCAGGGGTTCATGGCTATAGCGGGCGGGCTGAGGCGATCCCGGAGCTGATCAATGTGCCGTTGGTTCAACAGGGGATGGTTTCCGTTGCAACGAGCCTACCGGTCGGTAAGCGCTGGGGGTACATGGCCGACAGCATCACCTACGATCGGGATCTGGATTTTCGCTCGGATGTGGTCTATACGGGGCAAGCCTTGAGAGGCGTCTGTAATTCGGATGACGATGGTCCTTCTTGTACCAAAAACGGAGCAAGCTGGAATAACGATCCACTGAACAGTCCTGCTGGTAGTGAGTGGTGGACCGGCAAATTGCTGCGGTTGACGATGGGAGCCTGCTCGGCGGCTCCATGCGGACCTGGAACATGGGGAGTTGGGAACCCGAGTGGACCTGGTCGAGTGCCGACCGATTTTGTGGGGAGTGCCCCAGTTGGCGGGGTCAACATGCCGCTGGGACCGCTGTCGGCCAGTCCTACAGTGACGTTGGATAATGCGGGAAATACATGGGTGTTCTTCGGGACCGGCCGCTACATGGAGAGTGCCGATAAGACAGATCATCACGCGCAATACCTGGTCGGCGTCAAGGATTCCGTCATGACCGGTTGTGTACAGTCGACGACCTCGGATTGTCTCGACGAAAACCTCTTGGATGTCACGAATGCGGCGCTCTGTATTTCCTGCGTATCCGGCACGCAAGTGCAAGGCATGGGAACGATCACGACATTCACTGACTTGGTCGATAACATCCAGGGAAATTCTGCGGCCGGTATTCCTGCAAAAGACGGGTGGGTCGTCCAGTTGGCTCCGAACACCGGCTCGGCCACGCTGGGCGCGGATCGTAGCGTGGTCAATCCGACCCTCATCGGAGGGGCGGTCTTTTTCCCGACCTTCACCCCGAACAACGACCCCTGCGTGGCAAGCGGAACCAGTCAGATCTATGGTCTCTATTATCTAACCGGAACCGGCCATACTGATCCGATCTTCGGAGTCGATGCCAATGGAATGGCTAAGAAAACGGTCAGTGTTGGACAAGGTATGGCTTCTGCCATGTCGATCGCGATCGGCGGATCACCGACCGGTATGACCGGCATTTGCCAGTCCAGTACCGCAAGCTTCTGTTTGGTGAAACCGAAGCCGCCGTCCACGCTCTGGAGTCAGTATATGGCGTGGATCTCTCAACGGGCCTAACGACACGGGAGGTGCAATGCCTCGGGAACGCCAAGGAGCGCGAGTCGGTATGGCTCGCGCCCTTCTGAAGGCCTCGTTGGCCTTGGTTCTAATGGCAGGCTGTTCATCGAAGGAGCAGCCGGCCAGCCATACCGACAAGACAAACAACCATCCCCCTGTCGTCACGTCCGCCTCCATCCTGCCGACTCCCATTGTCTTGTCGAGTCCCCTGACCGTGCAGGTGGATGCGCAAGATCTCGATGGACAGAACGTCATGTTCCGCTATCGGTGGCTGGTCAATGGGCAAGTTGTGGCAGGACAAACTGATGCGACCCTTCCGCCTCAGATTTTGAAGCGGGGGGATCAGGTGGCGGTGGAGGTGATCCCGTATGACGGAATCGCAGAAGGAGCGGTGTTTTGCACAGCGGCCATGCCGGTCGTCAATACGCCTCCCGTCATCCAACGTGCATCTATTGAGGTGGACCCATCGACTGGGGGACGGCACCTGGTGGCTCATGCCGAGGTGATCGATCCGGACCGCGATTTCTTCACCGTGACCTATCGTTGGATGCAAAACGAGATCACCATTCAAGAAGGGGAGTCCAACAGACTTGAGGTAGCCGGGCTTTCCGCACAGGATACGATTCGGATCGAGATCACGGCATCGGATGGAGCACCCAACGGGGTCAGTTCGAAATCCACCGAATTTAAGACAGCCAATTCCGCTCCGACGATCGTGTCAAGTCCGCCGTCGGCTGGCGGAGGTGGTCAATATGCGTATCTTGTGCAGGCTACCGATCCGGATGGCGATCCTGTGACGTATGCTTTGGATACGGCTCCCCCCGGCATGAGCATTGATGCCGCGACCGGTCAGGTACGCTGGATCGTGCCATCCAATGTTCAAGGTTTACATCGGGTTCGGGTGGTCGCTCAGGATGATCGAGGCGGGATCGCCGCTCAGGAATTCGACCTTTCCCTTATCTCACCGGCTGCTCCTCCTCACCAGCAGACAGACAAATCATAAACGGCCTCTCTTTCCCCAAGGGCGGCATCGATGTGATCGAGAATTGTCATCCATCAGTCGGCTCTGTTAGTATGAAACCATAGTTTCCCGCTGAGGAGGCTCCACCGAGCGTTCGCGTGCGTAAACTCAAATTACGAGAAGGCACCAATACCGCCGTCCTGTTCGGCCACCACGACCGGCATCTCAAGCTGATCGAACATGAACTGGGTGTGCGGCTGTCGGCGCGCGGAGAGGAACTCACCCTTGACGGTTTGCCCGATGCCGTTCGCCAGGCGGAACGTATTCTCCTCGAACTCGCCTCTCTGACCAATGAAGGGATCGTGCTTCACACGGAAGACGTGACGCATGCGCTCAGCGCATTGCGGCAGGCTCCCGAGGCTCCGCTCAAGGACGTGCTCGGTGGCCAGGCGGCCATCGTTACGAAAAAACGATTCGTCGGTCCCAAATCTCCCGCTCAGAAAGCCTACATCGACGCGATCGAGCAGCACGACATCGTCATCGCCATCGGACCCGCCGGAACGGGAAAGACGTATCTTGCCATGGCCATGGCCGTCAGCGCGTTGATGAAAAAAGATGTCAGCCGGATCATTCTGGCGAGGCCGGCGGTCGAGGCCGGAGAGAAACTCGGCTTCCTGCCGGGCGATATTTATGAAAAGGTGAACCCCTATCTGCGGCCCCTCTACGACGCGCTGTTTGACATGATGGATATGGAGCGGGCGAACCGCCTGATCGAACGAGGGGACATCGAAATCGCGCCGCTTGCATTCATGCGGGGGCGCACACTGAACGATTCATTCGTTATCCTGGACGAAGCGCAGAATGCCACCGCGGAGCAGATGAAGATGTTCCTCACCAGACTGGGATTTCATTCGAAAGTGGTGGTCACCGGGGATATCACACAGGTGGACTTGCCGAATGACCGGGTGTCGGGCCTCATCGAGGTCAAGGATGTGCTTCGCGATATCGACGGCATCGCCTTCGTCTACTTCGATGAAAAAGACGTGGTTCGCCACCGACTGGTCCAGGATATCATTAAAGCCTACGATCGATACCAGCCTGCAGGCGCCGGCGACCCTGGACAGGGTCGGGCGCGCGCGTCTTCCCCATCGGCGCCGTCCGGGCATCGCAAGCTTGTTCAGGCCGGTTTGCCGCCGCGTGACTCCTCGGGCCAATCACACTGATGGCTGTCTACTTGCGTGTTCGTCTGAGGCGGCTTGCAAAGGCGCAGGCATCTTTGTTGCGCGCTGCGGAGTCGATCTTGGAGGCGGTCGGAGAGTCACATTCGGAGTTGAGCGTGGAATTGATCGGCGACGGTCGCATGCGCCAGTTGAACCGGTTGTATCGCCGGAAGGATCGAACGACCGATGTCCTGGCCTTTCCCATGAGGGAAGCGGATAATCCCTGTCCGACGCTCTTGGGTGATGTGGTCATCTCGATTCCGACGGCGTTTCGCCAGGCACGCGAAGCCGGCCGGTCACCGAACGAGGAAGTCGCCGCACTGCTGGTGCACGGGGTGCTCCATTTGTGCGGATACGATCACGAGAGAAGTGAACAAGAGGCGGCTCGCATGCGTCGGCGCGAACGAGCCGTTTTGAAAGCCATCGGTCCTGTTCCACGTCTCGTGACCCGCTTTGTCGAGCTGAACAAGAGGAGATGCTGACTGTGGGATGGTTTCAACGGTTGAATGCAGGGCTCGGCAAGACGCGGAACGTCGTACGGCAGTCACTCGACCAGTTTCTGGGGCGGACGCCTGATCCGGTTCTCCTCGAAGAACTTGAAGCGGCGCTGCTCGGCGCCGATCTCGGAGGCCGTGTCGTCGCTCGATTGATGCAGCAGGTCAACGATGAAGCACGCGGGGCGGATGCATCGACGTCGGACGGTCTTCAGAACGTGTTGAGCCGCGCCTTGTATGACGCGCTGATTCAGGCTTCAGGTCCGTCGCTTCTCCAGCTGATCGACCAAGGCCCAAAACCGTTCGTCGTTCTGGTCGTCGGCGTCAATGGGGTCGGAAAAACAACAACAATCGCGAAAGTGGCGCAGCGGCTGGCGCAGACCGGACGGCGGCCGTTGCTGGTCGCCGGAGACACGTTTCGCGCTGCGGCGATCGAACAACTGCAAGTCTGGGCCGATCGGATCGGAGTCCAGGTCGTCCGCCAGCGTCATGGCGCCGATCCTGCCTCGGTGGCGTTCGATGGGATTGCGGCGGCCAAGGCGCGCTCGGTCGATGTGGTGCTGGTTGATACGGCTGGCCGCTTGCACACCAAGTCGAATTTGATGGATGAGCTGCGCAAGGTGAAGCGTGTCATCAGCCGCGAATTGCCGGGCGCGCCCCATGAAGTGCTGCTGGTGTTGGATGCCACCGTCGGGCAAAACGCACTGGCCCAAACCCGCCAATTTCATGAAGCAGTGGGCGTGACGGGGTTGGTTTTGACCAAGCTCGATGGAACCGCGCGCGGCGGTATCGTCGTCGCAATCGCAGAAGAATTCAAGATTCCAGTTCGCCTCGTCGGTGTCGGGGAAGGGATTGAGGATCTCCAGGACTTCAATCCCGAAGCCTTTGTCGCGGCTCTTTTTGGACAGCCGACCGCCAGCTCGTAACTCCGCATTTCTTCTCGATTATTCTCTTCGTGCTATCCTTTTTTTACCNNTTAGGGCTTCACGGCATGGTCATGAACAAGCCGGGTGCGGGTGGACCGAAGGAAGGTGAAGGGCGATGATCAAGATTTTAATCGTCGATGACGACCAAATGAACTGCGACCTGCTGCAGAATGTATTCACTCGACACGGGTACGTCGTCATGGCGGCTACGAGCGGGTCGGAGGGACTCAAGTTGTTTCGCAAGCATGCTCCTCGCGTCACCCTCCTGGACCTGCGGATGCCCGAGATGGATGGGTTGACCGTGTTGAAGGAAATTCGCGCCATCGATCCGCACGCGCCGGTGATCGTACTTGGCGGCGGAGCCACGGAGGTGCAGGAAAACCACGCAAGGGCTTTACGCGTCACCGACTTCATCCGCAAGGGTTTGTCGCTGGATATTCTTGTTGAAGCTGTCCACCGGATCGCAGCACTTTCGACGCCGCTGACCCCGGCCCCTGGCCCATCTGCTGTCGGACATGAGATCCAGTCGATCGATGAATCGGTCTTGGTCATCGACGACGACCCTCTCGTATGCGATCTGTTCGTCCAGTTTTTGAGTTTGCGAGGCTACCGTGCGCTTGGGGTCACGGATGGGGTCAAGGCTCTGCGGATGGTGGAAAAAATGCCGCCGGACGCGATATTGCTCGATCTGATCATGCCGGGAATGTCGGGCGTGGAGGTTCTGCGCTCCTTGCGCGAAAAGGACTATGCGGGCGGAATCATCATCATGACCGGGGGGCATAATGAAGAGTTGCTCGAAGAAGCATGGGCGTTGGGTCCGCAGGAAGTCTTGATGAAGCCGATCGATCTCGAACGCCTTTTGACCGCAATCCAGCTTGTACTCGTCTGCCGCGAATGTTAATACTTCCACGATGCTCGTCGGGAAATACGTCTATCGCTCCATCATCGTGGCGCTTTTCTTCACCGCCGCCCTCACGGGGCTCGGGGTTGCGGCGCCGCCCGCTGCCGAACAGGCCGCCGTTCTCGGTCATGATCTCGATGTCGAGTTGGTTCCTGCCACTCATGAGTTGATAGGACGGGATCGAATCGACGTTGAGTTGCCGCTCCGGACAACGACTCTCACGTTCTCGATTGCGCCCACGCTGCGTGTGGAGTCCATCGTTCTGGTGGCTCCGACGGAACCGCACCACGGACCTGACCGGGATACGGCGTTGGCCTTCACGACGGACCGGGTCACGCGCGCGTATGGTCAAAGAGTCGTCGTGACACTGCCGCGGGCGCATGAGGGGCGTCTGACGCTTGCATGGAGTTACCACGGAACGGTCGACGACCCGCCGAGGGAGCCGCGTCATCTGCGGTTCGTGACGCCCAGTGAGACTGCCGGACATATCGGGCCAGAAGGCGTGTACTTGAGCGGTGAGAGCCAATGGTATCCGGATATCGAAGGGTCGTTCAGCGTCTATCGGCTCAAGGTCCTGGTTCCCGATGATTGGACGGTCATTACCCAGGGGCGCAAACAAGAAGCAGCGGCGAGCGGCGGACATGCCTCCTCGACGTGGGTCGTTCCAGACCGATCGGAAGCACTGACCCTGGTTGCCAACAGATTTGTGACCAAGTCGCGCGAATGGAAAAGCCTCGGCGGCCAGCCGATCGAGCTGGCGACGTATTTCTTCCCCGAGAATGCCGAACTGGCGGACGAGTATCTTGACGCCACGGCGAAATACCTCGACGCCTATATCCCGATCTTGGGCGAATTCCCCTTTGAAAAATTCGCGGTCGTGGAAAATTTCTTCGCCAGCGGGCTGGGCATGCCGTCGTTTACCTTGCTCGGAAGCGGCAGCATCAAACGTCACTATGTCCAGCCCTATGCGCTGGGGCACGAGATCGTACATTCTTGGATCGGCAATTCCGTGTTCAATCGAGCGGACCGCGGCAATTGGGTCGAAGGGTTGACGACCTACTTGGCGAATTATTATTGGCATGAATTGACCCATGATGACCCGCAGGCGTCGGAGCAGCGTCGAATGATGCTGGAGGGCTATAGCGTCTACGTGGAGGCGGAGCATGATTATCCAGTGGCCCGCTTTTTTACAAAAAGCGATGAGAAGGACAACGCCATCGGGTATCAAAAATCCGCGTTCGTGTTTCACCAACTGCGCCGCGAAATAGGCGATGAAGCATTTTGGCGAGGGTTGAAGGCGTTTGTCGGCCGGTATCGCAATCGCCCGGCCGATTGGGGGAGTATCGAAGCGGTCTTTTCGCAGGAGAGCCAACAGGATCTGCGCTGGTTTTTTGAACAATGGGTCGAACGCGGAGGCGCGCCGTCATTGTCGTTGGGAGCCGCCGATGCCCGTCGGGTGAACGGTCACGACGGCGGTGCTTGGCAACTGACAGTCCGCGTTCAACAGGCCGACCGGCCCTTTCGGATGGCGGCCCCCATCAAGATCATCATGAAGCATGCGGCGGAAACCAGATGGATGGCGCTCGGTCTCTCGCATGACAATACCGCGGAGTTTACCGTCCCCGATCAACCCCTGTTGGTGCAGCTTGATCCGGACTTGATGGCGTTCCGCCGGTTGGCACGGGATCGATTGACACCGATGCTGAACGGGTACGTAACCGATCGGAAGAAGACGGTGGTGCAGGCATTTGGGGATCCCACCTCGCCGTTACAGCAGATCGTCGCCCGCATTGCCGATCAGGAGACACAACAGCCGGAGTCAAGGAAGACTCGGGTGTTGCCCGGCGAAGGCGCGGTGCTTCCGCCTATCGGCTCGGTGCTGGTGTTGGCCGGAGCGGAGCAAGAAGGGATAGTTCGCCCCATTGTGGAAGAGTCCTGCGGCGACCTCATCAGGCTGGGGAATGCCGATTTTCAAGTCGAGGGCCAGAAGTATGAAGGGCNNCGGTTCCTGTTCTACTACGGGTGGCAAAGCTATGTGATATTCAAGGATGGATCCGCGGTGAAGCGCGGCCTATGGCAGCATGAGCCGGAGATGAAGGAGGTGCGGATTGAGGCGACTCGGTAGGCCTTGGAGAAATCTGGTGTGGATCCTCTGTGCGGCGGCGTGTCTGCCGACAGGGGTGTGGGCCGGGGACCGGGTCAAGGAACCGGCGAAGGCTGTGTCCGGTTCGGGCGAGCGCCATCTCGGCAATATTCGTCAGCTGACATTCGGTCGCCAGAATGCCGAGGCGTATTTTTCGTTCGACGGCGATAAGCTGATTTTCCAATCGACCAATAACTGGACGAAAGAGCCGACGGCTTCCGCGCGCAAGCCGGCCGATGCAGGGTTGGGTTGTTATCAGATGTACGTGATGGATTTGGAGGGTGATCAGGTGCGGCTGGTGAGCACCGGGAGGGGGGCCACGACCTGCGGCTACTTCTTCCCGGGAGACCGTCGTGTGCTGTATTCATCGACGCACGCGGTCGGATCGGAATGTCCGCCCAAGCCAAAACGGGACGGGGCCTATCGTTGGGCGCTCGATGACTACGATCTCTATTCCGTGCGCATCGATGGTCAGCAGATGCAGAGACTCACGACGACGCCAGGCTATGACGCCGAAGGAACGATCTCGCCAGACGGCAAGACCATCGTCTGGACCTCGGTGCGGGACGGAGATCTCGACCTCTATGCCATGAACATCGACGGCACTCAGACTCGGCGGCTGACCGACGAAGTGGGCTACGACGGCGGCGCATTTTTCTCGCCCGACAGCAAACGGATCGTGTATCGTGCATCGCATCCGACGGACGCGGAGGAGATCGCCCACTATCAAGACTTGTTGGCGCAGCGGTTGGTCGAGCCCGGACAGCTTGAGATCTTCGTGATGGACGCCGACGGCTCGGCTAAGAGGCAGGTGACGTCGACCAAGGCCTCGAATTTCTCCCCATTTTTTCATCCAGACGGCCGGCGCATCATCTTTTCTTCCAACGTGGAGACAAGGAACGAAGGAGGGCGTCCGAGCTTTCATCTGTACTTGGTCAACGACGACGGAACGGGGCTGGAACGGGTGACCCTGGAGGGCCGTTTCAACAGCTTCCCCATGTTTTCTCCGGATGGGAAACGCCTCGTATGGGTTTCGGATCGCAACGCCAAGGAGCCTGGTGAGTTCAATGTCTTTCTGGCCGATTGGATTCCCTAATGTCGTGACAAGTGATCGGTGACGTGTGATGAGCGTTCATTGATCGGTCGTGGGAACCGAATGCCCCGCATCACGCATCACGCATCACGCATCACCGTGGTGGCTTCATCGGTCGTTGCTCTCGTTATCACCTTCCTCGGACTATCCCGGTTTGATCTTCCCATTACGCGTTATGTGCGGTCAGTCACGATCCATCTCCCATGGAATCAACTGACTGTTCCCTGGATGGCCTTCACCAGCGATGTGGGAAACTGGATTGGTGAGGGAACGCATCTTGTCGCCCTCAGCGTGATGCTGGTAGTTGCCGGATGGATGTTTTCTCGGTCGGTTGTCATGAAGGCGGGAATCGACACCTTGCTCGCGCATGGGCTTGCGACTGTGGTGGTGGTTGGACTCAAGCATCTGATCGGCAGGCCTCGTCCCAAGTTCGCCCATTCCGGAGAGTGGCTGGTTGCTCCGTCGTGGGCTTCAGGATTCGACTCGTTCCCATCCGGACATACTGCGGCCAGTTTTGCCGTGGCGACCGTGTTGGCAAAACGGTTTCCCGTTTTTGGTCCCTTGTGCATCGGCATCGCGGCGTTCGTCACGCTCAGCCGCATCCTCCGGGGATCTCACTTTCCGACCGATGTCCTGGGAGGAGCCGTTTGGGGGGCGCTTAGCGGATCGATCGCTGCCGCCCCGTTGAACCAATGGCGCGTCTCGCTCCGGGAGGGGCTTCTGCAAACGGCCGTCGGATCCTGTGGGGCGCTGGCCCTGCTCTGGTCCTTGTCACTTCCGGCAGAAGAGGGAGTCTCAGGCATCCTCTTGCCAGGGCTCGGCCTGGTAGCCATGATGGGCGGATTGTGGCTCAGGAGAAACGAGTGGGCCGTCCACGGAAGGTCAGGCTCGGGTCCGTCGGCGAAACCCTCGTCCATATTGATTGCCTACGGCCTTGCGTCCATGACGACGTCGCTCTATGTCGTCGCGGCGGCCGGATTCGCTTGTTTGGCCTATTGGCTCAACAGTACTCTTGCGACGGAGAAAGAAAGGCAGGGTGTCCCGGCATGGCCCGTCCTGAGGGAAAGTGCCCTGCTCGGCGGCGTGTTACTCGCGCTCTTGATCCTCTATAGCGGACGGGGAATCATCCCATTCNNAGCCATACGCCACCTGTTTTTTCTTTCAATCGGCGCGTTACGTGATACGCACTAGTGGCCGAGAGGTTTAGAAGGAGCCGCCTGCTGACTCGATTCTGGTATCGTGACCATCGGTTGGCTCGCGAGAAGGATATAGCCATGTCGTTTGAGGATCGGCTGAAACGTTGCAGCTTCTTTCGGCAAGGACTCCAGCAAGGCTTCTTGCAGGAGAATCATCGTACGGCCTGGCTGTTTCAACGCGGTCTTCAGCCGATCGAGTTCATTGGATGGAACAAACAGTACCTTGTGCCGTGAGTAGAATGCGATGGATGGCCTGGTCGTCCCGAAGGCGATGAACTGGTCTGATGGATCAAGGTTCAATCCCGCCGCATAGGCCAATTCCTGCGGGGGTGCGATAGCATACCGATTGACGCCGGGGATGACTGTGAAGACGGCCAGGAGAAAGACCGTTGCCACTAATCCCCCTGCGACGCCGAGGGCCGTTCCGCGCCGTTCCTCATTGAGCCCAAAATAGCCGATCAGCCCCATTCCAACCAAGATCACCGCCGCTGCCAGATAAGGGCCGATTCCAAGGTTGAATTCCACCGCC
>DKBD01000133.1:13336-14996 GCA_002451055.1 Nitrospira sp. UBA6909 | reverse complement strand
TGGAGCCTATTCGATTCAGGGGCAGGGGGTGGACTTGATCGAAAAAATAGACGGTGACTATACAGTCGGGCGACGACTCGTAAGGGCAAGCCTACGACGGCTGTATAGTTGTTGTCTATTTTTTCGATCAAGTCTGTCCCTTGCCTCTGAATCGAATAGGCTTTGACCTTTCCCAGTGACTCGCCTGTCTCGAGATACCGCTCGACCGCGCCGCCAATGTCAGCTTTCATATACACGGTGACAGTCGCAACTTCCACGGCTTCGATCCCCCGCGCATGACCACACAAAGCCACGGCCGTGTGGACGTCATGAGGCCGGCCAACCAGGCTCATCAGCATGTCGCGTGCGTCATCCAGGTCAAGAGGCTTACCCAAGACGCGATCGTTCGACTCGATCAGAGTGTCGCTCCCCAACACCAAATCTTCAGGCCGGATACAGGCGACGGATCGCGCTTTCTCCAAAGCGAAGCGGGCGACTTGCTGAAGAGGCGAGAGACCAGGAATCGGCCGTTCGACAAAGCTTGGAGGAGACACTTCGAAAGAGACCCCCAAGAGCGCAAGCAGTTCATTGCGGCGGCACGAAGTGGACGCGAGAACTAGCTGCATCGCGACGCCGGCATTTCTGCATCGCCAATCGGTTCGCCTTCGGCCGAGTCGAGAACCCGACGGGCTCGATAATCGTCGAGGACTGATTCGAGTTCGCTGACCGACGATACATGCACCATCCTGGCTCGAAGCGCGGCGGCATGCGGAAACGCTTTGCAATACCACCCTAAATGCTTTCGCATACGGTAAAACCGGTTTGGGCCACAGATCGCCTGAAATTGGCGGGCGTGATCCAACAAGACGGCAAAACGCTGATCGAGCGTGACATCCTCGGCATATGACTCGACATCGGACACATCCGCCTCCCGCGCGTGCTCGCGGATCCGTTCCTTTGACCGGAAAAACCAAGGAGCCCCAAGAACGGCCCGCCCGACCAGCACGCCGTCCACCCCGGTCTCGCGGACACGCGCCGCTGCTTCGTGGAGACTTT
The DNA here is from genome assembly GCA_002451055.1 of Nitrospira sp. UBA6909. Classification (GTDB taxonomy): domain Bacteria; phylum Nitrospirota; class Nitrospiria; order Nitrospirales; family Nitrospiraceae; genus Nitrospira_D. The sequence continues at coordinate 13,961 of DKBD01000133.1, read as the reverse complement.
GGATGTCGCCATTGCCGCACAAGAGCGTCCCCGTCCCCTTGACGACCGACACCGCCCGCGCGATGGCCGACCAATCAGCCGTGCCGCGGTACATTTGCCGGAGCGTGCGCCCGTGGAGCGAAATCGCCGCAGGCTGTTCCTGCATCAAATGTTCCACCCAGGCTTCCACCGTCACCGAATCATACCCGAGCCTGGTTTTCACGGAAAGCGGTATGGGGCGTCGCTCGGCCTGATTCTCGCCTCCACGCTCCTTATTGAGCCGCTGAAACGCCGCCACTCTGGCGGGCGTGAAACCGGCTTGTTCGAGCATCCTGCCGCCTGCCCAATCCTCGATTCCTCGCTTGGCCGCCTGCAGAATGGCGCGAGCCAATTCAGGAGTCCTGATAAGCCCGGCGCCCGATCCGGATGATGCCACGCTCTTGGACGGGCAGCCCATGTTGATGTCCAACCCGTCGAACCCCAATTCACACACCGCGTGGGCAGCTTGGTAAAACAACTCGGGGTCGTTCCCATACAACTGCGCGACCATCGGACGTTCGATCTCACTGTAGATCAGGGTTTCTAGAAACACCTCCGGCCCGCGACAGACATCGTGGACATGCGTAAACTCCGTGAACGCGACATC
>DKBD01000133.1:0-13226 GCA_002451055.1 Nitrospira sp. UBA6909 | reverse complement strand
CCGACAGAGTCCGGCGCTTCTTCACGGACGAATTCCACGAACCGCAAAATCTTCACAAGAAAGAAATCATAGGGACCTGACACCGGCCGCGGCTTGCAGAACCAGAACGGAACAAATCGCGAAAGCGGCACGCCCTGCGCATCGAGCTGAATACACGTTTTCGGGAACATGGTTTCTACTTCGCCCCCCCAGAAGAGGATCTCATAGGGCAGATAGACGGACCGATAGGTTTCGAGTTCATCGGCACAGGCCGCGGGATGATTCCACTCCGGTCCTTCGGGCTCCGCCCGTCCTGCCACCACGCGGGCATACCGATCATAGGCCGCTTCCAGAGCATATGTGACAGAAGCCGGTAGCGCAGTTCTCGGATGCGGTCGGTACCCGCCCTCATGCGCAACCTTGCCGACTTCTTTCATGCGCGACACTACCCACGCATAGCGGTCGGAAAACCTTGCAAATTCGTCGACAATAAGGAGGGTCGCTTTTGTATCCACCTCCAGCGCAAGACCTCGCAGGCCGGTTAGGCGAGGGTGGCTCAAAACCTTATCCAACATCTCGAATAACACAGGCGGGATGGGAGCTGCATGGGCATCGATCCAAGCCGGAGGAACATCATTCGCCTTTGATTGCGCAAGACCGGAGTGAGCGGGCAGGCTGGATTCATGGACCGCCAGCCCTGCGACGTGGATCTCCACGACGCGATCCAGGGGAAACTCGTCCAAGAACTCTTCGACGAACTGTGAGAGCGAGACCGTCCGCCAGAGCCCCGAATAACGAAAGACGGTCCATAGGTGTCCGATATCCAATACCAGACCGCAAGCCGCCTTCTGAGTCACCCGGCGGAAAAATGTCGGAATTGTCATTGTACCAGCGACAAAGTACGTCAGGGGCGCCATTTCAAGAAGCACCAGCGGCGTACCGCCGTTCGCGAGTCGACAATGCCGGTCCAGGAGCTCTTGCATACGCCTCGTGTTTTCGGCCACCACTGCTGCGCTGGATTCTGTATAGAGTGGCGGGAGGTAGGTTCCATACGAATAGCCAGCGATGTATTTCGCCGCGCATTCATGATTCAGCCAGGCGCTGTCCAGCGTCCGGAGATGCCCCGCCACGTCAAGGACTTCCTGCACGAACAGTGGATCAGCGGCGGTTTCCGGCTGCGTCAGCCACAACCCTTCACCATGGTACGTCAACAAGCTGTCGCTGACCTGCCTCCGGACGGCGGCCAACGCCGCCGGAGCAGCGCGAAAGATTTCGAAATAGGCCGGAAACACTTGACGTTGGCGTAGCGCTCCGAGCAAGCTAATGAGGTCCGGAGAATACACGTCAACGGAGAGGCCCAGCCCATGAACCGGAATCTGTTCAAGCCGGCGCGAAAACTCCCCTTGTACAGGGTCCGAGACAGCCATACGATTCCCCCTGTCAACAGCCGGAATTTGGTGCCAGTGTATGCCTTGAACCCCTGGAATGACAAGGGTTTCACGCAATCACCGGTAATCGGGACTTTCTGCTATACTTCCCATGCGCCGCAGGGTCCGGAGGCCCAGAATTCTCGGCAGAAAAGGACCTGGCTCATCGATGCCGAGTAAGAACGAAGACCCGCCGAAGGCCGCCAATCACCGAAACAAAGTGGTCGCACATATGATGACACCGGGTGTGGTTCAGATCCCTGGCGACGTCTCCGTCACGGAAGCGGCGTCACTCATGGAACGGGAACGGATGCCTTGCCTGCTTGTCAAGGATACGGAGTCCTGCTTCGGGCTTATGACTCCGACTGATATTGTGAAGAAAGTGGTCGCCCTGGGTTTGGAGCCGGATAATATTGAAGCGCGCACGATCATGACGCGCCCGGTGCAATTCATCGAGTATGATCGTATGATCGGCGAGGCCTCCGCGCTCATGTTGACCAGCCACACGCCGATCCTCATCGTCACCAAACAGGAACAGCCGGTCGGCGTCCTGACCGCCCGAGATCTGATCCTGTCGCCGAAGCGGTGCCCGGCAAATATCCCAGCCACCATTACTATCATGGACCGAAGCCGGTCGGCGACTGAGTACCCCGCCGTCATCTTGCAGCTCAGCAGTGTCGGCGCCCTGATGGAATCCACCGCCTCTCTGCCGCCGGAGACCGCCGTCATTGCGACTTTCTCTCTCTCGGCCCTCGCGAGTCCGCTCACCGTCCAGGGAAGAATCTTATCCGATTATGATCGGACCGACGCCACCGGCAGGCCATCCCAAACCTCGGCGACAACCGTCGACGTTCAATTTACCCGTCTCTCTCCGGCGGACCACTCCAGAATCGAAACCTGGGTGTTGCAGAATGAATCCGCTTTCAACGATCCATCCTAGAAGGTTCCTAACCAGTCAATATCTTTGACCAACGTCCGATCGGTTGATAGAATTCTTACGCTATTCGGAAATGACGGGACAACGCATGAACGCACGCATCAAATCTCAGACGGCTCGTCAGCGCCCCACCCTCTCGAAAGAGGAGATTCTTCAACAGGTCGGCACATTGCTCGACGGTCCGGAAGATGACTTGCACATCGCCCTGATGAAGGAACTCTTGACGGGCCTGATCAAACTCCACGACTCGCACCTCGACTTGCTGGATGTCAAGATTGTCAACCGGGCAGTCAAGGAACTGCGCCATGCCTTCGGTGTGTTTGGAGGCTACAGGACCAGGCAGAAGGTCAGCGTGTTCGGCTCGGCGAGAACGCCTCCGGACGATCCCAATTATCGGCTGGCACATCGCTTCTCACAGGCCATCGTCCAAGAGGGATTCATGGTCATCAGCGGTGGCGCGGACGGCATCATGCGCGCCGCCCAAGAAGGCGCCGGGCGCGAGAACAGTTTCGGGGTCAATATTATGTTGCCTTTCGAGCAAGGTCCCAACACCACCATCGCCGATGACCCCAAGCTGATCACGTTCAAGTATTTCTTTACCCGCAAATTGATGTTCCAGAAGGAAGCGAACGCCATCGCCCTCTTTCCGGGGGGATTTGGCACCCACGACGAAGGATTCGAAATTCTGACACTGGCCCAGACCGGTAAAAGCGATCCCCAGCCGATTGTGTGCCTTCAAGCGCCGGGATGTAACTATTGGGATGACTGGGCGGCCTTCATTAGAAGGCAACTTCTAGAGCGAGATCTGATCAATGAAGAAGATCTGAGTCTCTTTACAATCGCGGACTCCGCCGAAGCGGCCGTCGCCCATATTCTTCAGTTCTATCGCCGTTATCATTCGCTCAGGTTTGTCGGAGGGCAACTCGCCATGCGGTTGAAATCTCCCATCTCCCCCGAGCAGCTGGAACGGACTGAAGAACGGTTCGGTGATTTGCTGACCGACGGCCGATACGAACTACGCGGTCCCTTGGAGGAAGAGCTCGATGAACCGGCCCTGCGGAACTTGCCACGGCTGGTGTTCAATTTTAATCGGCGTAGTGCGGGACGGCTTCGCCAGCTGATCGACCATCTCAATGAACTCTGACATACTCTCACGTGCCTCCGATCAGTCCCTCACGGTTTAGGTGAGGCAGCCCTCTCGGCAGAAGAACGCTCTTTTGTCCACCCTCTAGTCATGCTATCCTTTCCACCACTGCCATGATTGATTCACCGTACACTCACCGTTTCCAACAACCGCCCGATACCGTTCTCTACCACGCCGAATGTTCGGACGGGTTTGGGGCGGCTTGGGCCATCTGGAAACAATTCCCTGGCGCCCGCTTCATTCCCGTGAAACACGGCGTCCCTCCGCCAACCGACCTCAAAGATCACCGTATCGTGATTGTGGACTTCAGTTATGAACGCTCGATTCTTGAGGGCATGGCCACCGAGGCCAAGCAATTGCTGATTCTCGACCACCACATCACGGCAGAGAAGGCGTTAAACGGGCTTTCCTATGCCTATTTTGATCAGTTCAAGTCCGGCGCGGTGCTCGCCTGGGAATGGGCGCATGGCACGGCGCCTCCCTGGTTACTTCGCTACATTCAGGACAAGGATTTATGGAATTGGGCCTTACCGGAGAGCCGTGAAATCAATGCGGCGCTGGCTTCTTATCCGTTTGATTTCCACCTGTGGGACCGTTTGAGCCAGTCGACCCTTCAGCAGGAAGGCCACGCGATTCTTCGATATGAACGGGAATTGGTAGGCAAGCTGGTGGCCCACGCCGTCATGGTTGAATTCCAAGGCGAGACGATTCCCTCCGTGCACAGTCCGGTCCTCACCAGCCAAATTGGCGAACGGCTCTCCCCGCACTATCCCTTTTGTCTCATCTGGCACGACCGGGCAGGCCGGCGTTATTTCAGCATGCGGTCCCGCGCCGATGGTACTGACGTCGGCGCGATTGCCGCTTCGTTCGGCGGAGGCGGCCATACGCACGCCGCAGGGTTTTCCGTGGCGCTGGAACCCGATGGATCCCTTGCCCCACATCCATCTCTGCCACGGGCGGTGAATACCCAGCGAGGGGATCCCTAGGGGGTATCGGTCGTGATTCCTCTCCACGATGATAATCCCACCGAGCGAGCACCCTACGTTACGATTGTGGCCATNNGGGTTCGCCTCGCTTCCGGAAGATGCGGCCGTGGGTATCCCCGCTGGTCTGACGCTGGTCACCAGCATGTTCCTGCATGCCAGCTGGATGCATCTGTTGGGTAACATGCTGTATCTCTGGATTTTTGGGAATAACATTGAAGATTCGATGGGGCACGCCAAGTTCGCCCTCTTTTATATTCTCTGCGGAATCCTGGCCGCGCTCTCCCACGCCCTGATCGACCCTTCGTCCGCCATTCCGATGGTCGGAGCCAGCGGCGCCATTTCGGCGATTCTTGGCGCATACCTCTTGCTATTTCCGCGCGCCCACGTGCTGGTCTTGTTGCCTGGGATCGGGATGACTCGGGTGCCAGCCGGAATTGTGTTGGGCATGTGGTTCGTGACGCAATTGGTCAGCGGCGGGATGAGCGTCGGCGCGACGGGAGGCGGTGTCGCCTTCTTCGCACACATTGGAGGATTTGTCGCAGGGATGGCCTTCATCGGGCTTTTCAAGCGTCCCGACGTGCCGTTCTTTGCACCAGGCCGTTCACATCGGTGGCGCAGGTAGCGGGCGTCGTCAGCCGGCCACCAGGAGCTGCATGAGCCATTGAGCCCGCTCGACCGTCTCGTCTCTTCTCTCGGCGAGGAACGTCACATGACCCATCTTTCTCCCTGGGCGAACAATCCGCTTGCCGTACAGATGGAGCATGGCCCCCGGCATGGCAAGCAGATCACGACACCCCTGCCCCGATGTCACGAATCGCACGTCTTCTCCGATCAGGTTCACCATCGCGGCAGGACTTACAAGTCTGACTTCGCCCAATGGTAAACCGCAAAGCACGCGTACCTGCTGTTCAAATTGCGATACGGTGCAGGCATCCAACGTATAGTGACCGGAATTATGGGGACGGGGCGCAATTTCGTTGATGAAGAGGCTGTCCGAGGTGTGGAACAATTCGACGCAAAAGACGCCAATGCCATTCAGCAGGGCCACTGCATGACCCGCAAGTTCAGCCGCCCTCCCCGCAACGTCCTGATGAATAGGGGCGGGCACCCGCGTCATGCGCAGGATGCCTCCTTGATGCAGGTTTTCCACCACCGGAAACGTTTGGCATTCGCCGTTCTCTCCGCGAACCACGAGGACGGAAAGTTCCCGCTCGAAATCCACAAATCGTTCAACAATCCATCTGGACCGATGTCCGCTTCCTCCCCGCAAGGTGCGGGCGACTTCCTCGAGATCTGAGCCCCGCCGAATCAGCCATTGACCTTTCCCATCATAGCCGGATGTCGCCGCCTTACAGACAGCCGGAAAACCGACTTGTGTGACGGCATCGGCTAATTGGTCCGGTGACTCGATGGCAATGAACGTCGAAACGGGAAGACGGTTGGCATGCAGAAATCGTTTTTGCTCGATGCGATCTTGAATGATGCGCAGCACGGCCCCGGAGGGCCTGACCCGAAGAGATCCCTCGATCCACTCGCAAAGCTCCGCCGGGACATTTTCCCATTCAAACGTCACGCCTTGAACAGTGCGGGCAAATTCTTCACGAGTCGCTGTAGCGGAGAAGGGGGCCACAAACGACTCGTCGGCTGAGCGATGTGCAGGAGCATCGGGATCTGGATCCCACACTGCGACGCGATAACCCATTCGCCTGGCCGCGCAGGCAAACATCGCCCCCAGTTGCCCTCCACCCAGAACACCGAGAACCGATCCCGGTTCCAGAATTTCGTTGGTCACAACGGCACGATCATCCTCTCAACTCCGAGATGACAAGAGCCATTCCCCTGGCCTCTGGTGAATTCAGCACAGCGTCCGTCTGCAGGGCCCGGTATTTCTTGACGCGTTGTGCAACATCCGGATAGCGACCCGATAGGATCTGGGCCGCCAAGATCCCCGCGTTCTCAGCCCCTCCGATTGCAACGGTCGCCACGGGAATTCCCCTCGGCATTTGAACGATGGATAGGAGGGAATCAAGGCCGCGAAGGTTTTCCGTCGGAATTGGCACGCCAATCACAGGAAGGTGCGTCTTGGCCGCCAACATGCCGGGAAGATGGGCGGCACCGCCTGCGCCTGCTATGATGACTTCGATGCCGCGGCTGGGCGCGGTGTCCGCATACTCGAACAATCGGTCCGGCGTTCGATGAGCAGAAACCACCAAGAGTTCAAACGGAATCTCTAGTTCATCCAATATCGCTCCGGCCTTTTCGAGAACGGGAAAATCGGATTTGCTTCCTCCAAGTATACCGACAATCACCCGTCTCCTCTTCAGCATACGGCTGCTTTTGCCCCTTCCCAATGACTGTTTTCTTGTTGGCATATTTTCCGTCACTTTCAGATCTATGTGTGATCTCACAGATCTTATCTCGGAGACACAGGAGTCACCTTAACGAGTCCCGTCAAGTGGGTCAAGGTCGGGGGACGTCGTAACGTTGAGATGCTGGTTCTCTACTCCAGAACGGAGCCTGGAAAGACAACACACGCATGGGTGGAATGATTCGATTCATGGGCGGTCGGATCACCCAGATAATATCCGAAGGAACCAAGGTTTTCTGTATTCTACGCAGAATAGAGAGAATTGGACGGCAGTCGGGGAAATGAAATATCTTCTATGATTCGATTGTACAAGGAGGGAGCGGCTGTCCGCTCCCTCTCGTATGGAAATTTTCTTTCACTCGCCGCCGCTGAGCCCTATCCTGTGAAACCAGCAAGCCCAACACTCAGCGGCAGCTCAGGACGTCCTACTTAATCGTTTGCCCGGCCGACCTGGGGGCAAACATTTCGAACACGCTCGGGTCCCTCTGTTCATAATCTGGCGGGAAGAAATTAAACCGCCGCCACATTTCATACCAGAGAGGCACTCGATTTAAAACGACCCACCCCAACACCCTCGTGCCCTGCCTCACTGCCGACTGCTCTGGCCATGGCGTTGTGTCATCAGGGTCAGGAACAACCCAGAAACGGTAATTGCCTTTCCCATCATCGATTTGGTCGACGACTTTGATAACACCGGAACGCGTCCCAGCCATGAGTTCAGGCCAAGCCGGTAGCGGGATTGCTGGAACACCGAAGAAGAGGAGTCTGACCTTACGGCCTGGGACGAGCAGCGGAGAATCGAGCCCTTCCGCCACCATTTCAATCGCTTTATCCTCAGCGGTCGGGGAAAGAGTCACAATGGTTTCCCCCTGCTTCACCGTCTCCCCGATTCCGACTTTGGACATCTTGACGACAGTCCCATCCATCGTAGCGACGATACGGGCCGCCTCAATACGTTGTTGAGCATTCTCCTGACGCACGGAGACATCCGCCAGCTGATCCGCAGCTCGTGCCGCTTCGGCAACCGCCTGGTCACGAGACGCCTCGGCATCGATCAATTTCTGCCACACATCGGCGGTTATTTGATCTCGGCCGAAGAACAGGGCAGACTTCGCCTGTTCGGCTGCCTGCAAATTGGCCTGCGCAGCCTGCAGGCCGGCCTTCGTGCCGATCTCTGTCTGAATCGTCAATTCGAGCTCTCGTTGGGAAACAAGGCCCTCTTTGACGAGTTGTCTGTGACGATCCACGTTGAGTTGCGCGGTAGTCACGTCAATCTTCGCGGCTTCGACTTTTTGCTGCGCCTCGCGAATTCTATTATCGGCCTCGACTACACGTGCATCAGCAGAGGGCACGGCTGCTTTCACCAAATTCTTCATTTGCCCGATCCGTTTGTTCAACTGATCGGCCCTCGATAACGCCGCCTGGCGCGTCTGCTGTAACGCGACCTTCCGCTGTTCCAGGAGAGCGAGGAGCTCAGGAGCCATGAAATTCGGGTCATAGTCTTCGAGTTGTGCAATGAGTTCGCCCTTCTGGACTTTCACGCCCTCATACACATGCCAACTCTTGATTCGCCCTGTAATTCGAGCCTCAATGTTCTGGGGTCGCTCGTACGGCGTGTACGCAGATACCCTTCCAGTGGCGCTGATGGTCTGTGTCCAAGGGATGAATTCTATGACGATGATGAGCACGATCAACAACGTAAGGGTGAAACGCGACGCGCTGATCAACTTCCTTGGAATTTTCACGGCTTTCCAAGCCGGCATATTGCCGGTGTTGGCCGTCACATCGACATCAACCGCCGCCATACCCATTCCTGGTTGGGAAATTGCGAGAGCCCTATCTCCCGGGTTGCTAAGTTCGCGAGCCATGGAGCCTCCGTTTATTCGCGGTTGTGGTACATAATCTCTCTACCATTCACTACATATGGGCATGATGCAGCATCACGCGGCGATCCGCATGATCGGTCAGATTCGGATCAGTTGAGACGAAAATAACCGACCAGGGCTCATCTTTGGCACACAGACGCCGTAAGATCCGTTCCCGCATTGATGGCTCAAGACTATGGATCAATCCGTCGAAGACGAGCACCTGAGGACGGGCAAGAATTGCCCGCGACAATAGGATCCTGACGACATGGCCTGGCGCGATGGTTTCGCCAAGCTCGGAAACGTCGGATTTGATGCCTTGAGGAAGTGCGTCGATCTCTTCATCAAGCTCCGTGAATCGTAGAGCCCAACTGATGTCATCATAGGTCACATAAGAACGGCCCATCACGATATTATCCTCAATGGTGCCCTTCAAGAGGGTCAGTTGAGAATCGATCATAACGCTGCGACATTGGTTGATCGCCGTGGGGTCAATGTATCGTAAGTCCACTCCGTTGTATTGAACGACCCCCGAAGTCGGAGGCTCCAACCCACCCAACACCCGCGCCAAGACTGTTTTTGCCGTGGTCGTCTTCGCGTAGATACCAAGTTTTTCGCCTGGCGCAACCTCCAGGCTGAAATTGTCGAATACGGCAAGTCGNNAAGGATGTGAAGAAGTAATAGACATTCCCCATGTTCTTGATCAATGAGTCAAAATTCAAAACAAGCGCGCCGACCACCGCTTGCGCGGCAACCAATTGTCCGAGAGTCAGCTGCCCCTGAGACATCAACCAGCCGGAAATGCCGAGAGCTCCAGCCATTGCAACAGCCTGCCCTCCCACCGAGCCGATATATTGACGAAGCAGAACCCTAAACCTCGCCTTACGAGTCTCGGTATAGTCGTTGACCAGCTGATCGGTTTTCTGCAGCAGCCACGGCTGGCTATCTGTCGCTTTAAGTTGCAGAAGATTTTGAGAAATATCCTGAAGCCAGTGGAAAACTTCATACTTCGCATGCGACATGTCCATCGTGGTCCGCAGGGCTCCGCGGGAGAGCACAAAGAATGTGATGGCGAATCCAGCCATCAGGAGCAGGTTGTAGACCAGGAAATAGGGGTGGTACACCACCAGCAGAGCCATGCCGACCGTCCCGCCGACGACGATGTTCACCANNAGAATACGCCGTTGCACGATATCCACGGCATAGAAATGGAACGCCTTGAATATGCCGACGAACAACAGAACCGCCAACATGATACCGGTCAACGTCCAAATCATGACCGGCTGTACGGCATACGAGAATGTACTGACCATCTCTTGAATGGTCAGTGGGACAATGAGTGAGAAGAGTCCGATCGCGAGAGCATAGGCCATGATCACGAGGAGGATCTTTCTCTCCACACGCGCGGCCACAGAGAGTTGTCTCATCAGCGCTTGAAACAGGTTCGGATAGTTCGATCCGTAAAGCTCTTTCATGAACACCCCCTGTAATTTAAAAATGAGGGATCGGTCTTTGTCCCACCAATGATGACTTAATCACGTCCCTGCGATTTGTGGCCGGACGAGCCTGCCGACGTGAGCGGATCGCCATACTTTTCCAACACGGTATCTGAAATAGGCTTCGACAAGGCCCCTTTCGCCCAGAGGAGACCCCCTCGCGCCAACACATAATCGTACTGGGCACGGTACAACTCGTAGGCCGCCTCCACGGCATTTTGTTCCCTGGTATTCACGAACAAGATATTGCTGGCACCAAAGTCAAACCGCTTGCGTTCACCCTCCTCCAGTACCTTGGCCAATCGGTAGGCTTCCGAGGCGGCCCTCACTCGGTCTCTGGCCCGCACGATGGCAGATACCCAGTTGTCGACATCGAGACTGACTTTTTGCTGGAGGTTCCATAGCTCATACGTCAGTCGTTCTTGCTGGGCTTCCGCGTGGGCCACTTTGCCACGAGCCTCTCGATTGAACAACGGCATACTGAAGCGAAGGCGCATATTGTAGCCGAACCCTCCAATCCAATAGATACCACCGACCGCCGGCCCCCCCTCAAACGAGAGCTTGGGGAGCAAATTATTCTTCGCCAGTTTACGGTCGATTTCGTTCTTCTGAAGTTCAATGGCGAGGTCCCGCACTTCCGGCCGGTCTTCCTTGGCCGCCACCTTGTCCGAAACGATCTCCTCCTCGGTGGGCAACGGCGTTTCTCCCGTGAATTCTGGCGCCCACTCCATTCGCGGTGTCACCGGATCACCGTCCTCCCAAAGAAAGAGGGACAGCTTGTACTGTTCATACTCCACCTTCCGTTGCGCGGCGATCGCGGACTCACGGCGTCGCTGAACCTCTTGGCCAGCCTCGACGACATCGAGCGGGGAGACCTTGCCGGCCTTGGCCTGGCCCTCGACCTGGGTGAATCGAGCTTCCGCAACAGCCAGCGCTTGCTTCACCACCTCAGCCTGCTTGACCGCCACCTGCCAATCCCAGTACTGCACGGCCCCGGCGAGATAGAGATCCTGCCGTTTCTGCGCGACCTGGATCTCCGCCTGCGGCCCCGCAAGTTCGGCCTGTTGAAATTCGGCATACTCGTCGTTGATCATGAAGCCGCGCAGAAGATTAAAGTTTCCGCCTACGATCAGCATTTGCTGCGGATAGAAAAGCTGGAGGTCTTGAGGGAACGCCACGGGGCCAGTTTGTGGAGAACGAAGGATGGGGCCACCGGAGCCATTGAGAGTCGCATGATCCCCAAATCCGTGACGGATACCTCCGAACACATGGACCCCCCAGGGGTGCCCGACTTTGAGCATGGTATCGTTATAGCCACCCGTCAGGGTATTGGGCACACCTGAAACGTTCGTAAGATTGAATGTTTGATATCGGTCAACCTCGAGCTCGTTTCGAAACTTCGGCTCCCATGCACCCAACGCTTTCAGGACTTTCGCCCTGGCCTGCGCCCGTTCAAGCCCGGATGCCCGGAGGAGCGGATGTGTCAGCTCAATTCTCGCCAGCACCTCTTCAATCGTCAAAGGGGCTGTCCGCACCGGAGTCGAACTCTGTGGTCCCATGACTGCTGAAGTATCCGCCAGAACAGTCACTGGCAACCAGACTAGCAAGGCCACCAACAAAGTGATCACGAATGAATGCTCCTTTGTTGCCGAATTAATCCCGTCCCGGTTGCTTGTAGCCGTTTTTGCCCGCCGCTGTCAGCGGGTTCCCATACTTGGCCAAGACGGGGTCCGCCATTGGCTTCGACAAGGCGCCCCTGGCCCAGAGGAGACCTCCGCGTGCCAGCACATAATCGTACTGGGCACGATAGAGTTCATACGCCGCTTCAACGGCGTTCTGCTCGCGCATGTTGACAAATAAAATGTTGGTGGCACCCATATCGAACCGTTTACGCTCGCCCTCCTCCAACGTCTTGGCCAGCCGCAGCCCTTCCGTCGCCGCCTTCACCCGATCTCTCGCACGGACGATCGCCGAGAACCAGTTGTCCACGTCGAGACTGACTCCTTGCTCGGCGTACAGCTGCTTCAACACCAATTGTTGCTGGTCCGCTTCCGCATACATGACCTTCCCACGTCCTTCCCGCTGGAACAGCGGCATCGCAAACTGCGCTCCGTACCGATACCCCACTCCGACAATCCAGTCACCGGGGGTATCCATTCGCCCCCCATCAAAATTCAATTTGGGCAGCAGGTAGTTCTTGGCCAGCTTCAGATCGATATTGTTCATCTTGGCTTCGATGTAGTAGTTTCGTACTTCCGGCCGATCTTCCTTCGCCTCGACTTTATAGGCCGCGATCTCTTCTTGGGTCGGCAGCGGCGTCTCGCCCTGAAACTCCGGTGCCCATTCCGGCCGCGGCGTCACCGGCTCGCCGTTCTCCCAGAGAAAGAGAGACAGATTGTATTGCTCGTACTCCACCTTCCGTTGTGCGGCGATGGCGACCTCCCGGCGGCGCTGAACCGCTTGTCCCGCCTCGGCGACATCGAGCGGGGCAATTGTACCGGCCTTGGCCCGACCTTCGACCTGAGCAAGTCTGGCTTCGGCCACGGCCAGGTTTTGCTTCTGCACCTCTGCCTGCTTGACCGCCAGCTGCCAATCCCAGTATTGCACGGCCCCGGCCAGATAGAGATCCTGCCGTTTCTGCGCCACCTGAATCTCCGCCTGCGGCCCGGCGAGCTCGGCCTTCTGCAAGTCCGCATACTCGTCGTTGATCATAAAGCCGCGCAGCAGCTTAAACGACCCGCCGACGATGAACTGCTGCTGATTATAGAAAGCGTGCAGATCAGGGATAATGGCAGAAAAATTGTGCGTCTGGCGATCCCCGAAGCCGTTACGGATCCCGCCATGCACTCGGAAGCCCCAAGGATGCCCGACCTCGAGGATGGAGTCGTTATATCCCGATGTCGCCTCATGCTGGACGGACAGGAAGTTCCACACCTGATACCGATCGACTTCTGTATTGTTCTTGAACGTTGGTTCCCAGGCCCCGAGCGCCTTCAGAATCTTTGCCCGGGCCTGCTTCCGCTC